>JAAAOB010000146.1 GCA_009909035.1 Bacteroidota bacterium
CAAAGAACTCAATCAGGGTGATCACCCTGATTATCGCGTCAACATTTGGTCGAAGTTAACTTCGACCAAAATGTTACATGTTAACTAAAAACGTCAACCGTATTTAGGCATCAACATGTTCGTACCATTCATTCATCAACCATGATGTGATACCACGTCCCGATGCGGCATCTCCTGCCTTTGGTAAGGAGAGAAGATTTCACTCCGCTGGCGCTACGTGTTCAAAAAATGAGCGCATCGAGTGCGATTAACGCCCATTTCGGACGGCTTTTGGTGGTATTTGACAGATGTAAGAATCCAACGGAGGCTATAAGTTCACATTTTACGATGCAGATATGGAAGTCATCAGATTTGAACTTCCGGCAGTATTCAGAGAGAAGAGCCCATCAAAGTAACCACAATTCTTCTCGATCCACCGTGGTTTCTGTGTTCGCAAAGGTAAATTCCCTGCCAGGTTCCCAGGTTGAAGCGGCCGTTGGTTACCGGAACGGATATGGAGTGACCCAGAATGGAGCTTTTTATATGCGAGGTCATATCGTCCGGACCTTCCAGCGTATGTTCGAAAAGGGAGGTGTCTTCCGGGACCATCCGGTTAAAGTGGGTTTCGAAATCGCGGCGTACGGAAGGGTCGGCATTTTCGTTAATGGTTAAACCCGCGCTTGTATGCTGAATAAAGATGTGGGCAATTCCGGCATCAATTTTTGATAGTTCCGGAATTTTATCCAGGATTTCGTCGGTCACCAGGTGAAACCCGCGTGATTTTGGGGAGAGGGTAATCTGCTTTTGAAACGTTTCCATAAGGTCAAGAATAGTAAAATTAAGGACGGAATGCAGAATTTGAGGGGAAACTTTGAAGAGATTCTGCGCTTCTTGTACATTTAATAAACGACACATTTGGAGGTACATATGCCACATCCCGGGAACCATGTTCTGCGAAAGGAGGCTGAATACAGCTCTAACTTCTATGAAAGTGATCAAATCCTCGTGGACTATTTGCGAGAGTACGCTTCATCTGAAGCGGCAGGATACATGAAGGACAATTTCGTGGAACTTGGACGAGACGCCGCAACGGTGCTGGATGCCCTGTCGCTGGATGCGGATAAAAACGGACCGGAATTGGTAAAGCGTAATCCGTATGGTGAAGAGTTGAACTCCATCCGCTTCCACCCGGCCTACTGGATGATGATGGATATTGCCGCCCGTTCAGAAATGTTTTATGTAAAGTATGAACCGGGGCTTCGGAAACGATTTGCCAGCGATCGCCATAAGCTTGGATTTGCAGCAGGTCAGCTATTTGCAATGGGCGAGCTGGGAATCTACTGTCCCCTTTGTATGACCGACGGCGCTGCCCATGTTCTTGACCGACATGCCACCGGGGAGGACCGCAAACGTCTGATCCCAAAACTATCCAGCCGAAAGGGCGAACAGCTCATGACGGGGGCAATGTATCTGACCGAAAAAGCGGGCGGATCAGATGTGGGCGCCAATCGGACGGTGGCCAGCCATATTGAAGATGATCTGTACCATCTGAATGGAGAGAAATGGTTTTGCAGCAATGCCAACGCCGATGTAATCCTGGCGCTGGCTCGAACCGGCCCGCTGCAGGAGGGAACCCGGGGGTTATCCCTATTTTTGGTGGAAAAATTTCTGGAAGACGGAACACGTAACCTAATGGACATTATGCGGCTGAAGGAGAAGATGGGGGTTCGATCGATGGCTACCGCCGAGGTGCTGCTTACCGACACTGTTGGAAAACGGATCGGCCCGGAGGGAGACGGTTTTAAGATCATGGCGGAGATGATCAATATGTCGCGCCTTTACAATTCCGTAGCGGCCATTGCGGGAAGCCGCCGGGCCGTTGTGGAGGCGTGGCAATACCTGAACCACAGGGTTACGTTTGATACAACCGCCGTGGAACACCCGCTGATACGGGAAAAATTTTATGAGCTTGGATCGCTCTACGTAACCGGGTTTTTGCTCACCTGGCGGGCCATCCGGGCAATGGACGCCGCTGAGAACGGTGATGAACAAGAGCGAACATTGCTCCGGATTCTGACGCCGATGGCCAAGTGGTGGACCGCTGAAAAATCGGTCTATATCGTGCGTGAATGTATGGAGCTGATGGGGGGCAACGGCTACATCGAAGATTTCATCATGCCCAAGCTCTTCCGGGATGTGAACGTGCTGCCGATCTGGGAGGGATCGGGCAATATCATTGTACTCGATATCCTTCGCGCCATTCGGAAAACCGATGCGCTTGAGGTGCTGGTCAATCAAATCAAGAAGCACGCCACACCGGAGATGGATGAGCGTCTTGATCACGTCCTGGCCCTGATTGCATCATTTGAAACCGAAATGCCCGATACGATTGAACCGACGGCAAAAACCTGCTTTAAAGAGTTGATCTCGCTCTACCAGGAGTCGCTGTTGCGGGCGGAATCATCCCACGGCCGATTTGGCTGGGTGAAACCGGCAATTCAATGGATGGTGAGAAGCAGGGGAAACAGCCCCGACATAACCAAGGCTCCTTCAGCTGAAACCATAGCAAAACTTATTGGCTGGAGTTTTCCCGGATCGTAAATTGCGGTACGAAACAGCTCCGGACGTACCGTGCCTGGTTAAAAAACGTCTGTTTTAGCCGAATGATTTTGATATTGTTTTAATTAGTAGTTTCTTCAATCTCAGAATTGAGTAAAGTATTAGACCCACAGTAAAACGTAATGCAAGATTCACCTACATATCGACTCTTCGTCCTGCTTATGGGATTGGTGTTTTTTGCAGGCGTTGTCCCATACGAAGCCCCGGAGCAACCGGTCCAATTTCCTGTGGAGCAATCCGGTGGTGATGAGAGAGATCACAAAACCATGGTGGAAGAGATAGGAAAAGATGATGAGGTTTTATCGTCCATTCCTTCGGTTCCCTTGAGCCAAAAGCCGGATCTTTTTTCCGCCCCGCTTACCGAGATCGGCAGCGGTATCGTAAAGCAAATTCCCACCCCACCTCCGCGAACAACGTAACGAAACAATTCAACAGCCGCAGTTCAGGATCAGATGCCTCGATTCATGGCTTCTGTGTATCTAATGGACGGGCGGATGGAAGACTGAGACTATCGGTTTTCATCCGTAGGAATTGTTTAAACGGACTCGATCTTCGGTTTTTAATTAAACTTTACCCAAACCAATTCAAATCACACGATTATGTTATATAACAATAGTTTTCGTTACATACTTTTGATTACAGCTTTGCCACTATTTTTTGCATGTACTCCACAGCAAGAGGAGGAACCCTCTGAAATTATGGAGACTGAACCTGTTTCAGATGTAATGACAAAAGAGGATCAGGAAGCCCTGACGCCTGAAGAGATCATTGAACGTCTGAAAGAAGGGAATGAGCGCTATATCAACAACGAGTTAACCTTGCGCAACTACCAGGAGCAGGTCAGTAAAACCTCTGGCGGCCAATACCCGGAAGCGGTCATTATTTCATGCATTGACAGCCGTGTTCCAGTAGAGCATGTATTTGACAGAGGTGTCGGTGATATTTTTGTGGCCAGAGTGGCCGGTAATTTTGTCAACGAAGATATCCTTGGAAGCACCGAATTTGGAACGGCTGTCGCCGGTTCGAAAGTAGTGGTGGTTTTGGGACATGAGAGCTGTGGCGCTGTAAAGTCCGCCATCGATGATGTCCGGCTGGGGAATATTACCGCCATGCTGTCAAAAATCAAACCCGCTGTTGAAATGACCGATGACTATGAGGGTGAGATGAGCACAGATAATAACGACTATGTTACCGAGGTCGTGAACAACAATGTACAGCATACAATAGAGCAGATGCGGGAGAGAAGCTCTATCCTGGCAGATCTTGAAGCAAACGGTGAAATTGTAATCGCCGGAGCGTTTTACGATCTGGACACAGGAAAAGTGACATTTCTTGACTAAGTAAAAGATCTGGGATTTAAAAAAACGAAGTGCCTTCTGTCAGCTACCCCAAAAAGCTGTGGGAGGCACTTTTTTTGTCAAAGAATGGATGCAATTTTTTAATTTCAAAAATTCGTCAAACACGGGAAGCGGTAGTTCCAGGGAATTCATGGTCTGTATTCGTTGTTGAAACTACCATGAAAAACTTCAACAGCCATCGCGTTTTTAAACGAAATCAACACGAGCCCAACACGGATGGAGAGTATGTTCTCTACTGGATGCAGATCAACCGGCGCTTTCATTACAATTTTGCGCTGGAGTATGCCGTAGGATGGGCCAACAAGCTGGGAAAGCCACTGCTGATTCTTGAAGCGTTCTCATGCGATTATCCCTGGGCAACCGATCGCTCCCATACGTTCATGATGCAGGGGATGAAAGAGCATCTTGAATATGCCACTCAACAGGAGTTGAATTATGTCTCATTTTTGGAAGAGGATCCGGGGCAGTACGAGAAGCTGTTGAAAGACCTGGCGTCAAACGCCTCTGTTTTGGTGACGGATGAATATCCAGTATTCATCATGCGGGAGCGGAATACATCCTACCCGAACGAGATGGAGATTCCGTACATCACGGTAGACAGCAACGGACTGATTCCGCTGGGTCTGACCGAAAAAGATCCATACAGCGCCTATTTCTTTCGCAAGATTATGCAAAAGAACTTTATCGAGGCGTATACGAACCCTCCGAAGCAAGATCCCCTGGACGAACTTGAAAACAGGGTCAAGGTTCAGCTGCCGGAGTCCACATTCGAAAATCTGCCCGAGGCAAAAAAAGCGCTGGATCACATCCCGGAATTTATCTCAGGGTTGAATATTGATCATTCTGTACAGCCAATCGACGTGCACGGCGGACGTTCGGAGGCGACCGGGATGCTGGGTAATTTTATTAAAAATGCTCTGCTGGAGTATGATGATAAACGAAATGATCCGGATGAGAAAAAAACGAGTCGGCTGAGCCCGTGGCTGCATTTTGGTAAAATTTCTGAATATGAAATTGTCCGCGCGGTGCTGCAGCATCAGCCGAACGGGTGGGATCTTAACAAGATTACATTCAACAAAGGGTCAACCGGCGGATTTTTTAATGGTGATCCGAATGTCGATGGATTCCTGGACGAGGTGATTACCTGGCGGGAGGTGGGATTTCATTTTGCCCATCACCGCCCCGATTATGATCAGATTGAAAGCCTGCCCGACTGGGTTCAAAAAACGATGGATAAGCACCGGGATGACCCGAGAGAGTGGATCTACAGCTACGAGGAGCTAAAACATTCGCAGACCCATGACGACATCTGGAACGCAGCGCAAACGCAGTTGCGTGAAGAGGGAATCATCCACAATTACCTGCGGATGCTATGGGGCAAGAAAGTGATCGAGTGGACACCCGATTACCGAACCGCTCTTCAATACCTGATCGATCTCAATAATACCTATGCCATCGATGGCCGCGATCCCAACAGCTACTCGGGAATTTTCTGGTGCTTCGGGCGGTTTGATCGCGCCTGGCAGGAACGCCCGATCTTTGGGAAACTTCGGTACATGACCAGCAACAGCACCCGCAAAAAAGTGAAGCTGAAACAGTACCTGGACAGATACGGGGATCAACAAAGCCTGTTGTAGCAGATCATTTGTGAAAATATTTGGATAAGTACGTAACGCGAATCTTCCATAATTCATCTACTGTCGCGTCAATGCTGATTTGTCTGGGTAAGGTACTATCCTCATCCGACGACTTCCCGTCATCGGATGAGTGGTGCAGGTCCGAATCTTTGTGACAGGTCTCGAACGGCCGGGTGTTTTTTGGAGCGATTCAGAGGCTGTCCAGAAAGTGTGTTCAATAAAGAATTTTACAAGCAAACAGTCATACCGGACCCCGATCCGGTATCTTCTGTCCATATCAACGATTGGAGATCCCGTATCACGTACGGGATGACACCCTTTTTGGACAGCCTCTGAAGGTCCTCATCCAACAACTCCGTCACTCTATGGACGACAGATCTTAAAAATGCTGTTTTTGGGCTTTATTGATGACAAAATCCACTCTCGAGAGGGGAAATGGATTTGAAAATTGCGGAACGCAGATTTTCAATCCGAGGGGTGTGTTGAAAGGGCCAAGAGCCGGAATTCAATTACAGTTTTCTTCAAGGATACGGAACTCACCCCTCGTTAAACTCATCCGGTGCTGCCGTTTCGATTAAACTTTTCCCATCTTGAAGAGGCGACTTTTGAACTGACACCTCCAAAATAGTCTTGCCCTTTTTTAGGCAATATTAATGGCTCCCAATGACAGGAGACCAGCTTTTGCCTTGAAACTCATTCGATGAATGATATGGCCCGAAGTAAATCAGCTTCGAGTTTTACAGAAATGTTAAAAGAAGATCCGTTTTTATTAGTATATAAATGGCAGTTGATGAATGAACTGCTGAGATAAGCTGCAAGAACTAAACGAAATGTAGGGATGAATCAAGCGAATGAAGTGTTATGGAAACCCGCCCCGGAATTTATTGAACACTCTCACCTGAAGGATTATGAGCGTTGGCTGGAGAATAATCACGGGCTGACATTCTCATCCTATAACGAATTATGGGAGTGGTCGGTTGACAACATCGAGCAGTTCTGGGAATCGGTTTGGGACTACTTTGATGTGATTCATCACACTCCGTATGAGCAGCTGCTCTCTTCGCGCGAAATGCCCGGTGCAAAATGGTTTGAAGGAGCCACGTTGAACTATGCCGAACATATATTCCGGAACAAAAGCAGTGACCGGCCGGCACTCCACTTCGCCTCTGAAACAGGCCGTCGGGAGTCGGTAAGCTGGAAGGAGCTGGAGCAGAAGGTTTCATCAGTACGCGTATTTCTGGAAAAAAAGGGAATCGGAAAAGGGGACAGGGTCGCCGGGTTTCTCCCCAACATCCCGGAAGCGATCATCATATTCCTTGCGGTGAATTCTCTTGGTGCTATCTGGAGCTGCTGCTCCCCCGATTTTGGTATCAGCACGGTCATTGACCGTTTTTCCCAGATTGAGCCGAATCTTCTTTTTGCTACTACGGGTCACATTTATAACGGTAAAAAATACTCGCGAAGAGAAGAGGTTAAAGAAATTTCAGACAAGATCAGCACAGTCCGGGAAACCGTTTTAATTCCCTATGCGGATGATGGAATTGAAGAAAACAGCTCATATATCTCATGGGAGACCGTATTGAAAACCAGGCCGGAACCGCTCAGTTTCACACCGGTGGAATTCAATCACCCAATCTGGGTTCTCTACTCCAGCGGTACGACCGGAAAGCCAAAGGCGATCACTCATTCTCACGGCGGAATGCTGCTGGAGCATCTCAAATACATCCATTTTCACAACGATGTTAAAGAGGGCGAGAACTTTTTCTGGTATACCACCACCGGCTGGATGATGTGGAATTTTCTGCAGGCAAGCCTTCTGGCCGGGGCCACGCCTGTGCTGTTCGACGGCTCAGCAGGCTATCCAGACCTGAATGTGCTCTGGAAGCTGGCAGAAGAGCTGCCGATTCACCATTTTGGGACCAGTGCACCCTACCTGGTGGCCTGTATGAAAGAGGATTTGAATCCGGGCTCTGCGTTTGATCTGTCTGAGTTGAGATCGATTGGGTCTACCGGAGCACCGCTGCCGCCGGAGGCGTTCGACTGGGTATATAATTCGGTCTCAGAAGACGTCTGGCTCTGCTCGATGAGCGGCGGCACGGATGTATGTACGGCCTTTGTCGGCGGATCTCCCTACAATCCTGTACACCGGGGACTGATCCAAAAAAGGGGGCTTGGATGCGACCTTCGCGCATACAATGAGCAGGGGGACTCTATTTTGGGATCCCTGGGCGAGATGGTAATCCAAAACCCGATGCCCTGCATGCCGGTCTTTTTCTGGGGAGATGAACATTTCGAGCGGTACCGTGAAAGTTATTTTAAAACCTATGACGGGAAATGGCGCCACGGTGACTGGATTAAACTCTACGAGAACGGCAGCCTGATCATCCAGGGGCGATCCGATGCAACACTGAATCGTAAGGGGATCCGGATCGGAACAGCAGAAATCTACGCCGTACTTGATAAAATCAACGGCATCAACGACAGCCTGATTGTGAACCTTGAACAGGAGGAAGGCCGCGACTATATGCCCCTGTTTGTAGTGCTGGAAAAAGAGATCGGCCTGGATATTCTAAAACCTGAGATCCTACAGAAACTGAAAATGGAAGGCTCCCCACGGCATGTGCCGGATGACATCATCGAGGTTCCGGACATTCCCTACACGCTCAGCGGAAAAAAAATGGAGGTGCCTGTAAAAAAGGCGCTGATGGGAATGGATGTCAGCAAGGTGGTGAACAAGGATGCGATGAAAAATCCCGAATCGATGGAGTTCTTTATCCAATTTTCTCCAAATATTTTTGGGGATAAATCATGAGTACGCCACGGTTTATTTTAAAAAGTTGATTACTGAACAGCTTTTTGTTATTTACTAATAGACTGGTCTAATTTAAAGTAATTATGGCAAAACACAGTAAAGAAGAGATTATTACAAAAGGAATTGAACTGATCCGGAAAAACGGGTACTACGGAACGGGAGTTCAGCAGGTGCTGAAGGCCTGCCACATTCCGAAAGGTTCATTTTACCACTATTTCAATAGCAAGAAGGATTTTGCCCTTCACGCAGTTGAAAAATATGCGCAGGATACGATCGATGATCTGGATAAATTGATGAAGCGTGATGAGCTCAGCGGCAAAGAAAAAATAGAGTCGTTCTTTAAAGATCAGCTTGAGTTCTACAGGGATCAAAAGTATGAGATGACCTGCCTGATGAGCATCATCAGTTTTGAAGTGGGGTCCGTAGATACTGAACTCTCAGAAACAATCACCCAAAAGTTTCACGTCATTAAAGACCGCATTGCAGCCATGACGTCTCAGGGACAGGAGCAGGGTGAGATCAACCGTTCGCTGCCGCCAGACAAGATTGCCAGCTACCTGGTGGATGGTTTCAATGGGGCGCTGGTGACCATGAAGTATGAACAGACATCCCGGGGTATTGAGCAGTTCCTGGATGTGAACATGTCACTCCTTGAACCGTGAAACCGAAATAGTTGCTTTAAGATGAAATGCAGGAATGGGATAAAAATTTTAGTTCACCACTAATAAACCGGTCTAATATTAACTAAAAAACCACTCAAATTATGGCACAACTACCGTATATAGAACCCGAGCAGGCCGATCCGGTCACGAAGGAGGTCTACGAAAAAACCGTTGAACGGTTTGAAATGGTCCTGAACATCTTCAAGATTACCGGAAATGCCCCGGAGATTGCAGAGAAAATGTGGGAGATCTTTTTCGATATTCTCAAAGAGGGACAGATCTCCTGGTATGAAAAGGAGCTGCTGATTTTGAAGTCAACAAAGATGGGCGACTGCCTCTACTGCGTGACCCAGCATGAAGCCGTAAGTGAACGCCTGGGCGTAACCCCGGAAAAGCAGGCGGATATTGTAGGTGTTGAATATCAGAACAGCGAACACTACACTCCGCGGGAGGTGGCCATTCTGGATCTTTGTCAGCATGTAACGCTCGATCCGGAAAAAATCCCGGCCGAAGTGTGGGAGAGAGTGCAGGAGCATTATAATGATGGACAGATCGTCGAGATAGTAGCCACAATCGGCGCATATCTGCAGGTGAGCAAATTCGGTGATGCGTTAGGCGTGGAGTTGGAGCCGGTATGGCACGGACACGATCCGGTTCTTTTCAAAGAGGAACCACCGACCTCAAAGGCGGCTCAAAAACACTTCGAACATTTTCTAAGTCAATCAGAACAAAATTAAAACGGGGATAATATGTCGATTGTAAAAGAGTTAGATCAAAAAGAAGCGGATGAATCACTGCAGGAGCTATTCAGTGAAGTAGAGGAGTATTTTGGCCATATACCAAATCTGGTGAAGGCGATGGCTTCGAATCCTGCACTGTGTACCTCCATCAGCAAATTTCTGATTCAGAGCCTGGGTGAAGGTAGGATTGACTGGGGATTCAAGGAACTTGTGATCCTGAAAACATTGCGCGGCATGAAAAGCTTTTACAGCTTTGGAGCGCACGAACGCATCGCTCACGAACTGGGCGTGCCAAACGAAAAAGTGGGAGACCTGGCAAACTCAATCTGGAAAAACAGCTCAAATTTCAATGAGGGTGAAAAAGCCGTCTTTGAACTGATCGACCAGATTGTAGAAGATGCCAACGACGTGTCTGACGAACTGTGGGACCGTCTCCGCGAGCACTGGGACAACGGTCAGCTGCTGGAGATCAACTCTATCATCACAACATTCCTGATGATTGGACGAATGGGTGATACACTCGGCGTTTCCGATCCGGTGTTGTTTAAACGGCCGATCAGTTAAAATTTTGGAACTACAGGAAACGTTGTGGGTATAATATAGTTCGTGTACCTCAACTATTTTCTCTCCTGATACTTTTTGGCGTCAAAAAGTATCCAAAAACCGCCAGGCTGTCGAATTGCTCGCTCGGAGGTTATGCTTCGCTATAGGATGTAAATAGCAATGGTCCATATCTCTCATTGCGTGCAATCAAGCATCGATCCGGTATGCTATTTACAAGCAATCCTATACGCTCCGCAGAACCTGCCCGCCTCGCTCTCAATTCCAAGGCTGGTAAATTCGGAAATCGCAAACGGTTTCAAATCCACTACAAAGGTTAGGAGAATTTTGAGCTCGAGAACGATGAAAGATGTAGGGAATCCGGAGTTACGAGTGGACCTGCCGTCTACTATTTCAGGGTGAAAGGGGGATAATGTTCTAATGACGTTGTTTGTTTATCCACAAGATTTCCGGTAAAAAAAATTTTGAAACCTGAGTTCAATTCATAATAAGTTAATTGAGGCGTCTAAACGTCATCCCGCACTTTCCCAAAGGGATCCCTTATGGGGGATGCGGGATCTCCATCTGTACATGTGGTTAGGAGATCCAGGATCGGGGCCTGAGATGACGAAGTAGATAACTTTTCTGCAATACCGCGCTCATTTTGTCACTACCAGACATTTTGAAAGATAAATTACTTTGTTCATGAGTTTTAAGCTAGCGCTTATGAAGGACGGGGTTGAGTCAGAATGCCCGGAGGCGATTAAGGTTACAGAAATTTAAATTTATTTGACCACGCTTTCTTTGGAAATCAAATTCCTCAGAGCTTCTCAATTAGAGCCGATACCAACCGTGCAAAATCTTCTTTGCGGCTTTCGGCGACCTGTTTAACATGGGCGTGGTCCAGCTTCCCCGAAACGACACCAGCAGCCATATTCGTAACCATGGATATCGCTGCGGCCGGCAGATGTAGCCGTGAGGCTTCCATCAGTTCCGGGGCCGTACTCATTCCCACCACATCAGCACCAAGGACCCTGAAGGCCCGGATTTCGGCTTTCGTTTCGTAATTGGGCCCCTGGGCAAACAGGTAGGTTCCGCGCTGTAAATCAAGGCCCAAATGTGCACCGATTTGCCGAACCTTACCGGCAGTTTCATATTGGGTGTAGCTGTATTTTGCTGATGGCCCGGCCGATATGGATTGAAATGGCCGGAAGATATCATCAATCACCATCAGATCACCCACGTTAAAATTGGTGTTAATCGCACCTGCGGCGTTTGAGATGATCAGTTTGTTCACCTCAAACGCTTTGGCCAGGTGAACCGGCAGTACTGTTTTTTCAAACACATGCCCTTCGTAATGATGAAACCGCCCGGAGAAGGCGAGGACAGGTTTTCCTGCAACGGTTCCGTAGATCAGCTCTCCCGAATGCCCCTGAACAGACGTTTGCGGAAAACCGGGTATGGTGCTGTAAGGAATAGACAGCGGCTGATTGATCCTGGAAACAAATCCCCCCAGTCCCGATCCCAGAATCACCGCTGATTCAGGAGGTGTGGTAATTCCCTGTTCAACAAGGTAATTTTTTATGGAATGGATATGGTCGGGAATCGTCATGAACGGATATTTTCAATGTTGTACCCTTTCTTTTCATCGTAGCCGTTGAGACGAAACAGTGGGTGATCTGTTTCGTGGTAGGCCATAATCACGTGGCCTTTTTCGAAGGAGAGTCTCTGAATCTCCTCTCGCATCTTCTTGCTTTGGTTCGGTTCAAAATCGTATTTGGCCGCATAGGACCGGTTGATCGCACCGCGGGTACCGATCACATCGCCGGCCATAATGTAGTTATGATCTCCGTTTTCGTAGTACAGTGCGTTGTGAAATTCCGTGTGTCCGCCGATTCGTTCTACCCGTACGTTGGGCAGTGGCTTACTTGATGAATTTTCAAGAAATCGGATCTCTGCGTGGCTGTCGATAAAATGGAAAAAATCCTGTTTCTCACGGCTCTCTTTATCAATGGCAGTCCGGAGCTTTTCCCACCCGGGTTTAGATATCCATAGGTCAGCATCGGGAAAGGTGAGCTCCCAGTACCCGTTTTCGCGGTTAGCCACTCCGCCCATATGATCAAAATGGAGATGACTCAGGAAGATATCGGTGATCTCGTAGTCCGAGATCGACTCCCGTTCCAGGTTTTCCCGGATCGATTGGATGGAGGTATCTTGCCCGAGAAGATCTCCCAATCCGGCATCAAACAGGATTTTACGATCTCCGTCATCAATTAAAAATGGGTTGATCGATAGTTTTAGCGATGCCTTGTATGGCGGGTCGTCCCGTTCAATTCGGCGAAAAATTTTATCTGTTGCAACTGAAAATGTACCTTCGTAAAGGGGACGTACGTGCGGCATTGAATCCTGATCGGTCTTTTAAATGTTGGGTCAGCTACCTTTTTTTGCTTTCAAATGTATCGTACGCTTCAATAATATCCCGGACCAGTTTGTGGCGTACAACATCGTTTTGATCGAGATAGACGAACGATATTCCGTCAATGTCATGAAGTATTTTCTGGATGACAATCAGCCCGGATTCTTGTTTCCGGGGCAGATCTGTTTGCGTTACGTCGCCGGTTATAATTGCCCGGCTGTTAAAGCCGATGCGGGTCAGAAACATCTTCATCTGGGTATTTGTAGCGTTCTGGGCCTCATCAAGAATCACAAAAGCGTTATTCAGTGTGCGTCCCCTCATATAGGCAAGCGGGGCGATTTCAATCACATTTTTGGATAGCTGAAACTCGAGTTTATCGTATTCGATCATCTCCTCCAGGGCATCGTATAGCGGACGGAGGTAGGGATCGATTTTCTCTTTCAAATCCCCGGGCAAAAACCCAAGATTTTCGCCTGCTTCCACAGCCGGCCGGGCGAGGATAATTCGTTTCACCTTTCGTTCTTTCAGCGCCCGTACCGCAAGAGCGACAGATGTATAGGTTTTGCCGGTTCCCGCCGGTCCGATGGCAAACAGGATATCGTTATGCTCCGACTCTTTTACAATCCGCCGCTGGCCGTGGGTTTTGGCTGTTATCGCCTCCCCGGTGTGGGTGTGGAGAATGATATCACCGGTATCCTGCTCAAAATCGGGTGACTTTAAAGGCGTATCTCCCTCAATCTTCTCTGCAAGAGCTAAAAGAGTGGAGATATCATGCCGGTTTACATTCCCGCCCCGCCGAACAATGGAAATCATCTCCTGGAGGATCTCGGAAAGCGTATCTACATCCGGTTCCGGCCCTTTTAGTTTTATGCGATTGCCGCGCGCCGTAATCGTTGTGTCAGGGAACGCATCCTCAAGCTGCGATAGATTTTTGTCATCAAACCCCAGGACCACCACGGGATCCGCATTTTCAATAACTATCGTTTTCTCTGTATCCTGTTTTTTTGTTTCGATAAGTATTCCGTCGCTGTTTGACTTTTCGTGATCTTAAATAATAACCAGAAAGTTGGTCATTTTAAACCAAATCACTTCTCCCAGCATTCATACGGGCTGTCAGGTTTTGAATAGCTGATGGAATGGAACTCTTTTTAAAGATGCTGCTGCCAGCAACCAGCACATCTGCGCCTTTTTGCACCAGGGTTGTCGAGTTTTCCTCATTTACACCGCCATCCACCTCAATCAGGTAGGTCAGGTTCATCTGCTCACGAATGGCGTTCAGTTTATAGATTTTTTGAAGCGTTGATTTAATGAACGACTGCCCTCCAAACCCTGGATTTACACTCATAACCAACACGAGGTCAACATCAGGCAGAATGGGATAAAGTAGATCGACGGAGGTGGCGGGATTAACCACGACCCCGGTCATGCAGTCCAGGTCCCGGATGTGCTGTATGGTTCGATGGAGGTGGGGGCACGTCTCCTGGTGGACTGATATCAGGTTTGCCCCTGCATTTGCGAAGGACTCGATGTAAGTGTCGGGATCTTCAATCATCAAGTGAACGTCAAGGAACGCATCCGGAGCCGCATCCCGAACGGCATCCACGATGAAAGGACCATAGCTGATGTTGGGAACAAAATGCCCGTCCATAATGTCGCAGTGGAGCCACTGGATGCCGGAGTCTACGCAGGCGGAAATCTCACTTCCGAGCTTCGTAAAATCAGCAGCCAGCAGTGAAGGTGCAAGAATCGGGGTATTGAAGGTCATATGTTGTGTTTATTGATCGTTGTCTTGATTGGTGGTATCAGGTGGGGCGGAAAGGGTCGTGTCGGCACCAACAGCTCCCGCTTCAGACTCCTCGCGAGCATCTAACCGCTCGGCAACTACAAGCGTAAGTGCCTGGCCTTCAGTTAATTCTTCCGCATCCGGACGGATGGATAGTACGGTATTTGGCTCTTCTGCACTCGGTTCAAACCGTATTTCTTCAATTCGCAAACTGGCTTCGCGGAGCTGCTGCTGCGCTTCTGTGAGCCGGAGGCCTACCACATCGGGTACCGCAACCATTCGATCGCCTAAGCCATCGCTGACCACAAGGTTGATAACCGAGCCTTTATCAGCCGTATCGCCGGGAGCGAGGGACTGTTCCATTACGGCGTTCCGGAACCGGGAGGATTCGTAGCTTATGGTGCCAACTTCAAAGCCGTAGTTTTCAATCTGAATTCTGGCATTTCGGAGGGATAAATCCTCTACATCAGGCACGACGGCGGTGGGCCTGACCTCGGTGTTCACCGTCAAATAGACTTTGCGATTTGGTTTGACGATCTGAAGTGCCGCAGGCTCCTGTTCCAGGATATAGTTTGCCGGGTAGGATGCATTTGCCCGTCTGTCGAGCACTTCATGCCTGAGCCCGTATGTTTCAAGTTTTTGCTGAGCTTCCGTGAGTGAAATTTTCGTTACGTCCGGTACGGTTACCCCTTCCTTGTAGTTGGTGTACTCCGGCATGATGACAAAGTTAAGCAGCAGGGCAAGAAGAACGCCCGTAAGAATGATACCGCCTGCCAGGTAATAGAACCACGTATTGGTAAATATCCATTTGATCCAGTCCATTGCGGTTGATCAAAAATCAGGTTAAAAGTTGTAGTTTAGCGTAACAAGACGCGTGGGTGATGCACTTGTAGTGGCCTTGACCCGGTTTTGTTTCAGTTGAAAGGTAAAGAAACTGTCGAAAGCTGAAATTACGTGATTCGCAAATAGTAAAATTCTGAGGTTTTTGGAAAGCCTGAAATCGTCATTGAACTCTTCGGCGAGCGCGGCGCCACGAAAAAAGAACGAACTTGCATTGCCGCCACCCGGCTCAATGAAAAATTGATTCGTGTTGTAATCTCTCCAGCCGGATTGGAACTGAAAATATTTTGAGATCAGCTCGTAATATTGCTGGGAACCGTAGGCAGGCAGAATATGAGAAAAATTTGTGTCTCCGTTTTGCTGGGCGTCAGACCGGATAAATGGGGTATTCCGCTCCACTTTTCGAAGAAGGTCAATATTAACATTTTGCCAGTCAACGTCCGGATCAAACGCGGGTTCAGCATCTCCAAGGCTATTTCTGAGATTTTCAAGCTCCGGGTTGTCGATACCGTTTACATCGTGGTAAGAAATCAGCCATTGTGCATATTGTGTTACACTCCAGTTCTGATCTGCAAATTGTTCATAACGGCGCTGGCCTCGTTCCCCGCGGTTGTTAAAGTCAATCATCATATAGATGGTTGTGACCTCCAGTGCCGCGTAGATACCGCCGCGAATCCAGTTTTTATTGACCATTTGTCCGCTGCCCGGCAGAATAGCTGAGGAGAGAAGTGCAAGGCCCGAATTTTCTGTAAATGTTTTTTGAAGGGAGTTGTCGTAAAACTCATTGGATGGGGTACGCGCCAGCACGGGTTGCATAATGTCGTTTCTGGTTAGCTCAATGGTTTGTACGGCAGATGCTGATGCTTTGAATTCTGACGTACCCTTCTTCACCGGCTGTGAAAACAGAAGCAGGGGCAAAAAACAAAATATCAGTATGCAAACAGCTTGTTTCATAGCAGGTCAAAATCAAATGTTAAACCGAAATAAAAGAGAAATTCTCGTCCATATGTCACTGTATTATCGCCCGACCCGGTGATGAAATCATCCGAAAATTTGACATCAAACTCGCTGAGTCCATACGATCCATTTACGAAAAATTTTAACGGAAAGAGATAGTGGCTGTTGAACGACATTCGGAGCTCAGCGCCAAAGCCTGACTTCAGCTGGTTGCCAACATCAAGCTGACCACCCCACCCGTTTCCTGTTTCAGCATACAGATGAGCAAAGACTTTATCAATGGTATATGCTCCCAATTGTTGATTGATCGACTGGAACAGCGGCGTCAGGTACGATGCACGCAGAAACGCGGTGCGCCTGCCGCCAACCGAGAAAAACGGGTAAGATCGCAGCCCGGTAAGACCACCAATGTAATCCAGGTAGAAAAAATCATCGGGATTATTCAGATAGGCAAACCCCCGGGTTGTTATCATGCCGGTTCTTTCGCCGCCGAGCCCGAAACCGTACCTGTTCTTAAATTCGACGGAGTGGTTATAATCTTTTTGAAATACGGGGGATAAAATCCCGTCGTTCACCTCAAACTCATCCAGCAGCTGACTCGGCTCAAATTTGTACGTAAATCGGCTTTTAAACCCGATCGGGGCGATATCCATGTTGCGGGAAGGCTTAATGAGTTCCGCAATGTAGGATGCTGAAAACGTGCTTCCTTTAAAGTATTGTGATGTACTGCCGGGAACAAACTGCTGTAGTTCGTCAGAAAAGAATCCATCGGTAGATACACGATAGGGAGAATAGGCAGCCCCCAGTTCAAGCAGGCTCCAGCGGTTTAGTTTGCTGCGAAGAAACAGGTTTGCCTCCCAGATGCTGTAGCGGATATCTACATTTTTGGTTTCGGGCAGGCAGGAAGTGCAGGGAAACTCTTCAATTGAGAGCCCGTCGCGCACGTTCCGTTTCAGGTTGTAAAGCTCAATACTGATCGTGGGAGACCAGCTTGTTTTGATGAATGGGATTCCGCGGTGTTCAAAGATAAGAAAAAGATCTCTGTCCAGGTCGTTCAGGCGGGATGGAGAGATAAAATCACCGACCCCATCGGTTGGGGTGGAGCCGAATCCAAAAAGTGCACCGCCGAAAATGCTGATTTTTTCTGTGACGTCCCGGGAGGAGAGGTAGGCTCCTACCTTCATGTCCCGCCATAAATTTTCACCCAGTGACCCAAAGTTACCGGCCGTAAGTAGCCTGGAATTGCTGCCCTCCAGTTTCGAGTAGTTATCAAAGCGCACAATGGGAAAAACACTCAGGCCTGTGATTGTTTCGGTATAAGGACTCCAGGTGCGGCTGTCCGGCTCAAACTCGGTTTCGATTTCAAAGTCTACTGACATGGTTGTGTCGGGAACAGCTCCAAAAGGCAGGCTGCCGAGGAATCCGTCATCTGCCCGGTTCAGTTGTTGCATACGCTCGCTGGGGGTTCCCGGTTTCCTGATATACACCTGCTGTTGACGGGGTGGAGTCATGATTATGGGGTTGTACTCATCCTTCAGCGGCGTCTTGGAAATTTTATACCCATCGTTAACATAGTTCGAAAAGTACAATGTATCGCTCTGCACGTGGGGCATAAACGCGCCCCCGTGTACGGTCGTGATGCGCTCTGTCTCTCCGCTCTCAATATGCTCCCTGTAGATATTGAATATACCGTCCATATCTGAGGAGAAATAGAGATAGGTTCCGTCGGGGTCAATCCAGGGATCCCGAAAATCTACAAACCGGTGGTCCGTGAGAGCGGTAGTGGAGCCGGAATTCAGATCATATTTGTAGATATTGCGGGTGCCATTTTTTGCGCCAGCCATGTAGATGGTTTCACCGGAAGGGTGCCACACGGGCGTATAGATGGTTTCACCGCCGCTATAGTTGGTTAGCTGTGTGATTTCACTCGTCTCCAGATCAACGGTCACCAGGTTCTGGGTCCCGTCGTGCTGCTGTACAGCCACTGCGCGGCCGCCTGATGGGTGCCATGCCGGATCCTGAATTCTCTTGCTGTGGGTAATCTGTCTGCTCTCTTCGCTTTCAATGTCGAAGATATAGAGATCCTGGTAGGTTTCGCCCACCCGGTTTTTCTTCGCCCTGCTAAAGATGAGCTTGCTGCCGTCCGGAGAATATGAAAACCGGTTGCTGATGAAGTCTAATGCAAGATTTGAGCCCATGCCGTGGGAGCTGCGATACTGCTGGTCGGAGTCGAGCTGCTGGGTACCGCCCAGATCTTCAACTGCCACGATTGATGAGTCACTCCGAAGAATAAGCGCTGTTTGTCCCGAATCTCTCCCCCGGTTTGTCAGGTAGGCGATGGAAGAGGAGTCGGGGCTGAACTGAGGATAAAAATTAAAGAACCCATCCGGCTCAACGTGGGTATATTCAACCGGGTCAATTTGTGAGATTTGATCGTTGTAAAAGGTTTTTCGTTCGGCTATCCAGTCTTCAAACAGGGCCTGACCACTGATGTTGGTAGCCGCTTTTATGACTTTTGAAAAATCGGTTTTTCCACTTTCGGCAGCTGCATTCGTAATATCGGAGATGACCTGTTCGCCGAAACGCTCCACAAGGTAGATGACGAAGGCAAATCCCTGGTTGTAGTTGGTTTCACGCTCAATGCTTGTCTTAGACGTAAAAATGCCCATCTCCGTAAACCCAAGATAGGTGTCGTTGAGGATGCGTGATCGCAGCAGCATATCCCTGTGGGAGTCCCAGTAGTCGTAGGTGAGGCCGGAGCGCTGGTATTGAGCGGTGCCCTCGGCAAACCAAGCCGGAATGGCTACGGTGGCAAACGGCAGCGTCACGATTCCGTTGGGAAATCCATACAGCACATCCGGCCGGCGGACATCCTCGTACGAGAGCCATTGAAAATAGATGGCGGGAATGGTTTTAGAGCGGGTCATGGATGCCTGTAGCTGCACAATATGGGTAAATTCATGTGTAATAACATTGCGCATCCAATCGTGGGTACCGCGCAGGGGGGTATCGAGTGCAGGCACCCAAATCTCAATTTTGTCGTCAAAAAAGAAAGCGGCCCCGTTCGAATAATCTTGCCTGTCGCGAAGTACGATGCTGATTTTTCGATCCGGTTCGTAATCGTAAAGAGAGGTGACCGGGTCGTAGATCTCTTCGGCAACTTTCGAGGCTACCTGTGCACTCCTCTCACTTCCTTCCTGGTAATGCACCAAAAACTGCTCTCCCTCAATGGTGAACCAGGGGAGATGATTTTGCGGATAATCGTAAAATTGCGGGCTGGTTTGGGCCACTGCTCCTGCCGTCCATAGCAGTGCTATGATGGTAAACATCAGCCGATATGTTGTTCGATGAAAATTCACTTATTTGGCAATGGCTATTTTTATGCGTTTGCGCTCGGTCTCTCCGTTTACGCTGGCTGTAATTACGGCAATGTATCCGCCGCTGCCCCATGAGGAGGTATTCACTGAAATCTCTTCCGGACCTCCACCACTGGATCTGACCGTACGATCGAAGATCAGCCGCCCGCTCATGGTGGTTATTTCAATCTGAACATCACCGGGAGCCGCCGTTTGGTAGCGAATAAACGTTTCATCCCGAGCGGGGTTCGGCCAGTTGTACGTTTCATTATCATTTAAAAGACCAAATTCGGGCCGTGCCGGTGGTTCAGACAACAGCCGGCCCGTAAGTTTATTGTTCCCGCTATTTCCATACCGCGAGCTCCACAACACCCGGCCCATGGTTGGAAAATTCCAGACACGTAAATCTCCGTTCTGACTGACAGCCGTGAGATAATTATTGATCACGGACGGGTTCACCGGTTGATCTTCCTGGTCTGCAATCCCGCCAACAAGCAGCGGAAACCCATCCAGCAGCGAACCGTTTTGGCTGTAGGCATACAGATTGTTGGACTGCCGGTCCAGCCCGGTGATGATTATTTCGAACTCGCTGTCTCCGTCAAGATCGGCTACCAGGGGGGTTCCCGTAAAGCGGACGCCATCCGGGGGAACTATCGGGAAGCCGGAGAGTACCGCCCCTTTCAAATTTTTCGCGGTCAGATGGTTTTCGGATCGGTCAACAAAAAGAAAATCTACGCTTCCCGATTTATCAATATCGGCGAGGGCAGGCCACCCCATCCGTGGAGAGCTGTTGATCAATCGGCTTTCAACCCCGTCAGGTCCCGGTTCAAAGAGAATCAAATCGTTTTCAAGGAATAGAAACGTAAGAAAACCACCATCTGTCTGTTCAATGAGACCGATATGCCGCCGAGAGGGCTGACTGAGCGCCGGGCCGGAAACTGTAAAGGTCTCTCCGGGAGTGATCAGTTCGATCTCCCCGCTATTCGATATTGAAGATTCATATCCACGAATTGTCTCCGACCGATAGCCGGCGGAAGTGTAGAAGTTTTCGTCAATCGTTTGTGACGTGATGACGGCCCGGGCCGGTGTGCCGTCAAATTGCAATATATCGGAATTAGGAGAACTAATTAGTCCGTCGTTTGGCTCAGCCTGGAACGTCCAACGTTCAGTGAATTCAGCTTCATTTTCTTCCAGAACAGATACCGCCATACGCTGGTCCGAGGCTTCAGGGTTTGGTGCAACCGTAATGGTACCGGTACTTTGATTATAGACGGGTTGTTGATGAGACGATTCGCCGGTAAGAAATGGGGTCAAATCACCCTGTGACTTCCGGAATAAAACACCATCACGAGCAGGCAAAATAAACTCTGACTCTCGTCCGGTGGAAAAAATCGAAAGAGGGTAGCGGCTCCAGTAGGGATCGTTGGCCGGCGTTGAAAAGTTGAATGGCAGGTTCTGCACAACATCTTCTGCTTCGTACAATTCTCCGCCGATGTTTACCGGCTGAATCCGGAACGAGGCAGAGGGGAGATTCTCAGAAAATTCGAATAGTTCAAAAGCTGATTTGGCACCGGAGTTGCTATCGTTGCTGGGCGTGGTATCGGGGCCAAACCGGTTTTCGTAGAGCGTAATAGTGCCGGTTGGAGTGATTACGGAGGCATCATTTCCATTCCACCAAAAATCAAATGCAGTACCGTTCACGTCGTTTTCAAAAAACCCGATAGCTGTGGGCCGGCCGATATCTTGTGCACCATCCGCCTCCATGAGCCGGACGCCCCTGCGCTCGGGATCGCTGTTAATTCCAACACCGGCCGCAAGCCGGTTGTTGATGATGCCTTCATCAATATGCCAAATCAGAATTCCCCCGTTGAGAATACGATCATCACCGGCATTGTCGTCGGTGTCATCAAGAAATTCAGAGATTCCGCCCGGAAGCGCAAAATCGTAATTGGAGACATTGGTCACGACCCCCGCCTCAAGTTGTTCGGCAAAATCGGATTGTTGAAAAACAAAGCTGGTGTCGCTGTTGGTAAACGTTTGTTGTACGGATGACCCGTCGGGCCTCCGGATGGTAAGTGTTGTGCCCTGTTCTCCGGCTTCGCGATGCCGATTTTCCACGAGGAAATATTCGGATGAGGAGAGGGATACCCTGGCAATACTATTCTGCTGATTCAGTGATGATGCTGGTAGTTCGATTGCGCTCTCTTCTGCAAATCCTGTCTCAAACGGCTCAGCCCATCCCATATGGATTTTTTCCCATGCGGAAAGTTCGGGGGGGAAAAGACCGTTGTAGGCAAAAATTCCCGCGCCATCCATCAATCCAAAACGCCCGATGCCCGACTCGCCGTTATCGGTATTAAACAGATCCGGAAGGCCGAGATGACTGCCGATTTGGGCTGTAACCATGCCGTTGGTTGAGAGTTGCAAAAGCACGTCGGCCCCGGTTACGTCTTCACCAACGCGGGTCAGCGTGCGCGGAAGGATGAGGGTATTATCCACAAGCAGGTTTCCGCCATCAATTGGGAACCCGCTGAACGACGGGTCATTAAACAGCTGGCGGAAGGCGTTTTTGCTGAGGTAAACGGATGGAATATCCTGGGGCGTTTTATCCAGTACGGTTCCCGTGAGCTCAATATCTCGCCCAACGCCAGCATGGAAAAGGACAAAGGCGATGTTGTCAGAGGGCCCCAGGTCTATATCAAGAGAACCAGCTTGGGCAACACTGTTCCAGGCATCCTGCGCAAACTCGGCCAGCGGTTCCGATGAGGGATCAAATCCAACCGGGGAGTATCTTGCCATTTTGGCCGGGAGCTGAAACACCGATTCCAGAACAGTATAGTCTATCTGCAATTTACCGCCTGACATCTTTTCAAAATAGTTTTTAGCAAACTCCAGGTGAGACTCAAAATACTGTTGGTTGTGCGGAAGAGGATCGATGGTGACATCACTGCTTTCAAGGTAGGGAATTCCCTGCTGCGTAAATGTGCCGTCACCGGAGGTGAAGCGTGTGGTGTCGGGCTGAAATTCCACCATGGCAGCGATGATATGTAGCGTGCCTTCGGTCAGCTGCGATTGCTGTGCGCCTGGTGATGATTCTATTTGTACAAACGGTTTTTCGAGCGCCTGGGAATAGGCCGGAGCAGCAGTCCATAAAAATAAAAAAAGCAGTGCAGACATTTTGTGTGCACTGCTCATCCAATTCGAAAATCCCATACAAGGCCGCCGAAAATTTAAATACTTAGTTAAAGGTAAGTAACAGGCTGAGTCGAATTGTGTCTGCAAGAGGGTGATCCTCTTCAAGAGTGTAAATGTAGCTGAAGTCTACTCCAACAACATTATACCGAAGTCCGGCGCCAAAGGTCAGAAACTCCCGGTTTCCATTATTTTCGTGTTCATAGTAGTATCCGCCGCGGAGTGCAAACTGTTTGTTGTACCAGTATTCGAACCCGGTGCCGATCATCAGCTGGTCAATCAGGCTTAGCGATATATTTTCGACTCCCTGGTCCTGTTCGAACGTGCCCCAGGATCGAAAGAGGGCCTCAATAGAATTCATGGCTTCGAAAGTGCCGCCGCCCTCTTCATCACCGCTCACCCTCTCGTTGCGCGCCATAATTTTAGAAATATCGTTGGCTATGGTGATGGTGTTAAATCCGCGGGAATCGAGCTCCGTTGTAAAAGCCCAGCCGGCACGTAGTACGGTTGGTAGGGGATCTTTCTGTGCCTCGTCAGTATATTGGATGCTGGGGCCAAGATTGGAGAGATTGAATCCGGCGTTGATGTTGGCATCTCGTCCTCCGAGTGAAAAAGGATTGGACTTGTAGAGTGCCGCCAGGTCTACACCCACACTTGCCCCCGGGCTGATCGACTGCCCGTCTACATCGCCGCTGGCCAGTGAACTGTAAATAAATCGGAAACCGGTTCCCAGGGCAAAATTCTCCGAAAGTTCAAAGCCGTAGGAGAGTCCACCGGCCAGTTCAAAACTATTAAACCGTCCGAGATCGATATTCTGGGAATCCCTTCGCTCCTGTTCACCGAGATTCAGAAAGGTAATATGCCCGCCGATGGTGCCGATTCCCTCGACATAGTAGGTGCCGACCAGGTAATCGTAAAACAGGTCGGCATTAAAAGCCGGCAGCCAGTTGGCATGCGTAATACTGATCTGGTTTTTGCTTTGATAGGCCAGCCCGGCCGGGTTCCAGAATATGGCGGAGGCATTATCAGCAATAGCAACGCCGGTGTTTCCCATACCGGCTCCGCGCGAGTCGGGTTCAATCTGCAGGAAAGGGACGGCCGTAATGCCAACCTGGGCAACCGAAGGAATGGAAACACCCAATAAAAACAAGGTGGTGAAGAGTGTTAAAACTGATTTTCGCATAGTAGGGTTTAATTTTTTGATAAATATAACGGAAAATATTCTTTTTTAATGTGTACTTATCTGATTATGACAAGTTTTTCGATTTTTTCCTTGGTTTGCTTTCCTTCTGGGGTATCTGCTCCAACCCTAAGCACATAAATATAAGTACCGTTAGCCAAGCGATCATAATCCCTGTCAAGACCATTCCATTCAATGTTAGCATAAGAATTTGAGGTTATTTGTGATTCTTGAAGATGCATTACCGGTAGTCCGCTCAATGTATATATGCGAATGCTAATATCGAGCATCGTACCGGGTTGATTGTGTTCGAACACGAAGCGTGTTTTGCTGCTCATCGGGTTTGGGTAGTTGTATACATTCCGGATTTCCAGCTGTTGGCTGTCGGCAACTTCAAAATGGATCGTTGCCTCTTCAGGATTGTTGTATACGTCCCAAGCCCGTACGGTTAACGTGTAGCTCCCTTGTGGCAGATCATCGAGGGGGTACTCGATTCGCCCTTTTCGAAAATCGTCCAGGTTACTTTGGTAAAACTCATTTAGCACGATCGTTTCCCGCGGACGGGTATTGATGGTTGCAATGACTTCATGACCCACACCGGTTCCGGTTGTATTGATGCCGGCTTCATCTTCCAGGTCAACTATCAGTGTGGAGGAGCTGCCTACCAGGTTTCCGTTTACAAAGTTGGGGTCGTTCAGGTACAGATCGATCTCAGGTCCTTCATTGTCGTCCGGCGCCTCATCATTAACGCCGTTGAATATGATATTATCGACTGAACCTGATCCATCTAAACCACTTGAATTTGTGTAGGCTAATATCCGTCCTCTTTGGTCAGAAAAGGTAATGTCGCGTGGAACAATAAACTCGCTGCTGAATGTGCCGTTTGTTACGGATGGATACCCGCCCGTTGAACAGGATATCGTTCTCCACGCTGTAGCGGCAGCCCGGCTGGAAGCACCGGTCCTCCCTGACCCACTCCTTATCCGGCAGGTTAACGATCCGTTCCGAGTCGTACACGGTTAGATTGGTCTCGCCGTTAAAATCGGGTAGTGGATTTCCGGCAGGATCGGTCACAATTCCCTCTACCACCATTCGGTCGAGGGCGCGAACCTGCTCTACCTCATCCGGGTTTTCATTAAGGTCAAGATCATTTATTCGGGTAATCTTGGCTCGGGCTTCAGGCAATCCGATTCGTGCGGCGGGATCCCCCAACAGGATGAATTTCCGGGCATTGAACCCGGATCCCTGGCTGGTGTTTTTTGTTGACCTGTAAATATCTCCCAGCTTTCGCGGCCTTCCATCCGGGCCACGTTCAAGCATTTGACGGGTCAGCTGGATATTGAGCCCGAAATTGTTGCTGCCGGGCGATGAACTTGTAAAGACCACACGTGTGGTGGTAAATGTGGCCACGGTGCCTCCCTGTTCCCAAAGTAGTGTTTGCTCTGCACCTGAGTTTGAGTCTGCGTCATCATATCGGCCGAATTGGCACGTGGCGGTAACAAATATTGACGGCCGGTCGCGGTTGGTAAGCCGCGAGATCATATCTTCCGTAAATAGATTTTCATCAGCCAGGACAAACTGCCCGCCGTGCCCGGAGTAGTTGATGATCAGCGACCCTTCGTTAAATGCATCTACAAAATCGTCGGTGGCTGCCGGCAGTCGGCGCCCGGCGGCGGATGTCTCAATGGGGTAGGAGAGCATATGCACCTTGTTTATTTTTGTTGCAGACGCTGTTTTATCGATGATACGTGCAGTTCCATCGGCATTGAGCAGGTGAAGATCCCGGTTGCGATCTACCTCGGGAAAATCATCATCTGAGGCGAATGTAAAACGGGTTCGCCACGGGCCCGGTGTGGTTCCATCTTCATACTTTTTTGTCTTATCCATGATGACCCTGGCCTGGGCGGCGCTATTCACGGGAAACCGGCCGATCCCGATATCGAGGCGTTCCCGGTTTGTGAATGCCAGCCACTCTCCTTCATCATCATCCAGCAGACCGAAATAGTCGTCGCTTCCATAGCTGTTGATTCGATGGAGAGACTCATCGCTCTGGTAAGTGAAAACATGATTTTCAATAGCCCCGTCCAGCCGGTTGCGATAATCGTAGGTTGCATCACCAAAGAGGAGCAGGTGCTGCAGAGGCTCCCTGTTGGCGGCAAAGGCCTTGTCATAAAGGAATTTAACGTAGTCCCGGATGGCGGTTACATCCGGAGTTCCCGCCGAAAATTCATTAAAGATATCCTGTTGGGTAACAACAACGGTTTCGTACCCATCTTTCCCGCGCCTGTAGTCGGCCCATTCGTTGGCAAGATCAAGAAAATCTTCGGAGGTTATGATCACGTACTCCGGAAAGGTGCTGATTCCGCGTAGATTTTGATTCTCTATTCTCTCGCCGGCCAATGGAGTAAAATAAGAGCTTTGGGCAACAAATTGATTCTGTTCCTGGTGCTGATAGGAAAATGAATAGGTGGGTGGTGTGCCGACTACTGACAGCAGAACGGGATTGGTTGGATCTGACACCTCCATCACCGTAGGTGTTTCGCTGAATCCCCTGAGCTGGTAGGTACCCGGCTCGCCGGCAACAGACAGCGGAGAGTAGATAAAGAGATAATCGTCTTCGGCTACCAGCTCTCGGTCATAGGTCAGCCGAATCCAGTCTATAAATCCTTCGCTTGTAGGCTCAGTGGCGTTCAGGCGAGCGGTTAGCTCAACTTGCTCGGTGGCCTGCACCGTCTCATTGACAGAGTAGCTGCGGAGCCTTCCGGAGATTCCCTCCTCTGACCGATAGCTTCGAATTCCGGGAATTGAAGTCGATGTTCCCAGGTCTATCCCGTTATAGGAAAAGCCGATGGTCATGGCTTGGGTGCTTCGGCCAACGAACTGAAAGTCGAGGTCCATCTGTCGGTTGGGGATGAGCCCCGGTATGGTTTGGTCAAAAATCGTGCGCCGGCGCTGTCCGTTGAGATTCAGCGTGATGCCGTACCACTCAAGGCCGGATCGAATCCTGGGCTCAGATTTCACAAGGTCCTCCTCGTACCACCTGAAGTCGCGGAATTCTGTGATGAGCGTGCCGCCGGATGATACGCTCTGTTCGGTAAGTCTAACGGAATCATCCCCCTGGGAAATGTGCAGGTAGACGTGGTGATAGTCGCTGTAGCGGTGAATCTGGTGTGTGAATGAGCCGTCATTCACATCTCGTGTGACCTGGTGGGGTGAGTCGGCGTAAAACAGCAGCCGGTCGGATGGATCAAAGCTGCCGTCTCCTCCGCCATCAATCCGTATTGGAACCTGGCGAATCCGGGTGCGCTCAGCGGAATTCAGCCGGAATTCAGCCGTGGAAGTTCTCCGCCCGGTGTTGCCCAGATTTGCAGCTGCTCCGGGTTGATCTGGCCGGTGTTTACACCGAGCTCCGCCAGGTAGTCGAAATCCAATTCGTGTATTCCCTTCTGTTCCACCGGTATTTTATACCACTCGCCGGCACGAAGCGGGGAGTCATCCGCCAGCTCTGCATTCGGTGTTAACCGGCGCCGTGGGCGTGTTTCCCGTTTATAGACTCTAAACCGGGCCTCTTTTACAAAGATGAACTGCCCCGGTGCAGCCGCATCGAACCGGACGGGGTGAAATCGAAGACTGGCTACAGATTCTCCACGCCGGACGCCGGGATTTACGAGGTCAAAAAGTGGCGTATCGCTGTCAGACAGTGCAAAAGCCTCAATCAGCGGCTCCGGGTCTCGATTGATTGTTTTGGTTTCCACAACCTGGCGCGTGATCTGGTACGCGCTGCCTATATCAAGCGAGGTTAAAAATTCGTAGGCATGCACGATCTCAAGGCTATCATTTGAGAAATGATACTCCGTAAACTGGTCTGTCTCCGCAACGACGTCCAGCTGTTGAGCCTGGACCTGCAGCGTGGATAGAAGCGCAATGACTGCCGGTAAGATTATTTTTTGTGAAATACGCATAGCTTTAGATACTCGTAAAGCCCTGAAACGGTTTGATTGAATATTACAGTAGCTCTTTGCTTATACGCGCGTACTGAATTTCAATGGGTCGAAAGGTGTAAAATGCTCTGCTACGGAGCGGTAAGGGTATAGAAAAAGCTTCTCCATGATCAAGGGGTTAATTCAAAAAAGTGTGATCGTAGCTTTATTCTATAGAATGCGCATTTATTTTCGGTTGGCAAGAGTGATAATACACCCCAATTCAAAGAAAATCAATTTTGAAAAGAGATAATTGAAGAATTATGGAAAGATAGACAACCTGTTTCGTTAAAATCTTTGTTCAACTCATCCATTGGCTCATATTTCATAACAATGGGGCGTCATTCGCACGATGCGTCGGCTGGCGGTTCGGATCCATACCACAGGATGGGGTAACACACCCGGGAGTGGAGTGACATGATGGCTGACCAACGAATTTAATGAAGCCCATTTCGGGCCGATTTTACCATTAGTTTCGATCTACGACTGGTTCTTAAATTGAGAATCGATTTCCAGTTTTATCCTTTCTGGATGTAAATGAATAAAAAAAGGCGGGTCAACACAAAGCGGACCCGCCAATAGATTTGAATCAGCGTGGTTATATCGATTCCACGACCATAGCTGAAGCGCCGCCACCGCCGTTACAGATGCCTGCGGCTCCCAGCGCTGCGCTTTTTAATTTCATAGCGTGAAGCAGCGTGACAAGAATTCTGGCGCCTGAACAGCCGATCGGGTGGCCGATACTGACGGCACCTCCGTGGATATTTACGATATCGGGATTCAGTTCAAGTTTCCGGTTATTGATTAGGGATACCACGGAAAACGCTTCATTGATTTCGAACAGATCAATATCGCTCTTTGATACGCCGGCTCTCTTAAAGGCGATTGGCAATGCATCGGCCGGTGCTGTGGTAAACCACTCAGGGGCTTTAGCCGCGCTGGCGTGACTCTTGATACGAGCCAGTGGCTGCAGCCCAAGGTCGTTTGCTTTTTCTTCGCTCATTAGTAGAACAGCCGCAGCTCCGTCATTAATACTGCTGGCGTTAGCAGCGGTTACGGTTCCTTCCTTATCAAATACAGGACGGAGTGTGGGTATTTTTTCAAAGTTGACTTTGCCAAGCTCTTCATCTGAATCTACAACCGTGACGCTGCCTTTGCGGCCTTTTACTTTCATTTCGATGAGTTCACCGTCAAACAAGCCCTCATCCCTGGCTTTTATGGCCCGTTTGTAGGACATCGCGGCATACTCATCCTGCTCTTCCCGGCTGATACCGCATTCCCGCGAGCAGAGTTCAGCTGCATTACCCATATGATAGTCGTTGTACACATCCCAAAGCCCATCTTTTAGAAGCCCGTCGGTAGCCTGGGCATGACCCAGTTTTGCTCCGAATCGATGGCTGTTCAGGTAGTAGGGTACGTTACTCATACTTTCCATTCCGCCGGCAGCGATAATATCTGCCTGGCCCAGCGCAATCTGATCGGCAGCAACCATTATTGCCTTCATACCGGATGCACACACTTTATTTACGGCTGTAGCCGGTACGGTGTCAGGAATACCGGCCTTCATGGATGCCTGCCGGGCCGGAGCCTGCCCCACACCGGCAGTCAGAACGTTGCCCATTACAACTTCCTGCACGTCGCCCGGGGCAATGCCGGCATCTTTAATGACCTGGTGCAGAGCGGCGGCTCCAAGCTCAGGAGCTGAGAAAGAGGAGAGGCTTCCTCCAAAGGATCCAATAGGTGTGCGTCTGGCGGATACGATAACTACATTCTTCATACGTCTTTAATCTAACCTTTGTTCTTGTTCAACGTTTGTTCTAAGTCATGAATAAGATCTTTAGCGTCTTCAATACCGACGGATAAGCGAATCAGCGAGTCAAAAAGCCCGGCTTTCTCGCGAACATCCTTGGGTATGGACCCGTGTGTCATACTGGCCGGGTGGCTGATGAGAGATTCCACACCACCAAGGCTTTCCGCAAGGGTAAAAACCGTGGTACGGCTCATCAGGTCATTGGCAGCTTCAATTGAGTCGTTTTTCAGGCTGAAGGAGACCATTGCACCGAAATCACGCATCTGTTTTTTTGTCAGGGAATGTTGCGGATGGTCCGGAAGTCCGGGGTAGTGAATTTTTCCAACCTCAGGTCGGGTTTTGAGCCACTCCACAATTTTTTTAGCGTTGTCGACGCTGCGCTGAACACGCACGGAGAGTGTCTTTATGCCTCGCAGCGTCAGGTAGCAGTCCATCGGCCCCGGTACAGCCCCGGTGGTTTTAATTTGAAAGCGAAGGCTTTCCGCAACGTCACTGTTGGAGGTAACCACGGCGCCTCCGATTGTGTCGGAGTGCCCGCTCAGATATTTCGTGGTTGAATGCATCACAAGATCCGCCCCCAGGTCCAGCGGCTGCTGTAAGTAGGGCGATGCAAAGGTGTTGTCGACCGCGGAGAGAATAGAGTTGTTACGGGCAATTTCTGCCACTCCCGCAATGTCAACAACGCGCAGGAGAGGGTTTGTCGGTGTTTCAACCCAAATGAGTTTTGTATCGCCCGTTATGGCAGATGAAACCTGCGAGAGGTCTGTCATATCCACGAAAGAGAAGGAGATACCAACGGGCTCAAACATTTTCGTGAAAAGCCTGTACGTTCCGCCATACAGGTCGTTGCTTGCAACAACGTGATCGCCCGGTTTTAACATCCGGATGATAGCGTCAATTGCAGACACACCACTTGCAAAACAGATGCCATGGTCACCATTTTCGAGCCCGGCAATCATTTTTTCAAGTGCAGTACGGGTGGGATTACCTACGCGGGCATAGTCGTAACCCTGGTGAACATTTGGCGCTTCCTGGGCATATGTTGAGGTTTGAAAGATGGGCGGCATCACAGCACCGCTTGTCTTTTCAGGCTCCTGACCTGCGTGAATCGTCTTTGTGTTGAATTTCATAAAATGGATTAGAAGTTAATTTGACGCTCCATCGATTCTGCTTCGCTGGTCATATCGAGCGATTGATAGACACGGATCAGTTTCCTGGCATAATCTACATTTTCAGCATTCGATTCATAAAGATTCTGCAATATCGGGATGGTATCTTTCAGATGGTTATCCCGCTCGGCTGAAAGAGTTTCAGATGCCTCTGAGGACGCATCGAGTGAATTGCCGATTCGCTGAAGCAGTGAAGCTGCGTCTAAATGGAAATTGGTAATGCGTTCGTTTCGTTCAGTGGAGTTCGGAAGAGACTGCTCAACGCTGTGAAAGGCTTCAGCAATACTACGCAGAGAGTCTGCTATCTGAACCGCGTCACCGGGGGTAAGGCTTGATTCTGAAATTAACCGTGAAGCCTCTTGGTGAAGCTGGTAAAAACGTTCGGTTGAGAGCGCCTCGCTGTACTCAGGCCGGTTCGGGAACTCGTTTGCAAGCGTTTCCAGTATAGTGGTAGCCTCTTCATGACGGTCGCCTAAAATATAGGCATTTGCCAATCCCTGCCGGTAGGTACTGTTATTTGGAAAGTCTGAGACAAGAGATGCATACAACTCAACCGAGGTATCAATATCACCCGACTCGAGATAGAGGTACGCGAGCTTTTCACGGCTGTCCACAGGCTTTTCAAATCCGTTTTCCCCGATGGATTCGAGCGTTGCTACTGCCTTATCCAATTCTCCGTGCCTGTAGTGGGTGGTGGCTTTGAGATTATACGTGACGAGACTGTCTGGAATAATTGTAATGGCGTTATCGAAATGAGCAATGATCAAATCATAGTATCTATTGAAATTTTCAGAACCGTCTTGCTGCAGAAACCGGACTCCTTCACCCTGCTCATGGGCCCAGGCTGTAGAAAGAATACTGTCCGCGGATGCATCATAAGCATCAGCAGCCGAAGAGAACTGAACCTCTTCGATGGTGTTCCGCATACTCCGGTAAATGCTCTGCCGCTCGGCAGGTCGCTGTCCGTTAACAGCTAAATTTCTCAAAATCCGGGCCTTGAGCAGTTTCCTGGAGTTATCGTCTGGATACTCGGTTAATTCGGCATTTACGCGTTCTAACGCCTGTTGGTATTTGTTCTGCTCGTAGTAATCTTCTGCTGAAAGGGTTGTTTTTTGCAGTGAAGAACAGGAAATAAAAAAGGTAAAAAAAATCCCGAAGACAAGCAGTGCGCTTGTCATTCGGGCTGGTTGAATAAACATATGGGTTTTGATATAGGGTTGATCACATGCCTGCTTTTTCCATCGCTTCCTGGGCTTCCTCTTCCATTCCAAGCGTGGTGTAGACCTGGAACAGTGATTCCCAGTACTCAGGAACATCAGGGTCGATTTCAGCGGCCTTCTCGTAATATTCACGCGATTGCTGTAGTGTATCGCGGGCTTGCTGATCGAGTTCCTGCACGCGTTCACTGTCATCAACAATGCTGTTCCGCTGTTCAAAAAGATTTGCCGCTTTATTTTGGTAGATGATACCAAGGATATTGTAGGCTTCATCATCTTCCGGCTGCAGTCGAATCACTTCTTCCATGTTTTCAATGGCAATATCTGTTAGCTCATCCGATTCTTGCTGCAACTCAGAAATCTCATTGCGTATCTGTTCTATCTCTTCCCGGGCCGCCTCTTCTTCCTCACCGGAAAGCTGGCGAGCCTCGCGCTCCTTCTCAAACACGTCATTATAGAGCTCGGCAATTTCGCTGTTAATTTCAGACACGTTTTGGTAGATCTGCGTACCCAGCACGCGATAATACTGTGGATTGTCCGGTTCATCGGCAATTAGATCTTCAATAATGGTAATCGCTTGGTCAACATCACCCTTTTGGATATACACATCGGCTAAGAACTGAACGAACTCCGTATGCTCCGGATAAACTTCGTTGGCTTCGAGAGAGAGCTCCTGTGCTTTGTCATACTGCTCTTGGTTGATATAGAGGCTGATTAAAAATTCGTAGTCCTCAATTTCAGGAGTTTCCATTTTTTCCATGGCTGCTTCATAGGTCTCAATAGCGGCCGGAATATCGCCTTCGTTGAACTGAGTGGATGCCAGTACAACAAAACTAAGGGCGCTGTCGGGCTGAATGGTTGTGGCATTGTTGAGATGACCAAGTGCATACCGTTCCGGGTCATTAACGGTGGAGCGCAGACTGTCTTCCGTCAGAAACGCAACGGCATTATTATGCTCATCGGCCCAGAAGGATGTGATAATTTCATCAATCTCCTCATACTCATCGGGTCGTTCTTCAGCCATGTTCATCCACTCTTCGGCTTCCGCGAAGGATTCCCGTGACATTTGGTAAAGCTCCTCGCCCTCCCAGGGCTGTTCCAGCTGCTGAGCTTTCGATCCGTAGGCGATTCCTTTGTAAAAATGTGCAAGACCGTTACTTGAATCCTGTTCAAGGGCCGTGTTGGCTGTTTCAAGAACTGCATCGTAGTTTCCAAGAAGTGAATTGGTTTCCATTTCATCGACAAGCGGATTTGTTGATTCACAACCCCAAATTATACCGGCTAAGAGAAATGGAAAGAGTAGAAATTTTAAGCTCTTCATGTTTTATATCAGATGTCGGTTAATATTATGTAATAGGCGTAAAAGTAAACATAAGTTGATGATATCGCAATCAGCTGCATTCAAAAATAAATTTGGTGGAGATTGCAACGGCATCCGTATATTAAGGCTATATACATTAGAATGTTTCTTAAAAAAAAATTTATCAATGAATCACAAAGTTGTTCACACAGACAAGGCACCGGCCGCCATCGGGCCCTACAGCCAGGCCGTCATTCACAATAACATCGTGTACTGCTCCGGGCAGATTCCACTCAACCCGGACTCCATGGAGCTTGTGGAAGGCGGAGTTGAGGCACAAACCCGCCGGGTAATGGAAAACATCAATGAAGTTTTGCTTGAGGCCGGCACAAACTTCGGAAAGGTCATCAAGTGCTCTATTTTTCTGGATGATATGAACGATTTTAAGATGGTAAACCAAATTTATGGTGAATATTTCGGGGAAAACCCGCCGGCCCGGGAAACGGTTGCCGTAGAAACTTTGCCGAAAAATGTGTTAATTGAAATCAGCTGTTTGGCATATATTTAGTCAGCATTCTAAAATCTTACCTTCAGCAGGAATCCCCGAAGAGCCGGCAGTTTTATGCATGCCGTTCGCTTTGCAAGCCGGTTGGGATCAGTTTGACGAGGCAGGTATGGTAAATGTTCGATCGGAGAGGTTGCCCACGCGGTCATATACCCTGGCTTCCACCCTGAGCGAATCATCACCACTCAAAAAATTGGGATGATAGTAAATCAACAGGTTTTTATCCTTGTCGTACTCCGTGATTCCGCGAACCCCGTTTATGGTGATGGTTGACCTGCGGTAATCAATGCCGGAGTTTTGATCTACAACCGGAAGATGCACAATAAAACTTCCGCCGGCGTCTTTCACTTGTTTTGGAATACCAATCCAGGGCGCTGTCCGGTCGCGACGGATCCTGAGCTCGGAAAATTCAGCTATCCTCGCCCTGAGAAGACCATTGGTGATATCAGAGTCGATATACGTAAATTTGCTGCGGTATTCATCATAGGAGTAAAGGCCGATACCCGGAGCATCAGCAATAGATTCGGGCAAAATCAGGCTCAGCGTCATCGGGGCATCTACCGGCAGATGTCCGGGTGTGAACCGTATGACCGGCAGATTCTCTTTATCCTCGTACGTCAAGAGAACAGAGAGCGTGTCGTAGAGAGCATCCGCAGGAATTTCAAGCCATGCACGGTTTTCGGGACTGGACAGCGTGTGACGTCTTTCAGGCAGGAGCTGTTGTGGAGTCGGTTGTTTTAATTGCCGGCTGGCCGCTCTGTACCGGTTGCCCTTCACTGGCCCTGCAGGACTTTTTGTGTGAACCGGTCTGCCTATCGCGAAAGCCGGTACAGGTTTCAGTGTTGTTGGCGGGATAGGCTGGTGTTGCCAGGCGACATCTGCTGAAACTATGGGGTAGGCTGGCACGGAGGTGATAGTGCGTGATGCGCTATCGTTACCAAAAATCACGGTAGCTTTTGCACTGCTCCTGTTGCCGTACAGATCTTCAGCTATAATTCGGATGTCATACTCACCGGCCTCAAGCGCCAGAATACCCCGGTTTTTTACACTCCGGTAGAAGGAAAGTCTGTTACCGTTGGCAATGTAGAGTCGCTGAAATCCACGCTTTTTTTCGGCAAGAATAGGATAGGACCTGTCGAGAAACATCATTTGAGAGGTATCGTATCCGAATTCATCGACCGTTGAGTGAAACAAGGTATCCTGGCCGGCAATCAATGTGAGGGCGTGCACAGCATATTTATTTGGCGTCCGGTTTGCCTCGTCGTAAACCTCAACTGCCAGCCCCGCGGGACTATCCAAAAACAGTGTTCCGAAATGGGGCGTGTCGTTTCTATCTGCCAACGGTTCAATAATACGGTACGACTGATAGTGAAGGCTATTCGGGTGAAGGGATTCGATAGCGAGAGCTGAGATCGTAGGCGCGATGTCATCACGCACCTGAAGGTTGGTCAGAAGGGGATTGAAAGGCCTGAAGTCGGGGGTTCGAAGCTCAAAATGAAGGTGTGGCGGGCCGACTCCCGTTGAGCCCGTATACCCGATGATGTCCCCTTTTTTGTACGTAAAAACAGCCTCTTCAGGCAGATGGTCAAGCTCAAAACGGTGATCCTGCATGCGGATGGAATCGGCATAGGCCCGGAGGCGGGGTTCAAACCGCTGTAAGTGAGCGTAGACAGAATATGAGCCGTCATCATGCTGCAGGTAGATCACCTTTCCGTAACCGCTGGCGCTAATCCCAATCCGGTGTACAAATCCATCGCGGGTAGCGTACACCTCGTACCCTTCGCGGCCCCAGGTGCGGATATCAATACCGGCATGAAGATGGGCAGAGCGGGTTTCGGCAAAGGTAGAGGAGAGATAGCGAGTGGCATCTGTTGGCCAGAGATAGGAGGTGGAATCACTTAAAAAAGGAAGGGCCTGTGACTGTGCCGCGGGTGCTCCATAGAAGAGGGCGACGAAAAAGATGACGGAACAGAAAAGAGAGCGGCTACTGAATTTGTACATGAACGGTGGAGATGCCATCACCCAGGGTTGCGATTACATGGTCTCCCGCAGTAACGGGTGAAACCCCCTTTGGCGTGCCTGTAAAAATGAGATCACCCGGAGAGAGTGTAAACTGTTTTGATAGATAGGAGATAATTTCCGCCGCAGAGAAGATCATCTGGTCCGTGCTGTCATGTTGCCTCACCTGATCATTGACACGCAGGGAGATGGAGAGCTTTCCCGGGTCGATTGATTTGGTAAAAGGAGTGAAGTTGCCAACCGGCGCGAAGGTATCGAACCCTTTGCTCAGGGTCCATGGTTTTCCCTGCTGTTTTGCTTCGGTCTGCAGATCGCGGGCTGTAAAATCGATCCCGATTGCGAGACCTTTGACGACTGTCAGTGCATCCCCGGCCGCCAGGTTTTTTGCCTCAGTTCCAACCAGCAGCACCATTTCAGCTTCGTGATGCACATCCGTGGATTGCGGGGGAATCACAACGGTGCCGTTATCATGCACGATACTGCTGCGGGGCTTTAAAAAAACCACGGGATCTTTTGTGCGGCTGCTTTTCATCTCTTCGATATGCTCCGCATAGTTTCTGCCGATACAGTAAACAGTTCCGTATGACAGGTCGGGAAAACCGGGAATTTGATAGGTCATAGGCCGAACATAAAAAAAGCCCCACCACCGGGGAGTGATGGGGCTTCAAAGTGATTAAAACGTGTTAGGCAATGGGTTCAACAGATACAAATTTCCGTCCGTTGCCTTTGCGCCTGAAATTTACTTTGCCGTCTTCAAGAGCAAAGAGAGTATCATCTCCGCCGCGGCCAACATTCACACCGGGGTGAAATTTCGTTCCGCGCTGGCGAACAATGATATTACCGGCCCGAACTACTTCGCCGCCATACTTCTTTACGCCCAGACGTTTCGATTCTGAGTCTCTTCCGTTTCTTGTTGAACCTTGTCCTTTCTTATGTGCCATGTGTAAACTCCTTCGTTAAGAAATATTCTCAATTTTCAGCTGAGTAATCGGTTGCCTGTGCCCGTTTTTTACCCTGTATCCCTTCCGTCGCTTCTTTTTAAAGACGATAACTTTATCGCTCTTCAGGTTATCCATAACCGTAGCCGTAACGGTTGAACCTTCAACCGTTGGCTGGCCAATTTTGACATTTCCGTCATCATCCTTTACAAGTAAAACGTCTTCAAACGTGACGTTTTCATCTTCTGTTGCGAGCCGGTTAACAAAAATCGTTTGATCTTTCTCAACCTTATATTGATGCCCGCCTATTTTTACGATAGCGTACATAGTTAAAATCCGTTATATTGCTTTTTTGATAGACGAGAAAGATAGGGTTTTTTGTTTTAATACAAAAAAACTAAACATAACTTTTTTTAACCAAAAGAACCGGTCACGACCATGAGCAAAGAACTTCCAGATCTTCACAGGCAGGCTTTCATTTATAAAAATTCAAAAAAGCTTCAGCACGACGGTGGGCGGGCATGGATTAAAGACTCTCAGCTACACGAGGCCCGGAAAGATGCAAATGGTAAATTATTGACAAAAGAGGACAAAAAGCTCAAGAAGCCCGGAAGTCCAGATGACAAAGTAAAATCGATTTGACGAGCAGCTCAATGGGAGACCGCGCTGGTAGTTAAACCAGCCCTGAAGGTGCTTACGTTTTGGCCTCAGCGAAAATCTGCGAAAAGATTTCACCCTTTGATTGTTGACATGGAGAAACAATCTTGCTGCAGCCTTGAAGATCTGAAGATATCGTCAATATTAAATCTGTTTTAGACAACTGCGATCGGGAAACATCTAATTGTTGCAGGTAAAAAAAGAACAATCCATTTGAACTAACTTGCCTTCCGTGCAGGCACCGACCGGTGAATACCGGTTTTATTTACATGGCCGATATATTTACCGATAATGCGGACCTCCTCAAATACATCGGGCTCCACGATAATGTCATCATACTCTTCGTTGGCCGGCTCAAGCCTGAGGCCATCTTTCCCGTAATATATTCGTTTCAGGCTGGTTTCACCGTCATAAAGAACAGCCCCTATATCTCCATCCTTTACATCACTATCCATCAGCAGAACAAAATCGCCGTCATAAATCCCGGCATCTTTCATGCTCATTCCGGACACGCGCAGTGCGAACAGGCTGTCAATATTTGGAAAGAGGGTTTCAAGAGTGATCTCGCCCAGGTCAGATTCCACCGCTTCCTGCAGATATCCCGCCGCGATCAATCCCTTCACGGGTATTCCGCCTCCTTTCTTATCGCCGATGAGCTCTCCAAACTCGGGATGAATATCGTACTCATCATCTTCCCCTTTAATCAGGTACCCCTTCTTTAAAAGAGCCTGGATATTTTGAGTTACACTGTTGGGGGATTTATAGTTAAATTGATCCGATATCTCACGATACGTGGGCCAGATATCATCGTGCTCTTTTTTATAGTCGGTGATATAGTCAAAAAACTCTTTCTGCTTACGGGTTAACTGTGCGTGATCCATAGAGGTATTGATTTATGTATGATATATGTGTAATAAACGAATAAGAATCGATAAATACAACGACAGACTACAATTATGACTTCCCGATCATCCCGGCTCCTTCTTTTGTTCTTACTGATGGCTGCATCATCATGCAGGAGCGATGAAGCGGTTTACACGAATGATGTAATACTTGAGAACTACCCGAAGATCGCGGCATTCATTGTTGCCCGTGATGCCTCCGCTTTGCTGGAGTTTGCGGATCACGCCGATGCCGACGTACGCAGTTTGAGCTGGCGGGCGCTGGCCAAATCCCCGATCAGCCGTCCGGATTCGCTGGTAGAACTCGTAATATCTGTAAATGAACATGCGGCGTGGTTTGGCCTCAGTACGCATGAGCTTTCAGAGAAAAGCAAACAACGATTTCGGAATGTCATAAGGGCAAACCCAAATCGGTACATGCACGCATGTGAGGTGTTGAAGCGGCAGGGGGAAGAGCCGGACCTGGTGCTACTTCTTGAAACATTGGCTGAGCTGCAAGATCCCGGGTTGTGTTCAGCGGCGGCCGGAGCTGTCCTGGCATCTGTTGACGTGTCGGATACAACAGCTCATACGGCCATCAATGCTGCGTTTGCTGACAACAGGCCAGAGGTGCGAAGAAATCTTCTTTACGGAATCTACAGAACGCCTCTTAACCGCCCGTCCATTGGCAGCGATGCGTGGAACCGGCTGTCTGATGCATGGGCTGACCACGGGATCGGGCGTGAACCGGCCACCGATCAATATATGGTGGGTATTCTTGGCAGCGAGGGGGCAACACGGTTTACAGAACACGTTTCGTTCCCCGGGGATGTTAATGACCAGCAGCTTACGGCAGAAGTGATTCGGTCGATTGACTTTAGTGATTACTCCCGGTCGCTTGTCAAGAAGCTTTTATCGGACAAACATCCGCCAGTTGTGACCGAAACGCTCGAACGGCTACAACATGCGGATACTCTTGACGGTCCACTTTCTGAGCTTATCTACGAAAATCAAGTACAGCTGAGTCGAGATGCCGCCGTGTTTGTTACAGCCTTTGAACTGCTTATGGACCATGGACGGGATTTGACCCCGTTGGCTGAAAAACTTGCGTTTATGTATGATGAAAATCCCTATCTGACCAACAGGTTCCTCACTATTTACAGAGACTATGAACCGCTGGGAGCATTTTTGGACAGGGTAGAGCGGGCATTTCATTCCGGGGGTATTCGGGGCCTTCATGCAGCACAGGTACTCACTGAGGTTTGGATGGGGCGTGAAGATGATGCATTAAAGGATGATGTGCGGCGTATTCTGTACGATGCAGCGGAAGCAGGCAATGCAAGCGTCGTGTCGGGGCTGTCGGCATTGCTGGCAGACGAGCACCTGGTGCGGGAGAATGATTTAGACTGGCTTGCGGATCGTTATCAGGATGCTGTTGCTTCGGACAATCGTACAGCTGCCGCAACCTTTAAGCAAGCTCTTGAGACAAGATTTCCAGATCAGCATGGTGAGTTAGCCGAGCCTGATGCCCTGCCGTTCAAAACTCCCGATTGGGAACGATTATATGCACTGGGGACTCGCCCATACTGGCACCTGCAGACAGAGAAAGGTGAGATAGTCATTCAGCTTGACCCGATCTCGGCACCATTCACGGTGTCATCCATCGACAGCCTGACGCGGGCCGGTGCCTACAACAATGTGGCGTTCCACAGGGTCATACAAAACTTCGTTGCCCAGGGCGGAGATGTGGGGCGCGGAGACGGATTCGGGGGTCCGGGATACAGACTTCCCACCGAGCCATCCATTCGATCGTTTGAACGGGGTGCCGTCGGTATTGCCAGTTCCGGAACCGACACGGAAGGCAGCCAGTACTTTATGATGCACCAGTGGAAACCTCACCTCGATGCAGACTACACGCTATTTGGCGATGTTGTGCGCGGACTGGAAGTGATGGACAGGCTCCAGGTTGGAGACATGGTAAAAAAGGCGTCCATTTCCATTCATTAACAGCATGTTTTTTAATCATTTGATCCGATCCGTCGTCGACCCTGACGTTAAAACGTCAGGCTACAAAGCGGAGTCCCGTTCGGGACTGAAGGATGGGATAGGTTGATGCCTGGTGGAAATGTGGACTGTACACTTGTTTACGTTGTTTGTAATTGACCTACTGAAATCCCCCTGTTTCCCCCTTTGGAAAAGGGGGACTTTTTGAGCCCATCATTTGAATACCAAAATCAGAATATTACATATAGTCTCGGAGAGACGACCGCTTTGTAGCCCGGCAATTCATTGCCGGGTTTGGCCGACACCCCAAACCATGGAAATCCGCGAAGCGGATGGAACTCGCTACATATCGGCCAAAACGTTATGGGATCTATGTTTGTCGTTCAGTCCAACTTCAATACTTCAATACTAACCCGGGAATGATTTTGCATCCGGAAACCATTATGTTTAATGTTAAACAAATAAATAGTCAGATTTATGGAATTAGGACTTTACACATTCGTTGAAAACACCCCGGATGCAAACACAGGCCACACGCAGCACCCGTCAAGGCGTCTGCGGAATCTGATGGAGGAGATTGAGCTGGCCGACCGCGCCGGGCTGGATCTGGTGGGTATCGGCGAGCACCATCGCCAGGAATATATCTCGTCGGCACCGTCCGTCATCCTTGCGGCCGCTGCGGCCCGAACCGAACAAATCCGCCTTTCAAGTGCCGTAACGGTATTGGGATCGGAGGATCCGGTACGGGTTTTTCAGCAATTCTCCACGCTCGATCTGATTTCAAACGGACGGGCTGAAATCATGGTGGGGCGGGGGTCTTTTATCGAATCCTTCCCGCTTTTTGGAAAAGACCTGGATGATTACGACGAACTGTTTGCCGAAAATCTTGAGCTTTTACTGAAACTTAGGGAGAATGAAACAATCAGCTGGAGCGGAAAGCACAGGGCGCCGATTCACAATCGGGGCGTCTATCCGCGGCCGGTGCAGGATGAACTTCCGGTCTGGATTGCTGTGGGTGGTACGCCGCAATCTGCCTATCGTGCCGGAGCCCTGGGAATACCGATGGCGCTGGCCATCATTGGGGGAGAACCGGCCAGGTTTAAACCTTTTGCCGACCTCCACAAGCGGGGAGCTAAGGACGCCGGGAATGACCGGCAGCCGCTCAGTATCAATTCACACGGGTTTATCGCGGATACCTCTCAGGAAGCGCACGATATTGCGTTCCCGGCATTTAAAATCCAGATGGATAAAATCGGCAGGGAGCGTGGATGGTCGCCCATGACCCGCGGGCAGTTCGAGGAGTCCACCACACTGCAGGGAGCAAATGCGGTTGGAAGTCCCGGCCAGGTGATCGAAAAGATCCTGCATCAGCACGAAATCTTTGGCCACGACCGATTTTTGCTGCAGATGAGCGTAGGCAGTATCCCTCATGATAAACTGCTTAGATCCATTGAGCTTTTTGCAACAGAAGTGGCCCCGGCGGTTCGCAAAGAGCTGCAGGAGAGTAAAGCGTAACCGGGAGTCATTCAAATGGATTGATGTTCTCTACATCATCCATACATCGAAAATACGGATCCGGGAAACAGAATGAACGACCCGGGGCAGAGCCCGCAGGTATCAACTAAAAACCCATAGCTGTGTTTTCAATTTTAGATTCAAGATCTACATGTAGATCAAACAGATTACTCCCCCAAATAGCGTGTGGTTAGCTCTTTCCACTCGTCACTTGCTATATAATCCAGCAGAATCTGGTTCATCTCGTTGCGATACTCGGCGTTTCGCGGCAGGGCAATTCCGTAGTATTGATCATTAAATGTGTTGGGCAGTACAAATACATCATTCCGGAAATTCAGTTGTGAATAGTACTGAATGATGGGAGCATCATGGACAAAAGCATCAATCTCATTGTTTTGAACTGCTGCTAAACCGGCTTCGATTGACGGGTATGTATTGGCCCTGATTCTTTCTTCTTCAAAGTAGTCGAGCGTGGCCGACTGCTGCAGGGCTCCAACCCTCACAAACGGCAAATCGGCAGGACCGCTGACTCGTGTATCGAGTTGTGTAACCGTGAGACTTGATGCGATGGAAGCGGTGAAGAACGATATAACGATGATCGCCGTAAACATCCAGATAAATCCAACAGCCCGGCCCCAGGGTGTACGGGGTGATTTGTCGCCATACCCCACGGTGGTCATGGTTACAGCGGCCCACCAAAAACCACTACCGATACCTTCGGCTGCCGATCCGCCAAACTCATCGCTGTTTTCTTTCCGTTCAAATATCCAGACCAGCCCGCCCCAGAACAGAAGCAGAAGAAAGAGGAGCAGCAGCACCCAAAGAAAGTCGAGAGAAAATATTGCCAGGAGCGACTGCCAGACTCCCACCGGTTGATAGGAGACGGCAATCCCGAGGCCGGTAACAAAAAACGGATGGGTAAAGTCAACCCTCTCTTCACGGGTTGAGGTTATGGTAAGAGCGGAGGCAGACGCAAGAAGAGATCCATCGGATGCACCGTCTATCAGGCCCTGGATGTTCCGTTCTTCATATCGGAAGTCGATATCCATTTCCCCGGCAATGTGATCCCAAAGCGCAATCGTAAGGCCACTGTACACACCCTCCGGTTCTTCTATGACAAACGGCGGAGCTACCCGGATTCCGATGACAGCCTCATCTGGTTGATCTTGTTGCTCGGTGGCAAACGCTGGAAACGACATGCCGGTAATCAGGCAGATGATGACAATCTGAAACAGTTTCTTTACACTCATGAATATGTGATTTAGATAAATTTTCTACGTTTCGTTTCTAATGTAAATAAATGAGATCTAACCTGTAGAGATTTATCTGATCTACACAGAACCATGCTACATTTGATGAACAGGTGATTTCTAAAATATCGATCACCTCCGTTCGATGATTACATTATGGAGAAAAGAATACCACATAGAAAAACGAGAAACAGGGGGATGGTTGTCAGATTCTTAAGCAATCAGAATACAGCCCTCTCAATCTCTCCGCCCGTTGGCGGAAAACTTCTATTCTGATCTTTTTAAAATTGTATACATCAAACCGAGATTCACAATAAATGAACAAAACTGAAAAACCATGAAAATTGTATCTGCAGATGAAGCCGTTAGCTATATTCAATCAAGAGAGCACATCTTTGTCCATACAGCCGCAGCAGCCCCGCAGCAGTTGGTCCATGCGTTAGCAAAACGACATCATGAACTGCGAAAGGTTCAGATCTTTCATCTGCATACGGAGGGAGAAGCCCCCTACACCCGTCCGGAGTACGAAAAAAGCTTCAGCACGCATGTGTTCTTCACGGCAAAAAATGTTCGATCGGCGATGAAAACAGGCCAGGCCGATTATATTCCGGTATTCCTGAGCGAGGTTCCGCACTTGTTCAACCGTGGCATCATACATCTGAATGCAGCGATGGTGCAGGTAAGTCCGCCGGATAAACACGGGTTCTGCTCACTTGGAATTTCCGTGGATGGAACACGGGCAGCCATCATCAATGCCGATACGGTGATTGCACAAATCAACCCGAATATGCCCCGAACCCACGGTGACGGACTGATTCATCAGAGCGAGATCGACTATGGCGTGGAGGTGGATGATGAAATCCCGGAACATCACCCTGCGGAGCTGACGGACGTGGAGCTCAAAATCGGCCGCCACTGCGCCAGCCTGGTCGAAAACGGGGCGACGCTGCAGATGGGCATTGGCAGCATACCCGATGCGGTACTATCATCCCTGGAGAATCACAAAAACCTGGGCATTCATACTGAAATGTTTTCTGACGGTTTAATTCCGCTGATCCAGTCGGGAGTGGTAAACAACGCGAAGAAAAAGGTTCACCCCGGAAAAGTCGTAGGGTCGTTTGCGATGGGAACCCGGAGACTGTATGACTACATGGATGATAACCCGCTGATCCAAATGCTCGACTGTGCCTACGTCAACGATACGGCCGTGATCCGGCGAAACCCTAAAGTGACGGCCATTAACAGCGCCATTGAGATTGATTTGACCGGTCAGGTGTGCGCCGATTCGATCGGAACCTACCAATATTCCGGTGTGGGCGGGCAGATGGATTTTATCCGCGGGGCCTCGCTGTCTGAAGGCGGAAAACCGATCATAGCAATGCCCTCAACAACCGGGAAAGGGCAATCCAAGATTGTTCCGTTTCTGAAACAGGGAGCCGGCGTGGTTACCACCCGGGCCCACGTTCACTATATCGTTACAGAATACGGGGTGGCAAACCTTTACGGCCAAAGCCTGCACCGACGGGCCCGGGCCCTGATTGAGATTGCTCACCCCAACCACCGTGAAGAACTCGAACAAGCCGCGCACGAGCGGTATCGGGAGATGTGATGTCTCAACCTGACAGCCACAGTTGCCTCAACCTGACAGCACCCACCGGATCTGTCAGCGTTGATTGGTAGTGATGCGCCAAAATACAAATACGAATCGAACGGGTACCTTGCGCCGACGCTCATGACAGAAGCCGGAAAAGCGCCGGAATGCTGTCAGGTCTGACTCCACGAGCGGAAGGGTCAGATTTTGTAAACTAATCCACTAATTTTCTATTCCACTTATCAAACTAACTAACCAACCCCAAATCCCAATCGTAATTCAGCAGATTTCAGGCTATATTTCAGGAAATATCCAATCAAAACAAACATACGTTGAGTCAGAATCTTCTTATTACAAACGGCCGGCCGGTTGGCAGCGGCTTTGACGGTGAAAAAGCAGTGGATATTCGGATCAGGGATGGAATCATAACCACGATTTCGGAGAATCTTGAGCAGAATGATACTGAAGAGCTGTTTGATGCGGCCGGATCGTACATCAGCGGCGGGTGGATGGATATGCACGTCCATTTTCGGGAGCCGGGATTTGAGCATAAGGAAACGATTGAAACCGGCTGCCGGGCAGCGGCATTTGGCGGATTCACCGAGGTGGCCTGTATGCCCAACACCAAACCGGCCACCCATACCCGCGATGTAGTTGAATATATCCGAAAGAAAGCGGAAGGCGAGGCGGTTGGCGTGCACCCGATTGGCTGTGTGACAAAAGACCGTGCCGGTACATCGATCGCGGAGATGGCCGACATGAAGAAAGGCGGAGCGGTGGCGTTTAGTGATGATGGTGACCCGGTCTACAACTCGCAGGTGATGCGCGTGGCGCTGGAATACTCCTCAATGCTGGGAATGCCGGTTATCAACCATGAGGAGGATCTTGAACTTTCACGGCCGGGGCATATGAATGAGGGAAAAGTATCCACACGCCTTGGACTCGACGGCACACCGGGGATCGCCGAGGAGACGATGATTGCACGGGACATTCTCCTCGCAGAGCTCACGGGCGGCCACATTCATGTAGCGCATATCAGTACAAAAAAAGCGGTAGACCTGGTGCGCCGGGCAAAAAAAGATGGCGTCAACATCACAACCGAAGTGTGTACGCACCATTTTGATTTGACGGACGAAGAGGTGGAGCGGAGAAAGTTCGATACGAACGTAAAAATGCACCCGCCGCTCCGAACGCAGGACGACGTAGACGCGATGATTGAGGGGCTGACGGATGGCACCATTGACGTCATCTGCACCGATCATGCGCCCCACGCCATCGAGGAGAAAGAGGTAGAGTTTATCTACGCTCCGAACGGCATTACGGGACTCGAAACGGCGTGGAGTATCTGCGTAAAACGCCTCCTTGCTCCCGGCATGATGACTCTTGAGCAGCTCCTGGAAAAGCTTGTGGTCAACCCACGAAAAATTCTACACCTGGAGATCCCGGAAATTGCCAAGGAACACACCGCAAACCTGACGATCTTTAATACGGATGAAGAGTGGACATATTCTCCAAAAGAGGTTCGATCCAAATCTCGCAACTCCCCGTACCTGAATCATAAGATGACGGGGCGTGCCGTGGCGGTCTATAACAACGGCCGGTTTATTCAGAACACAATAGGCGGTTGATTCAACAGTTACCTTACTCTATGAACCGCCCCCTGAACACATTATGCACATTCATCATCCTTCTTTTCTGTGCACAGCCCGCACAGTCTCAGCAAGAGAGTAAGCAGGTGTCTCTCCGTTCCATATTTGCAGAGTTTGGGAATCTGCCATCGCGCTTGCTGGATATGGAGGCGGATCACGGGTATCCGTATGAATATCTTACGAAAAAATCATCCATCCGTTTTCAGCAGGAATCAGGCGATATTAAGGCGATCATTGATCACCTGGTCCGAATTAAAATCTACACGGACGAGCCACTTGAAATTGCAAGTGCCGCACTTGTGGGGATCCCCGTTTACGAGTCGGACAACCTGGAAGAGCTGAGGAACCTGGAAGGGATCACATACCTGCCGGACGGATCAACGGTCTCTTTGCCGGAAGATCAGATCAGCCGGTCGGAGCTGAACAGCCGCTTCAGCATCACAGAGTTTGAAATGCCCGAGGCCGGACAGGGGGCGGTGCTGGAGTATAAATATTCCATCCACAGACGCTATATCGAAGAGCTGCCTGATTTCTATTTTGCCCACCGCGTTCCTGTACGGGAAGCCTCCGTCACACTTCAAAACGAGAGATTTTTACGGTATGATGTGGTCACGGAACATGTTGATTTTGATATAACATACACGCGAGAGGAGATTGATACCAGTTCGGTCCCGCTTGTTTTCAGCTATTCCAGGCCGGAACCCATTTTGATAGAAAAGTGGAGAGCCGTCGATATACCGCCCGTTGATCAAAAGGCCTACGTGTCGTCTATTGATGATATCCGGGGAAAAGTAAAATTCATGATCAGTGAGTTTGGGATTCCACGTCAGCCCCTGGAAAATAGCTGGGAGCTGGTGGCCGCCCAGATGCGAAAGAATGCCTCTCCCGAAGAGGTGCTTGCAGATCACCCCGGCCTGCTTGAACGCGGCAAGACGATTGCAGCGGACTTCGAGGATTCCGAGTCGGCACAAGACTCTATCTACCAGCTGGTAAACGAGAAGGTGCAGTTTAACGGGATGAACGCCGTCTTTGCTGACGAAGGGCTGGATCATGTGTTAACGCCGGAGCCGGCCAACCAGGCGGAAATTAATATGACGCTGCTGGCCATGCTCCGGGGTGCGGGCATTGAATCGCACCCCATCTATATTTCAGGGCGCGATTTTGGGCGCATTAACCGGTCATTTCCTTCGGTTTACCAGTTCAATCGGATGCTGGTCTACAGCCGAATCAATGGTGAAAGCCACATGATGGATGCTTCCTTTCGCAACAGTGAGCCGGGGCTGATCCCGGTGGATTCTTTTAATGAACAGGGATTTTTGCTTCGTAGTGAGAGCTATGAGTGGATCGATATCACCCCGGAAAAAAGCGTATTTAACCTGAATATCCATTTGGACCTGCAGCTCTCGGAAATCGGCAGCCTGGATGGAAGACTGGAGGCGGAGCTCAGCGGCTACCCGGCACAGCAGCTTCTGTCCGATATTGAAACCGGCACGACTGTACAGCAAGCCGCCTCGTCCATGTTCCTGGATATGTATCCCGAGGTGGAGATAGAAGATGCTGATGTGACTCCAATAGCCGGTGTGAGCCGGGACCTCACGGCTGGGATTGATTTTACGATCGAGAACTACGCCACCAGTTTTAACGACGGCCTTGAGTTTCGGCCGATGGTGGTAGGATACCTGTTTCAAAATCCATTTGAGGCCACCTCGCGCCAGGTTCCCATTACGCTGGATGCACCCGAAAAACTTTTTATCACCTACAATGTAACACTTCCTGATGGCTACAGTATTGACGATATGGGCGAACAACTGAACACACGGCTATCCGGTGCCGAGCTTAGCGAAACGTACTCTGTAAGCGGCAGCAGCCTGCAGTATTCATTTGAGATTGATATCTCACGTAAAGAATTTCCGGCTGATATGTATGCCCAGCTTCGCAGATTATATAAACGCTGGGTAGATCTTAGCAACAGCACCTGGTTCATAGAAAAACAACAACCATGATTTTAGCGATTGAAACCTCGACACCGGTCTGTTCCGTAGCCCTTCAAACCGGCGCCCGGCGGACGTGGGAAAAGAGAATAGAGGGGAGGAGCGTTCATTCCGAACGTCTGTTTACCTTTGCAAAAGAGCTGCTGGAACGCGCCTCGTGCGGAATTGAAGATCTCGATGCGGTTCTGTTCAGTGGTGGTCCGGGGTCCTACACGGGCCTTCGTATTGGAGCGTCAGCAATCAAAGGAATGCTTTTTGGTCGAACAGTCCCGTTCCATACCTGCCCCACGCTGTTATCATTTGCTGCGGGCCTGCCATTAGGGGAGACTCCCAAACAGATTTTGACGGTGATTGACGCCCGGCGAAGCCATCTGTACGTCCAAAAGCTGTTGTGGAATGGTGCAGAGCTGACGATCGATAGCCCAGCCGCTGTCGAAGAGCTGACCACGATCCGGGAAATGGTGACATCCCACACAATCGTTGCAGGGACCGGCTGGGAACGGCTCAAAATAAAAAGGAGTGAGACCCTTACGTGCTACGGAACGGAGGCCATATCGGCAAAAAACCTGGTTACGATGTGGAATCATCCCAAATTGAACAAACACTTCACAAAAGAAGACCCGCAACGGTACGATCCAGACTACCTGGAACTTGCACAATTGAACAATAGCAAAGGGAAGTGACCCCCCTCGTCGGACGATTGCCCCGAAGGGATCGCTTGGCGGCCTTTTTCGTCCGACGAGTCCCGAAAAACCAGCGCTACGCCCACCGGCCCGGTCACCGTTTAGAGGTAGCGCTGTAGCCCGGGTCGCCTGACCCGGGAAGTTGACCGGTCATCAGGGGACAACCTATTTCCCTGGCAAGAGCCATGATCAACCGGTTCATCCACCCAAAATTATTTTTATCCCGTCCATGTGAGATCGGGGCTGCGATGCCCATCCACCGACGCTGCCAGAAACCGGGAACCCGCCGGAATGCTGACAGGTCTACCCCCTCGTCGGACGATTGTCTTTTTCGTCCGACGAGTCTCTGACCCCAAACCTTTTTCATCCCGTCCATCTGAGATTGGGACTACAAGGCACATCCACCGACGCTGTCAGAAACAGGAAACCCACCGGAATACTGACAGGTCGCCAAACCTACGCTCATCAAAAAAACCGGAACGGCGACGAACTTCCTGATCCGAAGAATAAAACTAAAAATATGACGATTCCATTTTAGCTTGATCGCAGAATCATTATTTTGAGGAATTATCATCAATTTAATCGAATATCATGGCCTGGTTTAAACGAAAGGATTCAAACATACAGACCGACAAAAAGAAGGATATGCCGGAAGGCGTTTGGATAAAAGTTCCGACGACCGGAGAGACTATCCACCGGCGCGAACTGGAAGATAATCTTTGGGTGGATCCCATGAGCGGTTATCACTTCAGAATTGGCAGCAAAGAGTACTTTTCCTTTTTGTTTGATGACGGTGAATTCAATGAGATCGGGGATGATATACTTCCGGCCGATCCACTGAATTTTGAAGACCGGAAAAAATATAAAGATCGGCTGAAGGCGACCCAGGAAAAATCGGGCCTCAGTGATGCCTGCCGTGTGGGGACTGGCGCACTTGATAAACTGGAGGTGGTGATCGCCTGTATGGACTTTTCATTTATCGGCGGCAGTATGGGATCGGTCGTGGGAGAGCGGCTGGCACTGGCTATTGATACGGCACTTGAAAAGAAGCATCCGCTGATCATCGTCTCACAATCCGGCGGCGCCCGTATGATGGAGAGCGTTTTAAGCCTGATGCAGATGGCCAAAACCTCGGCTAAACTGGCCCGGCTCGATAAAGCCGGGGTTCCCTACATCTCCATTATGACAAATCCAACCACCGGCGGCGTCACGGCCAGCTATGCCATGCTGGGAGATTTTAATATTTCGGAACCGGGGGCACTCATCGGCTTTGCCGGCCCGCGTGTCATTCGCCAGACGATCGGCCAGGACCTGCCCGATGGTTTCCAAACAGCGGAGTACCTGCTGGAGCATGGATTTCTTGATTTTATCGTGCCGCGTCAAAAAATGAAAAAACGGGTAGCCCGTCTGCTCCGTATGGTTACAAAATCATCAAAACAATAGATCAAACTGCGGGCTGATTGTCAGCTCCACGAGCGGCCGGAGATCATCTCTGCCGATCCGCATTAACAGACAAGAAATGGTTGAACATGAGATTTGCCGACTATGCAAAAATTTATGTTACAGCAGGAAATGGCGGCAGTGGTATGGTCCATTTTCGCCGAGAAAAGTATGTGCCCAAGGGCGGGCCTGACGGCGGCGATGGCGGCAGCGGCGGCGATGTACTTTTGATTGGCAATGCCCAGCTGAATACGCTGCTGGATCTCCGGTACAGAAAATATGTGAAGGCGCAACATGGTGCCGATGGCCACACATCGCGGAAAACCGGCAGCGACGGCGAAGATGAAATCCTGGAAGTGCCGCTGGGCACCGTGATTTACGATGCGGACACCAAAGAACGGATCGGTGAGATCACAGAGGATGAAGAAAAGATCGTCGTAGCCGAAGGAGGGCAGGGCGGCCTGGGAAACTGGCACTTTAAAAGCGCAACGAAACAGACTCCCCAATATGCCCAGGACGGCCGCCCCGGCGAGGAACGGGCCATAGAGCTGGAATTAAAGCTGATTGCCGATGTGGGACTGGTCGGGTTCCCAAACGCGGGGAAAAGCACGCTGCTGTCCGCCCTTTCGGAAGCACGCCCCAAGGTAGCCGGCTACCCGTTTACCACGCTGGAACCCAATCTTGGCGTGGTTACCTTTTCGGACTTCAGGAGTTTCGTCATGGCCGACATTCCCGGCATCATTGAAGATGCGCACGAAGGGAAAGGCCTCGGCATCCAGTTCCTGCGGCACATTGAACGGAATAACCTGCTTCTCTTTATGGTGGGCTGCGATGAGGATATTACGAAGCAGTACGACGCTCTTCTTCATGAACTGCGAGAATACCGGGAGGATCTGCTGGATAAACCCCGTATCCTGGCCGTGACAAAGCTCGACCTGAAGGAAGGCTTTGAACTTGAGGAACCGGTAGAACTAAACGACGACAAGACCGAAATTGTGGAGATCTCCTCCGCCACAGGGCACAATATCGACCTGCTGAAGGAGAAGATCTGGGAAAAACTACAAATCATTGGAGATTACCAACCATCATAGAGCTCTGATTGGCCTGTTGCATGTACCCGGACTTGGGTTACGACTGGCTCGCCTGCTGCTGAAGCGGACCGGCGTGGAGGATGCATCGGACCTTTTTACGATGTCGGTTCGGGAACTGTCCAAAATTGATGGATTTGCGGATGAACGGGCCAGGAGCATCGCCCGGTTTGATCAGTGGGAGACGGTTGATGCGGTGATCAAACGAACGGAATCGAGCGGTGCATCGCTGCTGGCCTTATCCGACCCGGGCTACCCGCAGATGCTGAAGCAGATTTACGATCCACCCATCATTCTCTGGATAAAAGGGAGTTCGGAGGCGCTTAACCGGCCGGCTGTGGCCGTGGTAGGAACACGAAATCCGGGACGGTACGGGCTTTCGCAAGCCGAGCAGTGGAGCCGTGAACTTACGGCCCGGGGTATGGGTATCAACAGCGGCCTGGCGTACGGTATTGATGCGTGCGCTCATAAAACGGCAATCGAGTGCGGAGGGACCACCGTTGCCGTGCTGGGGTCCGGCATTGACTGGATCTACCCGCGAAAAAATCATGGTCTTGCCGCCAAAATGATTCAACAGGACGGAGCGGTCATCACCGAATATCCACCCGGAACCAAGCCCGATGCGGTCAACTTTCCCGAGCGGAACCGGATTGTGAGCGGCATGAGCCACGGGGTTCTTGTAGTTGAAAGCGGCATCAAGGGCGGCAGCATGATTACGGCCCGGCTGGCGCTGGATCAAAACCGGGAAGTATTCGTTGTGCCTCACCGGCTAAGCTACATGAAAGGCGAGGGGTGCAACTTCCTGATTAAGAGGGGCCAGGGAAAACTGGTACAGACCCCGGACGATATCCTGGAAGAACTCTCAATAGAACTGAATGATGAGGGTGGACAAGAAGTTACAGATACCGGCGCCTCTGAGAAATGGCGGAGTGAATCGCTGGCGGATGATCAGAAAGAGCTGTGCCTGATGCTGAGTGACGGTTCACTTCATATTGATCAGCTCGCCGAAAAGCTTGGCACGGATCCGTTTAAGCTTGCTCCAAAACTGCTCGACCTGGAGTTAATGGGCCTGATCCGGCAAAAAGCGGGTAAATATTTTGAATTGAGATAGGTTTCCATTTTGCTGTTACATGATTAATTCTTTAGTTCCTTTATGTTTAAAGTACAACACGTAATACTTTCAGAAAATATTGCCACCAGCCAGTTTGCCTGCAACATTTCCCGTTGTAAGGGAGCATGCTGCGTGGTGGGCGATGCCGGTGCCCCTGTTGAAAAGGGGGAGATCCCGGTGCTCGAAAAAGCGTTTGGCCTGGTAAGGGAGCGCCTTTCACCGAAAGCACGCGCTGCCGTTAACGAACACGGTGTTGTTCAGCAGGGCTCGCACGATAGCTACGAAATTACATGTATCGATGACGGAGACTGCGTATTTGTAGAAAAAAATGAGGAGGGCGTGGCCACGTGCGCCATCCAAAATGCCCACCACCGGGGCGAAATCCATTGGGAAAAGCCGCTGAGCTGTCACCTTTACCCGGTCAGGCTAAAAAAAATAGCCGGGCTCGAGTATGCCAATTTTGAATATGTACCCGAAACCTGCTCATCCGGCTGCACACAAGGTTCGAAAGATGGAGTGTATCTGTCCGATTTTTTAGGCAGAGCCTTCAGGCGCAGATATGGCACCGGCTGGTACGACGAATTTCAGGCAGCCTGCGATGCTGTGCGAAATGGAGATCAGTCATGATTAAGACCGGTCAGAATTTAAAGCAGAGTCAAAACCTGCAGCAGAAGCTCTCGCCGCAGCAGATACAGTTTATCAAGCTTTTGCAGCTTCCCACCGTCGGCATCGAGCAGCGAATAAAGGAGGAGATTGAGATGAATCCCGTGCTGGAGGAAGATGATCCCGATCGCCTTGAGGATACCGTGCAGGAGAATGACCCGGAATGGGAAGATAAAGAGGAGTCCACGGATGAGCTGGAGCCGGTGGATCAGCACGAAGATATCGACTGGGATTCGTTTATGCACAACACCGAGTACGAAGGAAGCTCCTACAGCGGCGGCGGAATGGCCAATGAGGAGTGGAAAGATCTGCCGGACCCCTACCACGAAACGCTACTCGAAGAGCTCGAAAAACAGGTGTCTCTTCTGGACCTGAGCGAGGAGGAGCAGCTGATCGCCGATCAGATCCTCGGTTCGCTGGATGAGGATGGATACTTTCGCAGGGAGGCAGAAGCCGTGGTCGACAATATTGCGTTTAACCAGGGTGTGCTGGTCAATGCCGACGATATTGAGAATGTACGCCGGCAAATCCAGCAGCTGGATCCTATCGGCATCGCCTCCCGCGACCTGCGAGACTGTCTGTGGTGCCAGTTGCGAAATACAACGACCGATGACGATGCCCGGGATATTGCCCTTGAAATCGTGGAAAATCACTGGGAATCTTTCGAAAAAAAACACTTTTCAAAACTGAAGCAGCGAATCGATATTAACGGTGAACAGCTTAGTGAGGCATTTGAGCTGATCCGGTCGCTGGATCCCAAGCCGGGCGCCGTCGTTCACCCCGATGACGACAACCAGCAGTACATTGAGCCCGATTTTGAGGTCTACTATGAACCGTCCGATGCCGATGATGACGACGGTGAATTCATCATCCGGCTGAACCGCAGAAACGTTCCCCCGCTGCGTATTTCTCCCGAGTACAAACAGATGTGGAATAATCTGAAGAGCAAGAACGACAGTGAATCGAACGAGAAGCAGGCCAAAAAGTTTATCAAAGATAAGGTGGAATCAGCGCAGTGGTTTATCGACTCTATTATCCAGCGGCAAAATACATTGATGAATACGATGAAGACCATCGTATCGCTGCAGGAAGATTTTTTTAAATATGGTGAAGGCCTCAAGCCGATGATCCTGAAAGATATCGCCAAGCGGATTAAGATGGATATATCCACCGTATCGCGGGTGGTAAATGGGAAATACGTGCAAACCCATTTTGGGGTGTATGAATTAAAATATTTTTTCAGCGAGGGCCTTCAGACTGAGGACGGGGAGGATGTCTCCAATCGCGAGGTGAAAAACTATCTTGAGGAGCTCATCGAGCAAGAAAATAAGCAGAAGCCGCTGAGCGACCAGGCGCTGACGGAGCTATTGAAGGAGAAGGGATACAAAGTGGCTCGTCGTACCGTAAGCAAATACAGGGAGCAGCTCCAGATTCCCGTAGCGCGTCTCCGAAAACAGATTGTTTAACAGCTGCTGCGAACCCGGTACCCCTCTTATGGCACGTCAAGTGCAAAGAGAACCGGTTCAAGGATCGCCGGGGTGAAGAAAATATAGATGAGCAAGCCAACCAAAAGAAGAATATGGATACCTACCGTGAGCAGCAGAAAGAATGAGCGGCTGTAGCCGGTATCCAGGAACTTTGAGCTGTCAATAGCGGCCATGTTGAAACTGAAAAACCAGATCACAATAAAAAGAGCGGCAAGGATAAAAATATACAGTTCGCTGAACCCAACCTGGTTGAAGACGATCAGAAAGGTGACGATGATCAGGTTAAGATGCAGGGGCCAGCTGTAAAGATTCAGTACCTGGCTGAAAGCGGTCAGTTTTTTATTCGAACAGTGGATCCAGGTTACGGACACGGTTTGCAGCAGCATGGCAGCGGCCACTCCGGCCGTAAAAAGAGAGAGCATACGGCTTTCAAAAATCATCAACCCGGGAAAATAGTAGCTTAAAATATCCAATCCCATCGGGCTGATTGCCGCTTCAACAGAGGCGTAGACAAACAGTCCGGTCAGCAACGCGTGCTGAATGAGCAGGTAGATGCCCGGCAGCGCATTGCGAAGCCGGTGCTCCATCACATCATCCACAAAAAAACTGTGGTTGGTAAAATAGCGTACCAGTGCCTGGCTGTAGACGGGCTGGTACCGGTAGTGGAGCGCAAAACTACCCCAGACAACCAGGAGCAGCAGAATGGTCCAGTTCGCTGCGGGTTCAGGTGTGCCGGCTGCCGGCAGGGGCAGCGTAACCTCTTTACCCTCCAAGTGGTTTTTAAACAGGTACTGAAGCTCACGGTTCGACTCTAATTGCGTAAAAAACCAGGAGGCCGGCAAAATGAGGATGGACTCATCAAACGCAAGAAGCTGGTCCAGGGTGGTGTTCAGCGCGTTCATTGTCTGGTAGTCATCTCCCGAGGGATAAAAACGTACGACAGACCGGCTTACACCAGCGGTTTGACGCGCATCGACTCGTTCAGCAATAAAATCGACAGATTCGGGCCGGCGAACGGACGTGCCGGCCGAGTGGATATAGAACGGCTCGGGGATTTCGGGCCGAAGCGAGTCGGCGAGATTCTGAACCGCGGATGGATACCCCGGGCCTGACTCAAAAGGATAGCGCAGAATACCTACGGCAAGGATCTCTCCGGGCAGTTGATCGCGGAGCGCCCGGTACTTCTGTTGAATCTCCTCTGCCGCCTGACCGCTTTGATTTGAAAGCAGGCCGGGAACCTGGTAGAGGGGGCCGATATCAAGTAGAAAGCCGGTCCCGGCCGCGGTCTCCGGAAATGCCCGAACCTGGTCCGGGGTTGAAACTTCGTAAAGTGAGATCCCAAGACCGGCAGCCGCCGTCAGCTGGTCTGCCGTGGGTATAAACTCATGATGAGATAGCGAGAGTACAATCCGACGATTTTGATCCGCATCCCGCACCGTGCCTGAATCGGAAAAAGCCAGTAGTGTGAGAAGTACCGTTAAAAATATGGGCACGGTTGGCGGACTCTATTTCTTTATGTTTGCAGTTCGCTCAATCGGCAGGTTTCGGGTCTCTTTAAAGCTGCTCAGCACAATATTTGAGCGGGTCCTTGTCACGCCATCCCACGATTGAATAAGCGATAACAGCTTTTCGAACGATTCCGTATTCTTAGTTCGCACCTTAAGAATATGAGAACCATCTCCCGTAATGGAGTGGCACTCCAGTACCTCCGGGTGCTGGAGCACTTTTTCAACAAAATTTGAATACCGTTCGGATCCGTCAACCTCTACAAAGATAAACGCGGTAATGTCGAAGTTGAATTTTTTTGCGTCCAGGATTGCATTGTATTCCGAAATCAGTCCTCTCTGTTCAAGCTTCCTCATCCTCTCAGAAACCGACGGAACCGACAGGTGCACAATATCGGCTATGGTGTTACGCTGGGCCCGACCGTCTTTCTGGAGGTGATTTAGGATTTTAATGTCTGTTTCATCAAGTTGATAACTCATATGTCGTGTTATTCCCTAATAATTCTAATTAGCGTAAAAATAGTCTTAAATAAATTAGGAATAATTTTGACGATTTGCTGATAAGAATTGTTAAGATCGGCTGCTGAATTGAAGGGTTAAACGTAAAAAAATTTCATTCGCGACCGGATCACCATTATCTTTGGGATTCACAAAAATATAATGGTACAAAAAGCCCGATTATGCTGGATATCGCTTTTATTCGTGAGAACAAAGACCTTGTAAAACAGGGAATGAAAAACAAAGGAGAGACGGATACTGAGCTGGTAGACCGGGCCGTGGCGAAAGATGAGGAGTGGCGTGAGGTGGTAACCGGGACCGACAGGCTGCGGGCAGAGAGCAACGCCCGTTCGAAGGAGATCGGCAAGCTGATGGGGCAGGGAAAAAAAGAGGAGGCCCGGGAGATCATAAAAGAGACGAGCGAAAGTAAAGAGAAGATAAAAGAACTGGAAAGCCGGATGGGCGATCTGAGGGAAGAGCTCGATCACCTGCTTTACAAAATACCGAACATACCGGACCCGTCTGTGCCGGTTGGCCATTCAGAAGCGGATAACGAAGTGTTCAAAACGTGGGGAGATCCGCTTCAGAAAGATTCAATGGCCCCACACTGGGAGATTGCTGAAAAGAAAAAATGGCTTGATTTTGACCGCGGATCGAAGGTAACGGGTGCCGGGTTTCCATTTTACCTGGGCAAACTGGCCACTCTCCAAAGAGCTCTGGTACATTTCTTTATCACCGAGGCCACTGCCGCAGGTTACACAGAAATGCAGACACCCTTTTTTGTAAATGAAGCTTCGGCCCGCGGGACGGGACAGATCCCCGATAAAGAGGATATGATGTATGAAATAGAGCGCGACCAGTTTTTTGTGATTCCCACCGCGGAGGTGTCGGTGACCAATTTTCACCGGGATGAAATCCTGGATCCCAAGACACTTCCGGTTCACTATGTAGCCCACACGCCGTGCTGGCGTCGCGAGGCGGGAAGTTATGGCAAGGATGTGCGCGGGCTGAACCGCCTTCACCAGTTCGATAAGGTAGAGCTGGTGAAGATTGTGCGGCCAGAGACCTCCGACGAGGAGCTGGAGACGCTTCGGACTCAC
>JAAAOB010000153.1 GCA_009909035.1 Bacteroidota bacterium
TGGTGCCGTTCTGACGTTCTTCATCGAGATCTTCAGCTACGGAAAGTGCGCGCTGGTTGATTGTGATCACTGAATTTAACGCAGGCCCGTTGCGGTCAATATCTTCAATCCGATTGATATAGGCCTGCACAACGTCGCGGGCTGTAAATGTACCGCTGGAGTAGTGATCCTGAAGCTCGGTTACCGTGATCTCCTCAAGGCCGAGACGCTCATAGGAGGTCTCTTCGGGTTGTTGTGAACAGGCAAGCAGAAGGATTAGAGCAAGTACGTAAAATGAGTAGTGAGTGTTCATGGATGTGCAGGCATACAGTTAAGGTTCAAAAGAAGTACGCAATAAATCCGGTAGAGATCAACCGTAACGATGAAAAAAGAAAAGAAGAGTTGACCACACAGAGCCTGCTGCATATCCGGTCAATCCGTACCGGACGGTAGAAAAATGAAGAAGAACGGGCTGTTTAGGACTGGTGCTCCTTCATGCTGAGATTCTCAGCTTTTGTGAATGAAGCGGTTAGAACCTCTTTGTTGACTGGCTTTGGAATGAAATCGATGAAGTTCGTTTTTTCGGCACGATCATAATTATATTTATCGCTATTTCCTGAGATATAGATGACGGGAATATCGGAAGATTCCTGGATTTTTTGAGTGGCCGTTATACCGTCAACTTGATCCTGAAGCGAGATATCCATGGTAATAATGTCCGGGTTTAGACTCGCAGCCATCTCAATGGCCTGCTCGCCTTTTGTAGCTTTTCCAACGATTGTATACCCGAGACTTCTAATCAATTTTTCAAGGAGTATGGACTGTATTAATTCATCTTCCACGATTAGTACGTTAGTGATACTCCGATGCCCGTTTTCCGGTTGCCTGTCACCCGGAATGCTGCCATTTGAACCTTCATGCATATGCTTCATATTTTGGGCGTCATTGTGTTCAGCTGATGGGTCGTTTTTTTTGCTTTTGTAGGTGTCAGCGTGGCCAAGTGCTGCGTTACTGCCATTGGCCGGCTTCGATTTACTCTTTTTCTTTGTTGATTTTCTTGTCCGGGCGTCCCTGATTTTCTCTGTTACGGCAGCAGCCAGTTGGCCAAGGTTTGATTTATTAATGGCCGCACACCCAATATGTTGCGATATTGAGGCCGTAATTTCTTCATCCGCATGGCCGGATACCAGCAGAAATGGCACATCAGTTGTTCTGCCGCGCACGATTTCTAAAGCCTCTAAACTGTTAAATCCTGGCATACTGTGATCAGACAACACGATATCCCACTCACGCCTGGCGAGTGCTTTTCGCAGGCTTTCAGCGGATTGAACACGTCGGTATTTTGGGTTGAATCCACCTTTTCTCAAATGCCGGACCAGTAATTCGGTATCATCTTCAGAGTCTTCAACAATCAGAACTCGAACCGGGTACCCAATTTTTTTACCTGATATCTTTGTATCGATGGGCATAAAACCTTTGCTTCAATGGTTTTTAAATAAATCGTTCGCCAGTAGTTGGGCTGATGAACTTGATTATATCATGTGGTGATTATTATCGGTTTAGACGAGCGGCAGTTAAGTAAAAATAGCGCTCATTCATTATTTTAATAATTGGATATTTGTAACGCTTCAACCCATAGTTGGCAGAGAGTTGACGATCTGTATGCAACTTTTTTGGGCGGACATCTGCACTATTGCGTCAAAAAATTACATTACACAGAAGTGCCAATCCAGATGGTAAGCAGGGCAAGCAATTTTTCAGGGTCCACCGGCTTGCTTATATAATCTGTTGCACCCATTTGCAGGCACGTTTCCCGATCACCTTTCATCGCTTTCGCGGTTACCGACAGGATGGGGATATGTTTCTCATGTTCCCGCGTCTTGATGGATTGCAGAACGTCAAAACCGTCCATATCAGGCATCATAACATCCATGAGTACGATATCGATAGAAGAGTCGTTCGATATCATTTGCAGTGTCTCTTTTCCTGAGGTAGCCCGAAGGGTCTCTATCTGTTCCAGCTCAAGTAAAGAAGAGATAGAAAAATAGCTGTCCGGGTCATCATCGGCGATGAGTACTTTCTTTCCTGCAAGAGAGGGTGTTTCCTCCAGATCGTTCTGTGGATGGTCAGGGCTTTTTTCGAGGAGCGAAGATACTTTTTTGATGAGTTTGGAGTGGCTGCCCACATTTTTAAAAATAACATCCACAGCATGTATCATTAGCTTCTCTTTTTCTGCAGATGTAAGGCTTCTGCCGGAATAAATAATGACCGGAATGTCCGGAAAATGTTCAGGTTCGGACAATTTTTCCAGCAGCTCCGCCCCGGAGATATCCGGCAGGGAAAGGTCAAGTACAATGCAATCAACAGATTCACGTCTAAGCACCTGGAAAGCCTCTTTCGCCGACTGAGCGGTAACACACCGGTCTACAACGTCAGCCGCAAACTCTTGCAGGGCCGTGTTGTGCATTTCATTGTCGTCCACAAGCAAAAGCGTTTTTTCTTTTTTCGGCTGCCGGGCGGGACCCTTTGGCAGTATCGACGCGATCATCTCTCTGTTGATCGGAAGCTGTACATACTTTTCGAAAAAAGCAGGCCGATGCCCTTGTAGCGGATCCTTCGGGTCTTTTATTATCCAGACAGGAATATCCGCCGTCTTTGGATGCGTTGAAAGCTGTTTGGCTACGGTCCATCCACTGTATGTGTCGGATAATGGGTCGGCAATAACGAGCGAAACTTCATGCTCTATCGCTTTTTCTACGGCCTGACTGCCATCACGAATGTCAATCAACTGAATATCCTCTTGCCCGGCGAGTTTGGCGAGCTCTTCCTGAACGGATGATCGGCTTGCCACTGCCAGAACCTTATGTTGATTAAGCGGCACCGGTGTGTTCACCTCTTGCAGGCCATCTTCGGTGGGATCCTGGAGATCGTGTGTTGTTATGCGGGAGTTTTCGCCTGCCGATGATTTGCGGGTGGCAGAGCTTGAGTCAGCTACTCCGACATGACCAGTGCTGTCGGCCGGGATGCGAATGGTAAATGTGCTGCCTTTCCCCTCTTTGCTTTGAACCGAAATAGAACCGCCAAGTAACTCGGTTATCTGTTTGCAGATGGCAAGCCCCAGGCCGGTTCCGCCATATCTTCTCTGCGTGGACCCGTCAACCTGTCTGAAACTTTGAAAAATAAGGGACTGTTTGTCTTCGGGTATCCCAATACCGGTGTCGATAATCTGGAAGCCTATCATGTCTGATGGAGCACTCGTTTTGTGAGTGCCCGTTTCAGAAAACACACGGAGGCAGACCGAGCCGCTTCCTGTAAATTTGAATGCATTTGAGAGTAGATTCTTTATTACCTGCTCCACTCTCATCTGATCGGTGATCAGCCGGCCGGGAAGAGCGTCATCCAGTTCGACGGTAAAATCGAGATTCTTTTCAGCTGCAATCGGATCGAACATGCTCCTGATGTTATCAATCATGACAGGCAGCTCCACATCCTGAAGCGAGAGCTCCATCTCCCCGGACTCAATTTTCGACAGGTCAAGGACTTCATTGATCAATTCAAGAAGGCTGTTTCCGGATTTGTGAATGACATGCACATATTTTAGCTGCTTTTCATTTAGATTTTGAAGGGGGTCTTTCTCAAGGAGTTGGCTCAGCAGTATGATGGAGTTGAGCGGGGTGCGGAGTTCGTGGCTCATGTTTGCAAGAAACTCCGATTTGTACTGGCTGTGGAGTGCCAGTTCGCGCGCAATTTTTTTCTGTTCTTTTATGCGCCGGGCATCTTTTTCGCGGTCGGTGAGGTCGAAACCGATTGCCGTAAAGAAGGTCTCGTTCTCCTGCTCGATAAGCTGCAGGTGCATCTCGATTGGATACGAAGACCCATCTTTACGCGTGTGTTTGGTCACATATAGCTCTTTTTCCAGTTTCCCCGATAAGAGCGGCTGAATCAGCCTGTCAAACTGTTTGCGGTTATCGATCTGCGGGTTGATGTCGTAAGGTGTTAAGGAGTTAATTTCCGAATCGGTGTATCCAAGATTTTCCTGTGCTGCCTTGTTGAGATAGCGGAAGCTCAGATCTTTGGAGTCAAAAATATAGACTTCGTTCAGGCTGTTTTGAATAACGGTAAGCAGCCGGTCGCGCTCCCGCTGGGCCGCACGGTACTCCCTCCGGTTTTCAGCTTCACTTATCTCACGCTCAATAACCGGAACCAGGCGATGGAGGTTATCTTTCATGAGGTAGTCGTGTGCACCCGATTTCATTACTTTTACCGCAAGCTCTTCACCGATAGCGCCGGAAACCAGTATGAAAGGTATATCCTGGTCTCTGTTATTTAAAATATTCAGAGCTGAAATTCCGTCAAAATCGGGCATAGAGTAATCGCAAAGGATCACATCCCAGGGTCGGCTGTCGAGGGCCTCAATAAACTCTTTTTTGGTGTCAACACTCAGGTAGTCGGGGTTGTAGCCTCCCCGGCGCAGGTTCATCAAGATGAGTTCACGGTCGTCGCTTGAATCATCGACAAGAAGTACGCGTATCGTTTTTTTTTGATCCATGGCCGGGGTGGACTATGCTCGAATTTGCAGGCTGGGTCAGAGACCCGGCGGTTTTGCCCTGCATAATAACGAAAGATAAGAAAATGGTGTAGCCTATTTTTGCACAAAAGGCGGATCAACCCAATGACCTGCTATAACCGTTGGGAAAAAACAGGACGGAGGATTTTACTTGTGGTGTGCGGGAGCTACATTCAACATCAGCCAGTATTCGCTGATCAGAACCGCTGCTTTCTGGAATTTAACAAAATCGACCGGTTTTTGAATGTAACTGTTAGCTCCAAGCTCATAGCTTTTTTCAATGTCAGACTCCTCTCCTGATGATGTAAGGACAATGACCGGGATTTTTTCGGTTCTCTTTTCGGATCGGATTTTTTTTAACAGCGTAAACCCGTCGATAACCGGCAGATTCAGATCCATAAGGATCAGATCGGGGGTTCTTTTTTTTCCGGAACGGGTTCCGTTTTCATTTTCTCCGTAGAGATATTCAAGCGCCTCTGACCCGGTTTCGGCAAGTGTGATGTTCGTATAGTTTAACTTTTTAAGCGCGCGCAGGGTAAGCAGCCCGTCGTCCGGATTATCCTCAACGATTAGTATCGATCTTTCTGAACTCTTCATCTCTTCTATTATTTCTATCTGTACTCTTTAAATGAGACTGTAATCTAACCAACAGAGTCGTCTATAACATTAGATTTTTTTATGGTGGGTATCCTGAAAATTGTCCAGCAAACAACGAAAACCGTCAAACGGAGTGATTATTTGCCGGCCATGGATGAACGGTTTGGATTCAGGGTAAAATAAAATGTAGCCCCGCGGCCGGGTTCCCCTTCGGCCCAAATTTTTCCAAGATGCCGGTGGATGATTCGCTGAACCGTTGAAAGCCCAATGCCCGTTCCGGGGAAGTCCGTCTCTTTATGTAAACGCTGAAATGGTGTGAATAATTTAGCAGCGTAATTCATGTCAAAACCTGCCCCGTTATCTTTAACAAAATAGGCTGTCTCTCCCTCTACCTGCTTACAGCCCACTTCAATTTTTGTAGTATCTTCTTTTGATGTAAATTTCCAGGCGTTTTCAAGAAGGTTCTGTAACACAACTTTTAAAAGATTTGGATCACCGGCTGCAACTACGCCAGGCTCAATTGTAATGTCTGTGGAGCGCTGAGGATATCTCTCCTTCAGATCGTCAGTGATGGATTGTGCCATCTCTGATAGGTTAATGGTCCTGATATCGATAGAGGTTCTGGAAACTTTTGCCAGTTTTATCATGTCATCAATAAGTGTTGACATCTTTTGGGCAGCGGAACGCACACGTTCCAGGTAATTTTTCCCTGTTTCATCAAGCTCCGATTCATAATCCTCAATCAGCGCCTGGCTGAAACCGTCGATGCTTCGCAGCGGGGCGCGCAGATCATGTGATACGGAGTAGCTAAATGCCTCAAGCTCTTTGTTGGCAATCTGGAGCATCTTAGTGCGCTCAATAACTTTATGTTCTAACTCATCGTTGAGCTGTGCTATCTGTTGCTCGGTATTTTTGCGTTCCGTGATCTCTTTGGCAATGCCTCTGTAGCCGTAAAAAATACCGTTATTGTTAAAAAGCGGGATGCCGCTTGTTTCAAAAATGGCGATCTCTCCGTCGGCGTCTTTAAAGGCGTACTCGCGGTTTACAAACGCTTTTTGATTTTCTGCAAAGCCATTGAATTGTTCTTCGGCCCCGGCCCGCGCGTTTTCAGGCATCAGCTTGAAGATGGACTCTCCTATCACGCTCTCCAGCTCATGTCCAAGTATGGTCTGAATTTTCAGGCTTGAGTACGTAAAGCAGAAATTTTCATCAATTTCCCATATCCAGTCGTTTGTGGTTTCAATCAGGCTTCGGTACCTCTCCTCACTTTTGCGAAGGGCAACTTCGGTCTGTTTTCTCTGGGTTATATCCTGGATATATCCCACAAATTCATCAAGCTCCTGGTTTTGATTATGTCTGGCAACCACTTTTAACAGGATATAGACATTTTCACCATCTTCCGTAGTAGCCGACATTTCATGGTTTTTCACCTTTTCCCCGCGGTCTAATGCCTCCCAAAAAAAAACCTGATGCATGTAGTTGGTGAACCGGTCGTTGAAACTGCTTTGCAGGGCAGCTTTCCGGTTTTTAAATCCAAACAGATCGATAAATGCACGGTTACAGTCCGTAATGGAGCCGTCCGCAGAAGCGGTAAAGTTTGGGTTTAGATCTTCGTAAAACAGCCGCCTGTAGCGCTTTTCGGAATGGCTGAGTTTATGGATGGAATACTTCTTTTTTAAAATAGGTCGTAACTCCGGCAGCAGGGTTCGAAGTTGTTTTTCGATAGGCTTGATTTTACCTGGGGAGGCGTCGGAAAAAAGCCTGAAAAGATCGTTTCTGCCATCATTTTGGGTGATTTGAAGGCAGATTACCGCCATTGGGGCGTCATGATCCGGGAACTGCGTGTCCGTTTCGCTGATTTTTGCTGTCCAAACCTCATCAAGTACGTCCAGTCCGGGTTTATAAAACTCATCGGCAGTGACCTTTTGGAGCGGTTCGTTGTCCCGGCTCTTTTCATCAATCCCGGGTGCGTATAGTGATTGTAATGTCCATTCGGTGTGGGCAGGTGTCTTTGATCTGCATTCACCCAAAGGCATATCCAGCTCCTCTGCAATAATTTTCAGGACACTCTTCAGTGCAAGACCATAATTTTCTGAATGGAATACAGCTTCAGTAAGACGGTGAACAATTGCAGACGTATTCTGCACCTTTTTTCCTTTGGATCTGCTCATAAATACATAAATAGCTATAGGTCGTCATTAAAATATGTCTTGATGGAGTAGAAGCAAAGCAGGAAATACGAAATATCAGAATCTTGACGTGCAGATCACAATTGCCTACATCGTTTGATACAGATTAGCAGTTGCCATTCAGGCCGGATCGCTGATGCGAAAAAAAAATGTAGCTACAGGTTGGAAGGGTAGTTTTAAAAAATAGAATGCTCATCAGGCCTAAACGAACATGAAGTGTTAAATCAACCGAGAGCCTTGTGCAGGCGCTTTTCGGGCGGCAGCGCATAAATTCAGTCCATGGTGTATGTCTGCGGAATTAAGGGATCGGGATGGGTACCGATAACTCTATTAAGATTTTTTAATACTCAAAGAATTTTATATCATAGGGCGGTTACACGGGCAGATCCGAAAATCGGTTTATGGAGTTAAATAAGAAGGATATACGTACAGATAATGGAAGGCAAGAGCGGAAATAAGAAAAAAAAGCCGGGTTTGGACGGCTATTTCCAGCATAAACAGCTCGCAGCCCTGGAAAAAAAAATAGCTGAGCTCGAGGCTCTCAAAAAAAAATATAGCCATTTAAAAGCTCTTCACGATCTGCAGAACAGTACGGTGCGGCACTTTATGCACAACATAATGTCGCCTTTGAGTGCTGTATCCGGTTATCTTGAGCTTCTTGCGAATAACCTAGACGGGGATGTGGATACCGAAAAGCTTGGACGATACAGCACCCGAATCGGGGATGGATTAAATGAGATTGGTTTTTTACTCGAACAGCTACACGAGATATATAAAGACGAACAACCGCCCGGCGGGAGCCCGGAGAGTCCGGTCGTAGAGCTAAACTGGCTGGTACAAGAGGTGGAGACAATTGTGTCGAATTCTACAGACATACGATCGAAAGAGATTGTGGTTCTGGAGTCAGAAAAGCCTGTTTATGTAGAAGCGGAACTATTCCAGCTTAAGCTGATGATTTACAACCTTATGACCACCGTCGACCAGCTCTCCACTAAAAGCAGCAGCCTTGCAATCGAAATTAACGGTAACGAATCGGAATTTGCGTTGATTTTAAAAGGCACCGGGGAGGTGCTGCTGGATGATTCTCTGAAAAGAGTACTTCATGACAAAGACATTGTACGGCTGACGGATGATATAGAAGAAGATTCGTCAATTTTATTGGGGCTGAAGATATGTGCTCAAATATCGGATCAGATGAAGGCCAGGATTATCATTGATAAGCGCAACCAGCGGTCACCTCAATTTATTCTAACAGGTCCAACAGCAAACCCGGAAGGCTGACAGGGCAGCATAGACGGTGGCCGGGACTGAATCGGCGGAACATCTGTAAGAATTTACGCTAATCCATTTAAGAATTTTCCCTTCATCCGATAATAAGGAGAGAACGATTCCCCTAATGAAGGGAGAAAACGACAGCCGGACAGAAACCATGGTTTAAGTCATACAGTGTTTGTGGTTGGACGGTATGAACAATAATGGTTTCATAAATCCGGTGTCGAAAATAGCAGACAAGTTGAGTTTGTCTTACATATCATCGGGACAACTCTTACTACCCCATAAAGCGCTGTACTGTAAAAGGTCAGCGCTTTTTTTTTGCTGGATCGGCAGGCAGGTCTTTTTTTTTCTGTAACTCTGAAACAAGGTTAAAATAAGGCTTTAATCAGGAATATAGTTGGCGCTGGATCCCCGGCCGTCTTTTTTTCTAAAGGTCACCTCAAAAGATGCGCCGTCATCGTTGGCAATGGTCAGGTTGCCGTTTAATTGAGCGTTAAGTTTGTTGATTAAGGTAAGGCCCAGTGTGTTTGATGTTTCAGGGTCGGGTATTTTTTCAAATCCAATGCCGTTGTCTGATACATTTACCGTTACGTTTTGCTTCTCTTCTATTATTTTCACCGTAATTGTGCCCGTATCCTGTTCAGGAAATGCATGCTTCAGTGAGTTGGTCAGGAGTTCATTGACCATCAACGCGCAGGGGATGGCCTGGTTGATATTCAGCTTCACGTCATCGGCCTCAAGGTTTACAGATATCTCCTTGGTTTCATTGCCATAGGTGTCAATCAAAAGCGTAATGAGTTCATCTATATAGGCTCCAAATTTAATGTTGGCAAAATCACCGGATGAGTAGAGTGTTTCGTGAATCAGTGCCATTGAATGGATCCGCATCTGGCTTTGGTAGAGTATGTTCTTCAGCTGTTCATCATCTGTGTTGAACATTTCAAGCTGGAGAAGACCGTGAATGATAGCCAGGTTGTTCTTTACCCGGTGGTGGACTTCAGATAAAAGTAAGTCTTTTTCCTTAATGGCGTTTTTTAGTTTTTTCTCATTCTCTTTTTGCTCGGTGATATCCTGTATAGTTCCGGATACTTTTACAGGATTGTTTTGCTCATTGAATGTTATTTCACCTTTTTCCCGAATGAAGATGTCCGAGCCATCCGGCTTATTGACCTTAAGTTCTATATCTTGCCACTGACCACCGTTTTTTATCTGTTTTACAAGTGCAAGGACCTTCTTTCGGTCATCATGGGGCAGCATATTCCGGAACTTCTCAATCGTCGGCTGGTAGGTCTCCGGATCTAGTCCCAGCAGATCATATACCTCATCGGACCAGTGTAAACGATTGTCCTGAATATTCCATGTCCAGCTGCCCATTTTCCCTATGCGCTGTGCCTTCTCAAGTTCCAGCTCCTTTCTTTCCAGCTGGTCACGCGCTTTTTTCTCTTTTGATACGTCAATGCCAATGCCCACGGCATATGTTTTCTGGTGGTCTTGATGTCGAAATCCGATGAATAGGGTAGGTGTGGGGTCGGACTGTGCAGATATAACGTTTAATGTAGTACGAGCATATCCTTTCTGGATGGTGTCATGAATCGCAGCATCAGCTTTTCGGCGTTCTGCAGGATCGATAATTTCTTTGAAGGAGGTGTTTTCAATTTCTGCCGGAGAGTGACCGGTAAGATGAACAAGCGTCTGGTTCCATTTTTTGATAAGGCCGGATTTGTCCATCAGCAGAAAAATGCCCGGCAAATTTTGGATAATGTCTTCCGTGAAGCGGGTTTGCCGAAGGTATTTTTTCTCGGTCTCTTTACGAGCTGACACATTTTTTCCGGTAAAATAAAATGAATTATTTTTCTCCGATACGGTAACCAATATCCACAGGAGGCGATGATCCTTTGTCCTGAAAATGGTTTCTGCAGAGAACGTTGACGGACATGAGCCCGCGGCCCACGTTTGGAGCCGGCCGGTGAATTCATCTTGCTGGATGAAAATAGAGATGGGCGAATCGACCATTTCATCCCGGGAATAACCCAAAAGTTCCAGGGCTTCATCGTTTACATCTTGTATGTTGAGGGTGTCGGGAGATAGAATGCAGCGTATATCGGCGGAATTGGCCAGGAAATAAGACGATGTTTTCATCTCCCGGTTCTGTTCTTCTAATTTCTTCTGCTTTACCCGAAGTTCCAGGTGTGTCTCCACTTCGCGGGCAAGAATTTCAAGCGCTTCAATCTGCTCTTCTGACAGCGTTTTAGGATCTTTTGAAAACACACAAAGCGTTCCAATATGAGCACCTTTGGAGCTCTTTAAAACGACCCCGGCATAAAAGCAGACCGACTCATGTTTGACCTCCTTTAGGCTGTTAAATCGCGGATCTTTTTTTAGATTGCTGACCACAAGCCGACGTTCGTTCTGGATGGTTATGTTGCATACGCTGTCCGACCGTGGTTTTTCTGATCCCTTTTTACCGTAGAACGACTTTACCCACTGCCGGTCCTGATCAAGAAAGTGAATCCGGGCATTCTCTACACCGCAGAGGTAGGCTGCCAGCTTTGTGATATGATCAAACGATGGTTCATTTGGAGTATCCAGTATGTTGTACCTGAATAGCTCTTGCAGGCGTTCGTCTTCATTATTCTCTGTGTGATCGGAATCAACTCTATTTTTATTCAAAGCTTCTTTCCCCCCATATAGACGTTTTACACATGCGGTCGCATTTAAAATGACATGACGTAAACCATAGCTCTCTGAACATACGCGATCGGTTGATGGAAAAATTCGAGATATGAAAGGCTACCGAAAACCTTTAGTACAAGTTAAAAGCAATACGGCCATTCGCAAATCTCAATTTTGAGAATTATTTATCCAGGAGAGGGCGTGACAAAAAGGTTGGCGGTCAATGGGTTGCAGTCTTGTATGGCTGGCGTTCATTCACCCTGATTTATTCAGTTAAACCTCCCCTGAATTTGCTTCGCCGTAAAGTGTGCCGGGAATTTCATAAGCATATTTTAGCTAAAAACTTTGGATTGATGCCTGTTTGCACCGGTATGTATCTCCACCTTTCCCAGGAACAGAGGGTGCTTGTTCCGGCTCATACGGCTTGCGGTTACCATATGGTACATGATATGGCTGATTCATGCTGTGTAAATTTCGGGGTGATACCATGGGGCAACGTAACCATAGGGGCTCCATCATTAGATTTTTTCTGCAGTATTTATCTGATGTGAGCGGGAGCCGATAAAAGCCTTGTCAGAATGTTACATTAAAATTTTCTAATAATTAACAGGCTCAGGGTCACACTTGAGTTGAGCAAAAATTGATTCGCTATGGGTGATGGGGCTAAAAGGTTAACGACAAGCCGGAACTGGATTCCGTTTACAATAGATCACCTGCTGCAAAAGCATGGCCTGTTTTCTGCTAAATCTCTTGTGCTCATTATGATATGGGTGCTGCTGATTGCCGGAAGTTTTTTTTCAGTCTGGTATATGATGTCTGATAGCTGGATTAGCGGACAGCTCAATCAAGATGCGATCCACACCTATTTTCTGATCTATCCACCGTTAATTATTGGTACACTTCTGGTTTTCTGGTTTGGATTTGAATGGGGATTTGTACCGGTTTTTCTGGCCACGTTTGTCATGGCTTATGCAGCCAATATGCCGTTTTATTGGGCCCTCCTTTTTGCCATAGCCTTTGTCTTAGGTCTCGGTATTTATGCTATATCTTACTACTGTGTTCCACTTGACAAATCGCTGAGAGACTTTAAAAGTTTTGCATTTTTTGTTGTGATATCATTTTTCGCCTCCATTTCAAGTTCACTGGGGGCATTTGTTTGGAGCTTGGCCCATGATCTCTCCGTTACCCAATCAACCATTTTGTGGAGAGGATGGTGGACCGGCGTGCTCCTTCAGTCAGTGGTTATTGTGGCTCCTCTTCTATTTCTACTAACGCCGAGTATTGAACAGGTGAAGCAACGATTTTATGAGCCGCCGCCGTCAAACAAAGTTACGTTAAATTGGATTTACGGCGCAATCCTGTCTGTTTCGGTTGTGCTGGGTATTTTTATCGTTGGGTCGAGCTACCTGGGAACCCAGATTATTTACGGGCTTATAACTAAACTTACCACAGGAATAACTGAACAGTTTATCCAGGCCACAACATCGTTTCAAACCATTACATGGATCTCCATTAGCATGGTGTTGTCGATGGGCCTTGGAGGCATTTATCTTGTGGGTAGCTGGAATAAAAATTTAGAGGAGATCGTTGAAACCAAGACATCGGAGCTGGAAGAGAGCCGCCTTCAGCTGAAAAACTCCCTGGAAGAGAAGGAAGAGATACTGGATGGCATCCATTTTCGCATGAGGAGCAACTTAACCACAATGCTTGCTCTTCTGGAGATACAGTTAAAATACTCAGAGAAGAAAAACCCTGATGAAATTCTCGAAGACTCATATTCCAGGCTCCAGTCACTGGCCATTGTGTATGAGACGATGCATCAGACCAAATCGCTGAATAGCTTAAATCTTAAACTCTACACGATAAAAGTTCTGAACAGGCTTAGCTTATCCTCAAAAAACAAGGACAAAAATGTTGAGTCTGTTGTACAATCGGACACGCTTTTCATCGATCTGGATCGTGCCATACCGTTGGCTATCGTATTAAACGAACTCATTGAGAATGCCTATCAGCAGGCGGCGGCGTACAGTAATAATGGTATTTTGCGCCTGATAATGAATGAAAATTGTGAGAAAGGCAGGCTTGAAATTGAAATATCAGACAACAGGCGCATCTCTCCCTCGGAATTTAGTAAGCGCAAAAAATCAACGCTCAGTCTGAAACTGACTCGGCTTTTGATCGACCAGCTCAAAGGCAGTATTGATACGGCGGATCAACTCCTGGGTGTGCTGCGAATTACCATACCCTTGAAAGAGAATGAAATGAAACAGAACAAACAAGTGGCAAAAGATCAGACAAAAGAGACTGTGCGCATTACTGAGTAAAACGCGCTCTCTATCTCAGCCGCTTGAAACAGCTTCCTTCAGGCTGATCCACTATACCATATCTTCACAAATAATTGCTTGCCAGCAACAAATTAACTTACTATTCTTGAGAGAGCCGGTCCTGCGGGCAACCCTGTACTGTTTTTGATGATTACAAGTAAAATTGAGCTTCCGTATTCTTCATCTGTCGGTGGAAACTCGATGACTCGTTTCCGCTAATCCGTTGGGAGAAAATACCGTGGATGGTTCCATGAGGATGCCTGTGCCGGGCCGGGGTCGATAGATTATATACCGAATAAAACCGGGGGTTACAATGTCTTCAGGCAAAGGATTTAACGTCGTAGCTATTCCGCTGAACAGGAGAGAGATTGTTACATTCCTGGACCCGGAAAAATCCGGAGGCCCCGGAACCAGTGTAAAGATCCTCGGCCAGCGGCCATCAGTCGACACAGAAAAAGCCTGGAGTGAAGCATTGAACAACACTCCCTCCGTTTCTTCCCTTCTGCTGCGGGACGACCCGCACGGCCAGGTAGTATCCACATCTACAAAGCGTCTCATCCCAACCGAATATCTCAAAGAAGACAGCGAATATTTAACAAGAAACCTTGGTGGGTGGAGTCCGGTCTATTTTGGCGTGATGAAAGCTGATGAACATGAGTGGGACCGGGACCCGTTGTTAAAAAATGCATCGGTATTAGAAGAGTATGGAGATAGAATTGAGTGGTTTGGTGCAGATGAGCAGCAGGTTGCCGGCCGACTAATGGAAGAGTTTGGTACTTCCAATGTCAATCAGATTGCGGAGTCGATCAGAAAATTGTACGATTTTCGGGATAATATGAAGTTTAACGGGGCAATAGACAAGATGACAGCTTATGCAGATGCTTTGTACCGGGCTGTTAATTCACATGATGCCGGGAATGACATGTTCGGGCATATACCGGTTGCCATTCTCATGGATGAACTGATGGGCCAGCTTGTACGAATTGAACAGAGAAGGCGTTTTCTCCTTTTCGATAACAGGGAGGATACGTCAGCGGAGATTGCCGAATGGCAGCAGCAGAGAGCCGATAACGGTCATTTTAAACTCATACTCAAGGGCGAGTATGTAATGGGACGTCAACGAAGAAGCACCATCCTTATAGCTCCTGAATTGGGTCTCGTTCTCAAACAGCCCGGCCCGGAACCCCTGCACGAGGCAAAGCTGGCGGCTACGACCCACCGTGGCCAACCCGAGAACTGGCCGGTACTTGTAGAGGATAAATCATTGGTAACCGCGGCCGGACGACTAAGATTAATCATCAATGAAGGGTTGCTGGTTGGATTGAACCGGTTATTTCATCATAATATAGACTGTTATTCTTCGCTGGGCTTTTTTACGGAACCGCATATATCCGGGCCGACTCTGCAGGAGTATATCATTGAACAACCGGCAAGGCTCACAGCCCAGATTTATGAATTTGTACTGCTTCATCAGCTTGTTTGCGAAGAGTTCGGCGTAGAGAACGGTGACTGGCATGCGGCGAATTTTATCGTTCGCAAAGCGAAAAAGAATCCGTTTATGGAGAATATACCTGCAATGGTGCATATTGACTGGGGAGCAGCACGCCCGCTTAAAGACGATGAATATACCGGTGAAAAACGCCTGTCACGGCTGCACCAGGTACGGAATATTGCGTTTTCGTTTCAACACCAGCAGATTGCGAAGAGAGTTGAGACCATTCACAATAAGCTTACGTCTGATACCGAGCGGATGGAAAAACTGGAGTCATTGGCAAAAAAAATAGTGTCTGAAGGTACAACATAGGAGATGATGATGCCCGAATGGTGGAACGAAGCAGTTATTTATCACATTTATCCACGGAGTTTCCAGGACTCGAACAGGGATGGAATCGGGGATCTGAATGGGATAACAAGCCGTCTTGGCTATTTACAGTGGCTTGGCATCGATGCCGTCTGGATATCGCCGGTGTACCCTTCACCCATGGCGGATTTCGGGTATGACGTGACGGATCACTGCGATATTGATCCCATGTTTGGTTCCCTGGAGGATATGGATCACCTGCTTGAAGAGGCCCATAAGAGAAGGATAAAAGTGATTCTGGACTTTGTGCCAAACCATACATCAAATCGGCATCCGTGGTTTTTGGAATCGCGCAGCGGGCGGAAGAACCCAAAACGAGACTGGTACTACTGGAAAGATCCGGGCCCTGATGGCGGACCGCCAAACAACTGGCTCAGTCGGTTCGATGGTAACTCCGCCTGGGCATGGGATGAAAATACAGGCCAGTACTACCTGCATACGTTTCTTGAAGAGCAGCCTGACCTGAACTGGAGGAATCCCGAGGTGCGGGAGGCGATGCTGAATGTGCTCAGGTTTTGGTTTGACCGGGGGGTAGATGGATTCAGGGTAGATGTTTCGTACCGGGTGATGAAGGACCCTGATTTCCGCGATAATCCGCAGAATCCAAACTGGACCCCGGGCATGGATCCCTCGTTCCGGGTGATTGAAAAGCACACAAAAAATACGCCGGATATCCATAGGTTTAATCGCTGGATTCGTCAAACCGCGGATGAATATGACAATCGTGTACTGATCGGCGAGATGAATTTAAGCATTGAAGAGCTTTCGAAGCATTACGGAACGGCAACCCAACCCGAATTTCATCTGCCATTTAATTTCCGGCTTATTTTTTCAGAATGGGATGCAGCCAATGTGAAGAACCTTGTGGATCAATTTGAAGAGCATGTTCCGAACCACGGGTGGCCGAACTGGGTGCTGAGTAATCATGATCAGCCCAGGTTTGCCACAAGAGCGGGAGCCGGGCAAGCACGGAACGGACACCTCTTTTTACTAACCGCCCGGGGCACCCCGACGATATACTACGGTGACGAACTTGGCATGGAGAGTGTTGAGATTCCACACAATCGTGTCCGCGATCCGTGGGAGCTGCTCTCCCCGGGCCTCGGCCTCGGCCGTGATCCTGTTCGAACACCCATGCAATGGAGCCGGAAGCCGAACGCCGGGTTTAGTGATCCGGATGTGACACCCTGGCTGCCTCTCGAGAAAGAGTATGAAAAACGGAATACAGAGATACTAAAAAAAGATTCCAGCTCCATACTGAGATTTATAAAGAGAGTGATAGAGATCCGCCGCCGGTCAGATGCACTCACTCATGGCGGCTGCAGCACCCATGAGGCACCGGATGGCGTGCTGCTCTACACAAGGGAGCACAAACCGTCAGGGGAGCGAGTGATGGCCTGTATAAATATCACTGGAGAGAAGAAAAATGTTCCGCTTAAGGGATTGGTGGATGAGGTCTCAGAACTGACGCTTCTGTTATCCACAGAGATGGATGATCCGGCTGCAGTAGACACCGAACGAGAGATATTAGTACTGCGGGCGAACGAAGGGATACTGCTGACGTTTTGATTCCCGGCCAATGGACTATATCACTGTCCGTGCCGGCAACCCTTTCTGCCACTTGTTTGTGAAGAGTGACAACGATCAAGTCACTGGCTGGGTACTTTATTCATTCTGATGCTGTAGTAAGGGGAATGAGATCGGACAATGAATCTTAACGCGTTTACCGGTCGAGGTTTGTTTTGGAGAGTGTCCCCCTTTGAAGGGGGCAATGGGGGATGATAAGAACTTGGTTTGAACCAAATATCAAAAATTTGGGTGAAATCAATACTCATCAGGCCATCCCCTTGCTCTCGACCGCTGTCGGGATCGCTTACCACCTTCTCACATAGGGATCCCTCGCGGGAGAAGAAGGGACACTCCAACATTCGCTTTGTATTGACCAAAAATTAAGGGTTCTTAGTTGATACCTCGTGGGCTCTGCCCCGAGATAATTCCCTGGGGAATCAAGTTTAAAAATGATGGGGTTTACCAGCAATAACTTGATCAACCCGCGGTTCTTGTGTATAGAAAGAATCAGCAGATATAAATAACGTCCTGCTGTGTCATGATTAATCAGCAAAAGAGCCTGTGATTTCAAAAGCATCGATTTTTTTTCTTCTCCTGGTGGCTTTACCCGTCGTGATACATGCACAAATCAAACGGGGTACGGTAGTAGACGCCGAATCTGGCACTCCGCTTCCATCTGCTACAATACAGCTTGAAGGAACGTATGGCGGAACGATTACAAATCGTGAAGGGGAGTTTTCCATCGATATTGAGGAGTACCCGGCGAATCTGCTGGTCCGGTATATCGGATACAAATCGAGGAAAGTTAAACTTGAGGAGTGGACGGCCGATACGCTTCGCGTGTCGCTGGAACCATCGGTAACCGAACTTGGAAAAATTGTTGTGACGGATCGGGACCCCGGACTTTCAATTATGGAGCGGGTGATTGAGCGCAAAAAGATGTGGCGCAGCAGCCTCAAAACATACCAGGCGGAAGCCTATACGCGGCAGGTGCTACGAAACGACACATCGATAGTTTCCATTACCGAGAGCGGAACCCGATCGTTTTGGGATGCTGAGCAAGGGCATCGCGAAGTACAGCTCTACAGCCGTCAAACGACTAATATCGGTGAGGATGAAAATTTTGCCGGTGTACGCTTTCTACCCAACTTTTACGATGACAACATCACCATAGCCGGCTATACTCTTGTCGGTGTTACGCACCCGGATGCACTCGATTATTACGATTTTTTACTGCTTGAGACACTGCAAATTGACGGACAGCCGGTTTACAAAATTAAGGTCATTCCTGAACGGAACCTTCAGCCGCTTTTCAAAGGAATGGTTTATGTACTTGGGGAGGAGTATGCACTCCTTGAAGTCGACATCACACCCAACGAAGTGGTCGATTTTCCTCCACCCGTTCAGGAGTTTAACCTCTCCTATCGCCAACAATTCAGCAACTATGGTCAGCAGTATTGGCTGCCGGTTGATATGCATGTGTCGGGGACAGTCGATATCTCCATGATTGGTCTTCGAATACCAACCATACGTTTCAACCAAACGTCCGTTCTGTCCGATTATCGGGTAAATATTGAGCTTCCCGATTCACTCTATCGTAAAGACCAGGAGTTTGTGCGGGCTGAGATAGATTCTGCCGCCCGGTTTTCACGGGATCCGATTCCACTGACAGACGAGGAAAAAAGAGCGTATGAAACGGTTGACAGCACAAATACTCTCGATAAAGCGTTTGAACCGGAGGGGTTTTTAGCCAGGTTTTTGGATGACGACAACAGTGATGATAACGGCGGCGCGGGCCGGTTTTTACCGGATAGTGTGCGATTTACCGGCCGGTTTAATCGAGTTGATGGTTTTAATCTTGGGGTAAAAGCAGGGCGATTATTTGAATCGGTCGGCACAGAACCGGAACTATTCGGCAGCTATAGTTTCCATGCCGATCGGTGGAACGGCGGTGTTAATGTAGGTCAAAAAATCCCCCTTGGATTTTCGGAATCATCGGTTGTTTTTCGCACAGCGTATGAAAACGAGGTGAAAGCCTCTTCGGCCGGAAGCATGTATCCGTCCATTTTAAATAGTTTTCAGACGCTCGCTGGCGGCAGGGATTACTTTAACTACTACAAATCAGAAACGATTTCGGGGGAGGTAGAAATACGTCAACTGCTCGATATGATAGATATTGAGGCCGGGTTTTCCAGCAGCAGCGACAGGTCGATTATGACAGCACCGGGGGAGGTGTTTGATTACAGCATCTTTGGACTGCACAGAGAACGTTTGCCAAATCGGGAAATCTGGGACGGGAATGTAAATGTGGCACGGTTTGAGATCGTTCTAAACAATTTTGGCAAAAATTTTGGTGTAACCGGAAACCGAGGAGCAAGGATTCAAGTGGAGCATTCGGCAGCTGGATTGGGCAGTGATTTTGAATTTAGTTCCGTGGATATAGCGGCCGGATGGTCTATGGCAACGTTTTTCAGGCGCAGGGCCTTTGCAAATTCGCTGGACCTTGAACTTTCGGCCGGCTACACGTTTGGTGATTTGCCACCCCAGCGTTTGAGGCTGGTGGATGGCAGTATGGGGAGAATTACACCGTTTGGGGTTCTCAAAACACGCAACCGGAGGCCGTACGAGGGGAGTCGATATTGGGCTCTGTCCGGAGAACACAATTTCGGAACCATCCCTTTTGAGCTCGCCGGACTGGACCTGTTGGCCAACAGGGGATGGGGGATAATTATTTTTGGAGCTGCCGCCTATTCTGATGCCGATGAAGAGCTCTATTCGTTTGAACCGCTAACAACAGGTGGCGGTGTGCATTCGGAGGCAGGCATAAGCTTAAACAGGGTATTTGGCTTGTTTAGAATCGATGTGGCTAAGCGAATGGATAGTGCGGGTGGATATGTTGGCGTAAGTCTGCCGAGGTATTTTTAAGCACTTTGTTGTTCATGCTTAGCGCTGCTGGTTAGAGTGGAGTGATATAGCAAAAAAAAAGACGGACCCTGAAGGCCCGTCTTTTGAATTTAATATTAGTAAGGAGATCCGGTTTAGTATTCAACTGGATCTACTGACTGGTAGTTTTGTGGTGTGAAATCGTACGGATTGAGCGGAATGGTTTCGGCTCTACGATTTCTTTCACAGCCTGGTGTATCTTCGTCTTGCTCAGCTTCAGCACATGGTGTTGGAGCTTTCCCTAACCCACGGCTCTCTATTCTGTCTTCGCTTACACCATTGTCCGTGTAAAATTCGACAACTGAATTAGCGCGTCTCAGGCTGAGTCTGAGGTTATACTGATCGCCACCAACGTGATCGGTGTAGGCATCGACCCGAATTCTGAAACCGGGTGCATCAAGGAGCTGCTCTACATTGCTTGCAAGCGTTTGAGCTGCGGAGTCTGTGATATCCGAACGGTCGAAACCAAAGTTAATGGTCGAAAGTTCTTCAATGTATGCCGGATCGCTGCCATCGAGCAGGTCGGTTCCGAGTTCCATCTCCTGGCCATCGGAAAATCCATCACCGTCCGTATCGGGATTCAGTGGGTCTGAGCTAAGATCATTAACCTCTTCCCCATCAGCGATGCCGTCTCCATCTGTGTCGGCATTCAGGGCATCAGTAAACAGGTCGGTCACTTCTGTGCCGTCTGCAAGTCCATCAGCATCGGTATCTGTATCCAGTGGATCCGTTCCATAAACATCAACTTCATCCCCGTCAGACAGCCCATCGCCGTCCGTATCTGCAGCGAGAGGATCGGTGCCGTTTACATTAATTTCATCGGAGTCACTGAGGCCATCACCGTCTGTATCCGGGCTGAGTGGATCTGTACTGTGGACGTAAATTTCATCGTAATCATTGAGACTGTCTCCGTCAGTATCTCTCTCCATCAGCTGCTCATCGGGAAGAGACATTAACCATTCAAGTGTGACAGGATCAGGTTCAGGGCCGGGTCCGCTTGAACCGCAACCGTAAAATGTAAACCCTGATATGATCAGGGCAAGTAGAATATAGCGTGGTGATTTTAGCATAAACGATTCCTCTGTGAGGTTAGTAAGAAATTTAAGCTTTAAACATAGCAAAACTGAAAACAAAAATACACAAGAATACGGTCCAAACAAAAGCTTTTTTTGGTATCTGATTGCAAATCATTATATATTCCCTGCTTGAGATTTGGGGCTATAGCTCAGCTGGCTAGAGCGTCGCGCTGGCAGCGCGAAGGTCCGGGGTTCGAATCCCCGTAGCTCCACCACGCCTTTCCCCCCAATTAGAGTGCATGCTTGTCATTGTTTCGATTGACGGATACAGGAAGCGGCGCCGGATCAATATGTTGCGAAGGCATGCTTCGCGGGTTCGAATCCCCGTAGCTCCACCACGTCTTTCCCCCCGAAGTTTCAGCAAGACGACCGCTTTGTAGCCTGGCAATTCATCCAGTGAAGGTCCTCATCCGACGACTTCACGTCATCGGATGAGTGTGGTAAGTCCAAAACTATACCTCAGGTCTCGAATTGCCGGGTGTCGTGCTCAAACGATTCACCGGATGAAGGGAATTCATCCGGTGATAGAGATGGGAGATCCCGTCCCGATGCTTCGGGATGGCGCCTTTTTTGGACCGCCCTGTTTAAAAGCAACTGCTATTCAAGTTCGGATTCTGTCTTTGTTTCTAATATTGTCCAGCAACGAAGACCTTCTCGCGTAAAAGCAATTATTTCGTTGTTACCGTCACCATAAAGGTCGGTAATAAGCGGGTGCTCCATACCGGTGGTTGGCAGCCCGTACAGCCGCTCCTCTGTTAAAATATTCCAGGCATAAAGACGCCCGAAATCACCAAGAGATACGATATCCATCCTCTGATCAAGGTCTATGTCCACAAGAATCGGCCCGGCAGAACCTGAGGCGGGCTGCCCCATGGATGTAGTAAATCGAAGCTCCCCATTTGCATTGTAGAGAAAAACGGATCCATTGCTGCTTTGAACCATGATTAACTCTTCCCGCAAAAATTCATCACCCTCCCGGATTAGGAGTTCCCTGGTGTAAGGCTGAGCGTTCAGCGCATCAGGAGATACCCTTAATTGCTGTAGTGTTATACCCTCCGGGCCATCAGGCACGACAGTTGCAAGGGAATCACTAAAAAGCTTGGCTGATCCCACCGAATAGAGGTTCCCATCGCGTCCCGCCCCAAGCAGGTGACTTCCATTGCTACCGGGCGTTCCCGACAGCGGGGAGTCAAGAAATACGGGAAACCCTTCCGTGATGCCGCCATTAATACCCCATCCATGCAGGGTGTTTTCAGAAACAGCAACGATCTGCAACTCACCGTCAATCGTTGTGATGAGCGGCTGATCATTGATGACAGAGTTCACACTGTTTGGCCAGCCGGATATCGCTTGTCCGCGGGAGTTTAAGATGTGGAGATTTCTGTCGGCAGTGGCAACGATGATTTCAGCAATGCCATTTCTTGTTACATCCCGGATGATGACCGGAGTTGTTATCTGCTCGTCCAGCGTAATCGGAAAGTTTGGAAGAACAGCGCCATTTGTATTCCAGGCATAAATTTTATTTCCGGCGGCTTGCAGAATAACATTCCGGTTGTTTCCATACCAGTCGTAAACAACCGGTGGGCCAACGGGTCGGTCAGAGCCAGTGTTCGCCCGGAAAACTTCCGTACCGTCGATGGCAAGTACATAAAGAGTGCCGATGCCGGTGGAGAAAATAATTTCATCCCGGCCGCTGGCCGTTATGTCGGCAAGCAGTGGTGCGCCTGTAAACTCTTCGGAAGAGAGTGGAAAGACCCACCGTTCACGAAAAGGGTCGTCTGAGACTTCCTTACGGAATGATGCAATATCAAGCTCGACTGATGAGTCGTCAGGTGATGCAACGGACGAAATGACAAGAAGATCCAGGCGGGATGCAATAGCCGGAACATAGGTTTGTGGATTCAGCCAGGGCTGTATGTATGTTCCAAATTTACGTGCATCGACGTAGGTAAGGGAGCTGAGCTCCGCGCTTAGTTTATCGCGTACCTTCCTGTAATCATCATCATAGAACATCACCCTTCGGCGGTTAGCATCTCCGGCCACACTCTCCGCGAGACCTTTTCGCTGCGCCAGAACAGCTACATTATTTGTTATCGTCAGGTAAAAGCTGCTCATTGTGTTCAGCTCAGAACCGATCAGTCGGCCAAGTTCACGACTTTGGATAGCGTACGTTTGCCCGTTTTTTTCCGCAAGTTGTGCCGTTGTCAAAGTCTCCAGCTGCGCCTGCAGGGCGGAAGAGTCATCCAGCTTGCGGAGGAACATGAATTCACTGCTGCTCTCGGCGCCGGATTCGGCAAACGTCACAAATGCAAGCTCACCATTAAGAGAGGATGCAATTGTTTGCCAGATCTCCGGATTTGCAGTTAAAAAACGATCGGCTTCAAAATCGGCATCTTTGTTGCTGACCGGTGCAGCCGGCGGGCTAATTTGTAGAATCGAAAATGAAGCGGCGTTAGCGGAAATGTATTTGTCGAGCGACAGAGGCTTTGCCGGGGAACGGATGCCGCGCAGAAGAGTGGAGGGATCATCCGAAATTGGAAGAGTGCCGTTTAGATTCCAGTTTACTACGGTGGTGTCAGCTGTATTATCCAGTGAGAATTCCACCGGCTTACTGCCGCTGAAAAGGTTGAGCAGGGAGGGTCTGTGGGATGTTTTAGCCATCTGCATTACCCACGTATCCAGGGCAGGGGTGTTTGCAATAAACGTTCCGGGCTCTGTTTGATCACGAGTAAGATCCATTGCCCTGCGATCGCTGCCGATTGTGCGAATGGATTGTTCAATACCAAAACTGGATTCGGAAAACAGCATGTAGTTACCCACGTCTGCAGTATAAATTTCTCGATCGGCTATGAAGAGTTTTTCCACGGTATGGCCGCCAAAATCGTAGCGATTCTGAGCAAACTCTTTTTGGTAATTCTGTTTTAATTGATTCATAAGGCCCTCGGTTGGCTGCAGAATCCAAACCGGCTGCCAGTCGGTAGCGGTATCGGGGTAGAGGAAGAGCGCGTGCACGACGGCATTCCCCGATCCGGTACTCTCTATATTCGTGCTGAGCTGGAGGACAGATGGTGTACTATCATCAAGTAGCGGAATATACGGTTCATCCAGAATGTCTGTAACGGAACTGCCCCCGCCGGGAACAATAACATAAAGAGCGGAATCCGGAATAATGTCAGACCAATGCGGTGAGTTTTGTGAGCACCCGGCCATAGTAAATGTCAATGCAACGTAGAGGAGGTAGAGAGCCGGAACGAACGTTTTTGAATCTTGCACAGACAGAATAATATGTTTGTTAAGAATGGGTTAATAGCATAGCTTATTGAAAAATCAGGCCAATTGTTCCCGTTGTTTTCAATACAACAATAAGGTAAAAACTTTTCTGTTAATGAGTTTTCTGAATCCGCTCTTTTTAATTGCTCTTCTGTCGGTGGGGATTCCTCTGCTTATTTATCTGCTAAATATCCGTAAACCAAAACGGATTCGATTCTCTACTCTTGCTTTTTTCGAGTCATTGAAACAGTCATCCCTGCGAAAAATTAAATTAAAACGATGGCTGCTTCTGGCTCTGCGTATTCTTGCAATTGCGGCCCTGGCATTTGCTCTCGCCCGCCCGTTTTTGCCGTCCGGACTTGGTTTGACTACGAAGGGAGAGCCGGCTGTGATAGGAATTATTGTAGATAACGGCCCCTCCATGGAGCAGATCGACCGGAACGGACCATATATTGAACAGGCCAGGGAACTGGCCCGGAAAATCGTTGATATGCAGGCATCTGACAGCCGCTACTCCCTGAATGTGACTCACGGCGGGGCGCTTGGCCTGCCGCTACTATCGAACAGTGCCGCAACACGAGAAATTGGCGAACTGACGACACTGAATGCCGGAAATTATATAGCAGAGAATTTTCTGAAAAGTATCTCGCAAGTGGAAACTGCACCGGAGCCAAACAAGATCGTCTACATCATTACCGATGCAAGGGAGAGTCAAATTAACGCTCTGCAGGCACTGGAAAGAGAGGATAAGTTTAAGAACCTCAGGGTTGAACTGATAAAAATAGGGGAGGCTCAGCCAAAAAATGCCGGAATACAGAGTGTCAAACTCGAGAATACAGATGTGGGCACCCAGCTTGTAGGAACGGTACAAAATTATGGGTCAGTGCCAACGGGCAGCCAATCCTTTAGTTTCGTACTGGATAACGAACTTGTGAGCCAGCAAATGTACAATATTGAGGTGGGGCAGAGCCGTGATTTCCGCTTTACTCTGCCGGATACAGATCAAAAATATCAAAAAGCAGAACTATTGATCGAGGGTGATGAACTCTCTTACGACAACCGGATGTACGCCGCGGTTCAACATCCCGAAAACAGAGATGTACTGGTGGTGAATGACGAAAGGGGTGAAAACGGAGAGTTCAAATCGTATCTCCGTCCGTTGTTAGAGGCTGTCTCCGAAGAGCATGACCGATTATCATTCCGGTTCGAGACACTGGATAACATATCTGCAGAGCGGCTGCAACAAACAGATGCCGTCGTGCTGGATGGTGTTCGCACCATCCCGGACTATATTGCGCAATCGCTGCTGGAATTTGTCCAGTCCGGCAATGGGTTGCTGTTGTTGCCTGCTGCCGAGGGGCGAATCGAAAGCTACAACCGGCTTTTGGGCATCAGTAATGCCGGCCGCTACAGCGAGCTTGTTGGACAATATGGTTCGTTCCGCAGTTTTGATCAGCTTGCAACACCCGAGCGCGGACATCCTATCCTGGCTGAAATGTTTGATGCAGGGAGTGACAATGATATGAGGGTCAACGTTCCTGAGCTCTACTACTACTATAAAATTAATTCGGTTGAAGGGCGGGCCACTTCGCCAATTTTGTTATCCAATACAGGAAATATAATTCTGAATGAAACAAGTGTGGGGAGTGGAAAGCTGATTTATTCAGCAATCGGCAGCGATCCGGGATGGTCAAACTTCCCGATCAAACCGCTGTTTGCCCCCCTTTTTTACGAAACAGTAGACTATCTTGCAGGTGGAGAACAGGCGCGCCTGAATGTTCATACGCTGGGAGAACCTTTTGAGATCACCATTGGCGGCGCTGCACCCGGCGGCATACAGCTTCAGTTTGGCAATGAAAACATCATCCCCGAAACTCAACAAACCTTTTCGGGATTGAGGGTATCGCATAACGGGCAAGACTGGACACCCGGTTGGTTGCGAATCCTGAATGAAAAAGAGGAGAGAGTATATTCCGTGAATCAGGATGCAATGGAATCTTCATTAAAAACGTTAAATGAGGAAACGGTTGGTACCATGCTGTCAGAAGTGTTTGAAAATGCAGGCGTTCAGTATTATAGTGGCAGCCGCAGCCTGTTTCTTGCGGATCTGAAACGTGCGTCTGTTGGAAAAGAAGTCTGGCATTGGTTTATTATTATCGCAATATTTTTATTATTTACAGAGTCAATGGTATCCCGGTACTTTAAAGCTGAAACCATTTCATGAATATATTAAACGAAATACATAGTCTGTTTGTGCTGCTTCTGGCCCTGTTTACACTTGCAGCCACCTTTCTTGCTCTCTATTCTATAGCAAATGCCGTTAGGTTGCGAAATGTAAGAATCAGCTGGAATTCAGGGAAACTTGGGGGATACCCGCTATTTTCAACACTGTTTGTTCTCTCTTCAGTTGCAATTGTGATAGCCTCCTTTACCTACAATGTGGAGCAGTATTATTCGATTTTCGGATGTTACGCATGGATGGGGGTCAGCTGGTGGATCGCGAGCCACCTCGCCTCAAAAACGTATATTACGGATCACGGCATCGTAAAAAATATTAATGATCCATCCCAGACGATCGCCTGGCACCAAATTTGCGACTATGTTGAAAAGCCGAAGTCGCGCGGGTCTGATTACCTGTTTATGTATCAATCGCTTGATGATGGTGATGAATCGGACCGTTCACTTATACGCCTGGAGCTGTTTGTGCCGGATAAAAAGGTCCCTAACTTTGAAAAAATCGTGGCTCTTAAAGTGGGGAAATTCCTTTCGCCGGTATCCGATATACCGTTCGATATCAAAACATTAGAATAACAATTTAATTTACCACATTTGTTAGAAGACGTACGAAATCCTTCCATAACAAAAGAGAAGGCGATACTTGTAGGTATTTATGGCCATGAGACCCCGAGATGGCTTGCAAAAGAATACCTTGAAGAGCTTGAACTGCTGGCTGACACAGCGGGTGCGGATACGGTGGAGAAAATACTTCAGAACAGGCCGCATCCCGATCCATCAACCTATGTTGGCAAAGGAAAGCTGAATCAGCTGAAAGCCCTGGTTGGGGAGAATGGATCGGATGTATTGATTTTTGATGACGATCTGACAGCCACACAGGTGCGGAATATTGAGAAAACGGCTAATGTCAAAGTATTAGATCGAAGCGGATTAATCCTGGATATCTTTGCATCGCGAGCCAAAACCTCGGCTGCAAAAACCCAGGTTGAACTTGCCCAGCTTCAGTACCTGCTTCCCCGGCTGACCCGATTTTGGACTCACTTATCTCGTCAGAAGGGAGGGATTGGAACCAAAGGTCCCGGTGAAACACAGATTGAGACCGACCGCAGGCTTATCGGGGACCGGATATCCACGCTTAAGGATAAACTTGAAAAACTCGATAAACAACGTACAACCCAGAGAAAAGGCCGTTCGGGTAATCCAAGAGTAGCACTGGTTGGATACACCAATGCCGGAAAATCCACGCTGATGAATGCGTTGACGGATACAACTGTTTTGGCAGAAGACAGGCTGTTTGCCACACTCGATTCAACCGTGCGCCGGCTTGAGCTCGAAAATCATGATGTGTTGCTCTCGGATACAGTCGGGTTTATCCGCAAGCTGCCGCACAATCTTATTGAAAGTTTTAAAAGCACGCTGGATGAGGTCAGAGAATCTGATGTGCTTCTGCATGTTGTTGATGCCTCGTCCAGGCTCATTGATGACTATATAGATGTGGTTAATTCAACACTCGAAGAGCTGGATGTAACCGGTTTTAAGAAAGTCATTGTATTTAATAAAATTGATAAAGTTGAGCCTGCACGCCTGATGGAGCTTAAAAAGGGATTTCCCGGGGCAATTTTTGTGTCGGCAGAGCGTGCAATCGGCCTGGATAAGATGCAGCAGCAAATCCAGTTGTTGATTGAAGAGGATTATGAACCGTTCGCCTACACGGTGCCGATGGCGCATTACAAGGCGGTTGCATTTTTACACGACGTTGCCGTAGTTGATAGTGAACATTTTGAGGGAAACAGCGTTACTATAGAAGGACGAATTACACAAGCCGATCGAAATCGATTTGAGTCGATGCTTGATGAACTGGAAACAGCAGTCTTATGACCCATTTGCCATGTTAGCCAACCAGATTTTAAACGATTCATTTACTCCGCTACTTTTATCGGATAAGGCAAGTTCTGCCCTGGCCAAAATGGAGGCCTGGCAGACCGATAATATTCCGGTCATTGAGCAGGCCACCCGGAAAGTCATCGGACAGGTAACTCTTGAAATGCTCAGAGATCTTCCGGACGAGTCGGTTCAGCTTTCGGAATTTGAGCTGGAACGACCGATTTTTGCCTACGAAAACCAGCACCTTTTCGAAGTTGCCCGCCAAATGCTGTCCAACGAGGTCCGATTTATAGCCCTGGTTGACCAGGCGCAGGCCGTGACCGGGATCGTGGAGAAAAAGAGCCTGTTGGAAGCATTTTCGAAAATGCTGAATATCACCACAGAGGGCTCCGTCATCTCCGTCGATATCGATAAAGCGGACTACACGATCACCAAGCTCATCAATATCATTGAGACAGAAGGGGCGAAAGTGATGGGGCTTACGGTTGAGCAAATACCGGAATCAGATGCGACGATTCGGGTATCTATAAAACTCAATCTTCAGGACACATCCGCCGTAATATCATCCCTCAAGCGATACAATTATACCACTACATCCGAAAACAGGGAAGACTTATTCCAGGTCGATATGAGTTCTCGTGCAGACGAGCTGTTGCGTTACCTTGACTTGTGAACAATAAATTTCCAGGAAGAATAGGAACAAAATTACGCAAGTTGGTATATTGAAAGCGGACAACATATTGTAAACTGGTCTTCAACACTACTTCATGAACCGCATCTCACGCTCTGTATTGAGGTTTTTTTCTCTAATTTTTCTGATTCTTCCCTCCCTTGTAATGGCTCAACACGAGGTCAGGTCCGGCAGCAATGACTTTCAGGCCGGCATCGACCTGTTTGAGAAAGGGTTGTATCCTGAAGCGGCAGAATATTTTGAACAAGCTCTGACCAATGAAGCTTCGGATGTAGAACTTGCGGCCTATTTTTATACCCGTTCAAATATCCGTCTTGATTCTCTTCAAACAGCGCTGCTTACCGATCAATACGTGTGGAACTATCCCCGGAGTCGCTACGCGTCGGTGCTTCTGAAAGAGGTTGCTGAAGAACACAGGCAGCGGGGGGAACTTGATCAAGCCATCAGCAGGATGCAGGAAGCGCTGAACTATCCCCAATCGACCGAAAAGAAGTCGGAGCTCTACTATAACATTGCCGAGACAGCCGCAGAAAACGGCCAAAATGATTTGGCAAGGAGCACTTTTTTGGAGTTGTCAGATAATTTCAGGAGTTCAGAGTGGTCACCAAAAGCGCTTTATGCCCGGGGCCGGCTATTCCTTGAGGATGAAGATTATGAAGGGTCCTCCGAGGCGTTTGAACTCCTGCGCGAACGGCACCCGTTCGACCCGATGACACGCCGGGTGGGAACTGCTCTTGGGGAATCTTATTACCAGCAGCGGCGGTTTGCCGACGCTATAGAAGCACTTGAACGCGCACTCCCAACGCTTGATGATGCCAATCAATCCAAAGCGGTTTTCCTGATTGCCGAGAGCTATAACGCGCTGAACGATTTTGAAAATGCCACCCGGTTCTACCGCCGGTATATCAACCGGTCTGAAAACGAGGAGCAGGCGCGCATCGCCCACTACGGACTGGGATGGGTATACCACAAACAAGAGATTTACCACTGGGCGGCCGATGCATTCGGAAATGCGGCGATTGGAAATGACGATATCGCCCGGAAAGGACTCTATTACAAGGCAGTGAACAACAAACTTGCCGGGCGATATCAACCCGCACTGGATGCTTTCAGGGAGTTTGGAAACCGTTTTGCCGGAGGGGTATTTTTTGAACAGGCGTACTACGAATGGGCTGTTTCAGCTTTTGAAGTCGGTTTTTACGGGGAAGCGATCGAAGCCTTGCTGCCGCTGGCCAGAAATGTTGAGCAGCTTGAAAACCCTGGAAAAGTGCTTACGTTTTTGGGGGAAGTCTATTTTGCCAATTCAGAATATACACGCGCACTGGAAACGTTCGAGTTGGCCAGTGAACGTACGGATCTTGACGAGGCACTGAAGCGGCAGGCGCATTCCCAGATTGCATGGGTGCGATACAGCAACCAGGCGTACCCGCAAGCACAGCCGGAGTTTGAGGAAGTATACAACCAGTGGCCGGATAGCGAGCTGGGCGGAGAAGCTCTCTTCTGGAGTGCCGATTCCCATTTTCAAAATCAGAATTATGGGCCGGCAGCTCAGCAATATGACCGCTTTATCCGGGAAAATCCAAACCATGAGCTCATCGGCGCGGCAAAGTACGCTCTTGGGTGGGCATACTTCAAGATGGGGGATTATGAAAATGCCACCGGCCCGCTCATCGATTTTCTTGAAAACTATGATCCGCCCTCCATCGCCCTGTTCCCGTATGATACCGATACGCAGCTACGCATCGGGGACGCCTTTTACGCACAGGGTAACTACCAGCAGGCCCTTGAGTTTTACAAGCAGACGATTGGCGCAGAACCCGGTGGCGATTACGCCATGTTCCAGGTGGCGAACAGCTACTACCGAATGAACAGAAATTTTGATGCTGTGACGGAATTCCGGCGGATGCTCCGAATCTATCCCTTCAGCAGCCTCCGCGAGCAGGCACAGTACAACGTGGCCTATATCTACCTGAATACCGGAAACTACGACCAGGCAGTGGAGGAGTTTGAAACAGTCATTAACCGGTTTCCGGACACAGAATGGGCGGCAAGGGCTCAATATAACATCGGGGATGCGTTCTATAATGCCGGCGAATATGAGCAGGCCATAGAAGAGTACAGGCGCGTTCTGGAAGGATATCCCGGCAGCAGCTACATTTTAGAGGCGGTAAATGGAATACAGTTTGCCCAGTTATCAGCCGGTAGGGAAGATGAAAGCACAGATGTACTGGAAGAATTCCTGGATGAAAATCCCACGTCAGGCACGGCCGACCGCCTTCGATTTCGGCAGGCCGAAAATACGCTCCAATCCGGCGACTATGAGGGAGCCGTTGCCGAGTTCCGCCAATACCTGCGAATTACGAACGATGAGCAGATGATGCCGGAGGCCTACTTTAATCTTGCGGATGCCTATCAGCGAATGGAGCAATTCGATCAGGCGGCCGAAGCGTACCGGACAATTATTGATGATTTTCCGGAATCGGATCGCGCGGCACCATCCCATGCAGAACTGGGGCAAATTCTGCTCGAAAATGAAGAGTACACGGAAGCCTTGTCGATCTATGAAAAGCTTGCCGGGCTTGACGCTAATTTCCAGCAAGAGGCGTACCTCGGAATGGGGCGCGCAAGCTTAGCCCTTGGAGATATCACTGCCGCCCGACAACAGTTTGAGCGCGTCTTGTCACTGAATGAGGGAAATGACGCCGCCAGAGCCGGACTGGGAAAAGTTCTGCTTGAAGATGGACGGGTTGAGGAGGCCCGCCGGTTCTTTTCGATGGTGTCCGACAATAACTCAACCGCTGTGGGGGCTGAATCACAGTATTTAATCGGCGTTTCGTATCTTGAAGCCGGAGACCGGGAACGTGCACTCGAGGAGTTTTCAAAAGTACAGGTACTGTATGAGGCTTACGACAGCTGGGTAGCCGAGGCACAGTATAAAACGGCCGAAATTTACATCCGGGAAGGCCGCCGCGGAGATGCGCGGTCTCTTTTGAACTCTATTGTTGATACATATCCGGGCACCGCAGGTGCAGAAAAAGCACAACAGCTGCTCGACCAAAATTAATGTTTTATGATTGAAACCGTACGACCCGCCTCCGGCCTTAAAGGAACAATTGAGCTTCCGGCCGATAAATCGATCTCTCACCGCTCGGCACTTTTTGCGGCTCTTTCCGATCAAAAAAGTACGATTCTGAACTACTCTCCGGCGGCAGATCCGGCCAGTACTCTTTCATGTCTCCGGCAGCTTGGGGTAGAGGTGAACCGCAACGACAACCGGGTGACGGTACATGGTGCAGGCCGAACCGGTTTACAACAACCCGCTGAACCGCTGGACTGCGGGAATTCGGGAACAACCATGCGCCTGCTTACGGGTATTGTTGCCGGGGCCGGTTTAGACGCTGAATTAACCGGGGATGACTCCTTACGTGGCAGAACAATGAAACGTATTATCGATCCGCTGCGATCTATGGGAGCCAATATATCTGCACGAGACGGAGAATATGCGCCGCTCAGAGTGGGGACACATAATGGCATAAAGCCCATTCGCTTTCCGCTTCCTATTCCAAGCGCACAGCTAAAATCGTGCGTACTGCTTGCCGGGCTCTTCGGTAAATCTCCGACCGAAGTTGTGGAGCAGATCCCCAGCCGGGATCACACAGAACGCCTCTTGAACCTGGAAACGGAGGAGTATGGACAGGGTAAAATTATACAGAGCAGTCTGCAGGATGTCATCCCTCCTCAAAATTACACCGTTCCCGGCGACTTTTCTGCCGCGGCGTTTTGGCTCGTGGGTGCGGCAGTGCAGCAGGGTAGTATGATCCATTTGAAGAATGTGGGGATGAATCCCAGCCGCACCGGGATTCTGCATATTTTGTATCAGATGGGCGCTGATATCAACATATCCAACGAGCGCATGCAGGGTCGCGAGCCTGTGGCCGATATGGCCGTCTCCGCCTCAAGCCTGAAGGCGATCGACCTTGATCCCGCGCTGATCCCAAACTGCATCGACGAACTTCCGATTTTGATGGTGGCCTTCTGTTTTGCCGATGGACGATCAACCATCACGGGGGCGGGAGAGCTCCGGCATAAAGAGACCGACCGGCTTGCGGCTATGTACGAAATTTTGACAAACGCCGGAGCTGATGCCACACTCAGGGAAGATGGAATCGAGATCAACGGAGATCCGGGCTTTACTCCCGAGCCGGCCGAGCACAACACCTACCACGATCATCGAATGGCTATGGCAGCAGCCATACTCTCCAGCTGTTCCGCCGAACCTTCAGTTGTTCTGGATGCGGAATGCACCTCCATATCTTATCCCGGCTTCTGGGCCGACCTTGAAAAGGTGTCTGTTTACTGACCCAATCCTGCCGAAGCTGGCGGACTTACAGTACGTCAAACTGGCAACGCCGGTGCTGCACCTATCGATCTATGTCAATACGTCAGTGGGATCAAGAGATGTATTGTATTGGCATTGCGGTTGCTCATGTAATAGGGAACTAAGAATAAAACTTATGAGTAACTTAAAAATCGATATTGAAAAACAGCTCACATCGCTCGGCCGTGAGATCCAGCAATTTGTGGAACGACTGACGCCGATGGATGATGATCGTGATTTTTCTCCCGCATGCGATATCGTTGAAAGCGATCGGCAGTTCACCATCATGGCTGATCTGCCCGGCATGGAAAAAGAACAGGTGACGGTGACGATGAAAGATCGCGTGCTGAAAATAGAAGGAACACGCGAGCTTTATCTTGAGGAAGATGAACAGTTAAAGCGGGAGGAGAGAGCACAGGGTTCATTTATCCGATCTTTTTCAATCCCTGACCACGCAGATGCATCAACGATCAATGCAGCATTTAAAAATGGCGTGCTGACAATACGAATTGATAAGAAAGGAAGCGGAGATTCTGAGGCGGACTCCATTCCAATTAATTAAAAGAACATTTATAACAAGTAAACAGACAAGGTAATATTATGGGTAAGATTATAGGTATTGACTTAGGAACAACCAATTCATGCGTTTCCGTTATGGAAGGCAGCGAACCGGTTGTCATTCAAAACTCCGAGGGTGGCCGTACAACGCCATCTGTGGTAGCATTTTCTAAAGATGGAGAGAGGCTCGTTGGAGCGCCTGCGAAACGTCAGGCCATCACAAATCCGGAAAAAACGGTCTCCTCTATTAAACGCTTTATGGGGCGCATGTTTGATGAGGTGAAAGAGGAGAGCAGCCAGGCATCCTACAACGTTGTGAAAGGGGATGATGGTACGGCTCGCGTAAAAATTGAGGATCGCCTCTACGCCCCGCAGGAAATTTCGGCCATGGTTCTGCAAAAAATGAAGCAGACAGCTGAAGAGTACCTGGGCGAAAAAGTAACAGAAGCTGTTGTGACGGTTCCTGCTTACTTTAACGATGCGCAGCGAAAAGCGACGCAAGAAGCCGGTAAAATCGCCGGACTTGAGATTAAACGGATTATCAACGAGCCAACGGCAGCATCGCTTGCATACGGGCTTGATAAGAAAGATACCGATCAAACGATTGTTGTATACGACCTTGGAGGCGGTACGTTCGACGTATCAATCCTTGAACTTGGCGACGGTGTCTTTGAAGTGAAGTCCACATTTGGCGACACCCACCTCGGTGGTGATGACTTTGACCAACGCCTGATCAAATTCCTGGCCGAAGAGTTCAAAAAAGATGAGGGCATTGACCTGCGGAAAGATCCGATGGCGATGCAGCGGCTGAAAGATGCGGCTGAGAAAGCCAAGATTGAGCTCTCAAGCTCACAGAAAACCAACGTGAACCTGCCATTTATTACGGCAACCGACGCCGGACCAAAACACCTGAACATCGACATCACAAGAGCGAAGTTTGAACAGCTTGTGGACGATCTTGTTCAGAAAACCATTGGGCCGTGCGAAAAAGCATTGAAAGATGCCGGCCTGAAGAAGGGTGAAGTTGACCAGGTGATACTTGTAGGTGGTTCCACGCGGATCCCTAAAATCCAGGAAGTTGTGAAAGATTTCTTTGGAAAAGATCCAAGTAAAGGTGTGAACCCGGATGAAGTTGTAGCCGTTGGAGCTGCAATCCAGGGTGGCGTACTGACCGGAGATGTGGATGATGTTGTACTTCTCGACGTCACGCCTCTCACGCTGGGTATTGAGACCCTCGGTGGCGTCATGACCAAATTGATTGAAGGCAACACTACCATTCCAACCAGCAAGAAGGAGACCTTCTCAACGGCCGCTGATAATCAAAGCAGCGTGGAGATCCATGTTCTGCAGGGTGAGCGTGCCAAAGCACAGGACAACCGAACGCTCGGCCGATTCCATCTCGATGGTATTCCGCCGGCACCTCGGGGCGTCCCGCAAATTGAAGTCACCTTCGATATCGATGCCAACGGCGTGCTGAACGTAAGCGCCAAAGATAAAGGCACCGGTAAAGAGCAGAGCATCCGCATTGAACAGAGCTCCGGACTCACCGAGGAGGAGGTTGAAAAAATGCAGCAGGCTGCCGAAGAGCACGCGGAAGAAGACAAGAAAGTTCGCGAGCGAATCGAAACGCTGAACAAAGCCGATTCACTGCTCTTCTCCACCAAGAAGCAGCTTGATGAAAACAAAGAGAAGATTTCCGAAGAGAATCAGACCAAGATTCAGGATGCACTCGATAAGCTCGAAAAACTCCACAAAGAAGAGAAAGTGGACGAAATTGAGCCCGCGATTGAAGAACTCAATAACGCATGGGCCGCCGCTTCGCAAGAGATCTATCAAGCCGCTGCCAATGAGCAGCAGGCCGGCGCGGAAGGCGCAGCAGAAGCGGGTGCTCAAGATGACGCAGCGGAAGCTGAAAGCAGCGAAGCAGACGATGCTGTAGACGCCGACTTCGAAGTGGTAGACGACGAAGACGAGAAGAAGTAATCTAAAATTACATGTTCCGGTCATCCCGGAATAAGAAGTAAATGTTAAGCCTCATCGGGTAACCGGTGGGGCTTTTTTATTGCTTAATGCAATCTTCTATGATTACAATGAGGCAGGACATGAACATTCCCACAGAAATGCTTTCCCGAATAAATAACAAATCATCACACTTACATTACATGGACTGTACAACCAATTCAACCCGCCGGTTTTGTTCTCGTCCAGTTTCAGTTTGGTTGGTTTTGGTAGGAGCGAGCGGTCCAATACCGTATGGGAGCAGGCGTTCAGAACCAATTTGGTGTTGACTGATGAGATAGTCGGTAATCGCCTGGGCCCTTCGCTGCGACAGGTTGATATTGTAATCCACGTTACCGGTCATATCCGTGTGGCCAACAACAAAGATGACAACCGAAGGGTGGGCATCCATGAAAGCAGCAATTTCGCTCAGCAGCGGAGCAGATTCCTCTTTGATGGTTGCGTCATTGAAATCAAACAGGATGCCCTGTAACGCAACCTTACCCTTTGAAAAAATCTCATCAGCAATGTAATCGGCATTGACGGTAATTAAGTTGTCGTCCATTTCATCGGTTTCCAGCACGTCCAGCAGAACCACGGTTTCCTGGTCTGAATAGCGTTTTCCGGAAATGGCCATATAGATATTGTCTTTTTTAGCAGCGATATAAAATGTACCGCCCATGGTGCCTGACCCCTGGTTTATTTTTATACCCGAATTGCTTGGAAATGGATTGGCCCTGTAAAACGTGACGAGCCAGGTGTTTCCTCCTACATCATTAGATACATTCCGCTCAGGATGGAGTTTGTTAGCCAACAAGGAAAATTTACCGCCCCGAAAAGCCGTGAGGTAGTTTTGATAAACTTCCGTAGCTGTTATCTGGCCTTTAATGGAGTAATAAATTCTGGAATGTTTCCCCGCAACGTCGGTCCAGTCGCTGATCTGTCTGTACCCGGTTTCGGGCCCTGTGGCAACTCTGTATTCCAAAAATTGACTGGAGTTGCAGTATTCAATCGCGGCCCCCGGGTATCTGCTGATGACGGGATGATCGGTACACCCTTGCACGTCATTTTGTGAGAAGATACTTGTAGGAATCAGGAGGCATAAAAGAAGAAAAAGAGACGTTTTCATATTTATTTATACTGAACTGTTATACGTTGAGTCAGAATACATCAGGTGATGTTATAAAGTGAAAACAGACGTCAAATTCTTACTCAATAAAATTGGAACCGACAGGAACCCCGCTGAACTCGCCGGTTATTGTCATGGTAGGAGTGTCGGCTGGGTGCTCCTCGGCTTTAACAAACTCAACGTCAAAGGTTCCGTCAATAAAATCGGTTGCTCCGGGTCCTGGTCTTTCAAATTCACGAACGTTGGTAATTCTGAGTTCCCCTCCAATAGAAAGGTAAGCCTGGGTCTGGTCAGCATTCAGGAAAGAACTGATATCAAATCCCTCACTGGTAATATTAAGTTCGTACGTTCCCTCTTCCACTCCAATATCATTAAACGCATTGATTAAAAACTGCCATCCGGGCGAAACATCCAATATATTGATTTGCAGAAGTCGAACATTCGAAGTCCATGACCCATTAACACTAAACTGATCAGCAACGCCACCTTCGTTTAAAAACTCAATCTCAAAGTTTTCATCACCGGTGGCTTCCATCGAAACGAAGGCATCGGGAATGGTTGGTTCTTCCTCGTTATTTGAAGAGGAGTCGCTGCATGATATGTTGACTGCGATTATGGTTAAAACTGTTCCGAGAAGTGCAATTTTTTTCATAACTCATGAATTTTACTTTTTTGTGATTGTACAAACCGAAAGTAGAGATATGGCAAAACGTGCACAATGACCCATTTGCGGTATTTTGAACAGTTGTTATTACAATTGCCTGAATATGCAGGATGGATTGCCAAATATTAAATTTAAATCCCTCTAAAAAATAGATTGAAAGGAATGTTCATTTGCCGTGTGAAAGAACGGCTTATTTCCATTTGCAGGGGGATTCCCCGGGAAAGGGGGCTGTATTAAAAACAAACTCAGACACGATATTTGTGGCTGCAGGGATGAAAAAAGTGGTTGTGAAGGAGAAACAGATCTTTTTGCCATTTTTAAGCCCATTTGTTCTTTAGGGCTTTTGCGACGGCTTCGGCACGGGAGGAGACTTGCAGTTTTCGGTAGATGTTTTTGATGTGAGCCCGAACGGTATGCCCGCTGATAAAGAGTTTGTTTGCCACGGTTTGATAGTTGTGTCCTTCACAAAGCAGGTACAGTACTTCACGTTCCCTTTCAGATAACGGTGAGTCCGGTTTAGGCCGGAAAAATTCGGTTACACGACGTGCAATTTCAGGCGTCATGGGTGAACCGCCTTCAGTCACTTCCCGAATACTCGACAGAAGTTTTGCCGGCGGAGTATCTTTCAGAAGGTATCCGGTGGCTCCGGCAGCCAGAGACCGGAAAACCGTATCGTCGTCATCGCGGATGGTAAGCATGATAAAATCGGTTTCCGGTAAATGGTCTTTCAGTTTCAGAATGCCGTCAATCCCGTCGATTCCCGGCAGTTCCACATCCATCAACACTACATCGGGTTGCAGTTTTTGGATGGGTTCAAGAGCTGATTCGCAGTTTTCGAAAACCTGCCTGCAGGAGAACCCGGGGCTTCTGTCGATAAGAATTTCCAGCACGTTCCGTATTTCTTCATCATCCTCAACGATGGCAACGGTAATCATCTGTTTATTAGTTTCGGCCATGTTCAACGGATTTGTGAGCCTAAAAATAACTACTTTTTCAATTCCTCAGTATCCCCCATCTGCGGTATATTAACCAAAAGTATGATTCGTGTGCCGTTCATCTTTTTTGATTTGATAGAGAGGTTTCCGTTGATTTTTTGGGCACGTTCTGCCATGATTGTTAACCCATAACCCTCTTGGTTTGCAGCATCTTCAGGATTAAATCCAACTCCGTCATCTGTAAGTGTAATATTCAGGGTATTTATGAATGTATTGACAGACAAGACAACCTTATTAGCATCGGCGTATTTGGCACAATTGTTCATGGCTTCCTTAAACATTTGCAGGATTGAATGCCGCATGTCCATCGGGAGTTGAATCTCGCGAGTATCGGAAGAAAGCCCCTCTATTGAAAAGTCAGTGCCTGTATCTGTGAACATCGAGTCGCCGAACTCTTTGAGTCGCAGCAGGGTTTCAAACAGGGTATCTTTTTCCGGGTCCATCGCCCATATAAAATCCCGCATTCCGTTGGAGAGCTCCCGGGAATTGACCTCAATTTTCTGCAGATACCCTTTCAATGTTGGACTGCCAGCCGCCTCAGATTTTGCGAGTTCCGTAAAAAGATTAATTTTGGTAATCTTGTTTCCGGCTTCGTCATGAAAATCCTGCGAACTTTTTTTCCGAAATACCTCTCTTTCTTCGTGTCGTGCTTTTTCAATCTGTGATTTTATTTCAAGTTCACGGGTAGCTGCGCGTATACGGCCTCGGATTAACAGGTATCCTGCAAGGAAGATCACAAACAAATAAAACGAATAGGCATACCAGGTCTCCCACAGCGGGGGCAAAATAACGATCTTTAAGCTCACACCGGCTTCGTTCCAAATCCCGTCGTTATTACTCCCTTTTACCTGGAACAGGTATTCGCCATCATCGAGGTTGGTAAACGTTGCCTCGCGTTGGGTTCCGCTATATACCCAATCCTCGTGAAATCCGTGGAGTTTATACGCATATTGATTTTTTCCAGGCTGATTGAAGTTTAACGCCGCAAATGAAACCGAAAAAAAAGAATCATTGTGCGACAGTGTGAGGCGTTGCAGGCTGTCGGCCGATTCCGAGTAGATGAGTCTTGAATCGTTGGCAGGTAGAGGGTTATTTAAAACCCGAAATCCAGTGATTTGAATTGGTGGAACAAATGGATTTGGGGAAATGCTGTCGGGATGAAACCGGACCAACCCGCCAATTCCACCGAAATAAAGGGATCCACCTTGCCCATAAGCAACGGCTCCTTCATTAAACTCATTGATTCCGGCACCTCCCTCCAGCTCATAGGTTGTAAATTGTTCATTCTCAACTGAGAACCGGGAGAGGCCCCGGTTGGTGCTCAGCCAGAGATGGTTATCCGGTGTGCCGGCAATGGCGTAAACCGTGTTATTGGAAAGCCCGTCTGCTTCAGTATAAATTGTGATATCAGCCCATAAATGATCATTTTCATTCGAATCCGGCGCAGAATCAACGCGTAATTTTACAAGCCCGTTTGATGTTCCCGCCCAAACCCGGCCGGACTGGTCGCCCATCACGTATTTGATGTCTAAATCGACAATGCGGTTCCACTCAACTTGTTTACCGAATATCGGAGTTACTTGTAAACGACCGTTTTCATCAATCAAGCCTCTTCCCAAAAAATCTCTGGTAACTATCCATGAGGTGCCGTCCGGATCCATGTAAAATGCTAAAATTCTATGTGAGGTATCGCCAATTGTAATCTCAGAGTGGTTCTCAATAACCAATTCCTGATCTCTGATATGAATTTCGTCCACACCGTTTTGATACGTTTCAACCCAGAGTGAACCATTGGGATGAGTATAAATTTGGGTGTAATATTTTCTGATATCGGGATTTATAGCAAGACGTTCAGGGGAGAAGTGGGTGATATTAACCGTTTCCGGCTGATCGGTTTTGATGATTTTAAAAAGCCCGTCAAACGAGGAGATCCATACATCTTGGTTATGATCCTCTGTGACACCAAGCAACTGGGCGGATGACAGCGACGGATGTGCTGAGCTTAATGGAGTATAGGTATAGATGTATTTCTGCCCGTTCGGTTGATACTCGATTCGGTTTATCCCGGAGCCGAAACTCAGCGTCCAAACTTCACCCCGGGAATCCTCATAAATCCCGAAAATATCACCCGCAAGAATGGAATTTTCAGCGTCCGGGTCGGGTATTTCCACGTCAAATGGTTGTCGGTTTGAATAATAAACAAAAAGGCCGTTGCTGGTTGCAACCCAAAGATTCCCCGCGGTATCTACATACAGATCATTAATGGCAGAAGAGTTCGATGACCGAAACTCCTCAACATTAGTATAGTTTTTAAAGAGATCAAGTCGCGGATTTAAGGAGACAAGACTGTTGTATGTGCCAATCCAAATGTCTGAATCTGCTCCGCTTGTAATTTTACTGACATAGTGATGGGGTATTGAATATGGATCATCACTCTGGTGTGTAAAATGATCGATCTGTTCTATGTTTCCCTCAGATGAAAGTGAAATTCTGTTGAGTCCTCCGTTAATTGTTCCGGCCCAAAGGTTTGAGTCTCGGTAGTGAAGTGAACGTATGGCACTGCTGCTGAGTGTATGTGTTCCCTGATTGTGATAGAAATGCTCAAAACGCCCCGATGTCTTGCTGAAAACCGTTAGTGCACCATTGTCCGCCCTTGTATCGGCCTCTTTTCCCTGCGAGGCGATCCAGATCCTTCCCCAACCGTCTTCTGTGATATCGTGGACCGTTCCACTGAAAATTTCCATCGGCCCCGGATCCGGGTTTGTCCGGTATCGCTCAAATTGAACGGCATGATGCGATTTATGATGGTTAACTTTGTTCAGGCCTGCGTTTGTTCCGATATATATGATACCGTCACTGTCCTGAAACAGTGAAGTAATGGTTGAGCTGTTCAGGGACAGGGAATCCGATGTATCATGATAGTAGGAAACAAATTCATTAAGCAGTGGGTCGTACACAGAGAGGCCATTGCTGGTTCCGATCCAGATGCTGCCCCTCTCTGTAACCAGAAGTGAGGTGATGAAGTTATTGCAGAGACTGTTGGGGTCCGTCAGACTGTTCCTGAATATTGTAAACTCATACCCGTCGTAGCGCGCCAATCCATCCTGTGTGCCAAACCACATATAGCCGGCTTTATCTTGCGCAATAGTATTTACAGAAGATTGAGGTAATCCATCCTCAACAGAGATACTGTAAAAATAGGGAGACCTGCTTTGAGCAACTAATATATCAACGACCAGGAAACCGGACAGGATCAGAATGGTTGATATGGATATTGAGTATCCCAATCGTGCGATATATTCGACTGAAATGAAAGAACCGTTGTTTGAAATAAGAATAAATCACATCATTTGTCTAAAAGTATATAGTTAAAAATTTTCTAAAAATGGAAATAATATTTAAAAATAGATGTAACACTGATATTGAGGGCCACTTACAGATTCAGATCAGGTTCCGGTTCCACGATGGGATCCTTCCAACGGTCGATGGTGTGCTTCAGTAAATAGCAGTAGAATAGAAAAAATGCTGCCGGCACAAATTGAAGGATAAAATACCAGGTAGTGGATCTGAAATAAATGTAGATGACAATAGCCGGCATAAAGATGAATATGCAAAGAGAAACCAGCCAGCCGTATCGCTCTTCTTTAATGAGCGTACCAATCAGCAGCGGCAGAAACAGGATGATAAAACCAGCGAGAACATAAAGTGAGGCAATAAACAGAAAACTGATAAAAAAAAGCACTGTGGCCGAAAGATCGTAATTCAGCCATTTCCGCAAAGTTGGTGTATTAAATTGATAGATGTTCATAGATAATCATGAATGTACGCCGGTAGGATACTGCTGTTATCGGTGCTTATCAGAATTTGCAAAATGCCTGATCAGGGTTATTTTGTTCTTAAAGCAAATTCACTTTTTAATAGCGAATGCATGTTCTGAACAGCGAGTTATCTTTTATTTTTGTAGTATATGAACTGTCATTTCCCTTCAGGATAAAGCTTTTGCCAATTCGATTCTCTTTAAGTATACTAACCGCTTAGCAAGCTAACTATGAAGACAAAAGCACAACAATACTGGCGGCAAAACCTGATCTACCTTGCCATTCTCCTGGCGATCTGGTTTGTCGTATCCTACGGCGCCGGAATTTTGTTCGTGGACTGGCTTGATCAATTCCGGCTTGGCGGATTTAAACTCGGGTTCTGGTTTTCGCAGCAGGGATCCATTTACGTGTTTGTGATTCTCATCTTCGTCTATGTCTACCTGATGAATCGCCTCGACAAGAAATTTGACTTCGACGAGGTGTGATGGGAATACAGGGATGGACATTTCTGATCGTCGGGCTTTCGTTTGCGCTCTACATTGGCATCGCCTACCTGTCGCGAGCGGGAACCACGGGTGATTTTTATATTGCCGGCGGGAAAGTATCGCCGCTGGCCAACGGGATGGCAACCGCGGCTGACTGGATGTCGGCCGCCTCGTTTATCTCCATGGCGGGGCTGGTCAGCTTTATGGGGCGCGACGGCTCGGTCTACCTGATGGGCTGGACCGGCGGCTATGTGCTTCTCGCTCTTCTCCTGGCGCCCTACCTACGGAAATTTGGTAAGTTTACGGTTCCTGATTTTGTGGGTGATCGCTACTACTCCCGAACGGCTCGATTGGTTGCCGTGGTATGTGCGGTTTTTATCTCCTTCACCTACGTGGCCGGTCAGATGCGGGGTGTTGGCATCGTCTTTTCACGGTTCCTTGAAGTGGATATCACAACCGGCGTGATTATCGGAATGATCATCGTCTTTTTCTACGCGGTGCTGGGCGGCATGAAAGGTATTACCTACACGCAGGTTGCGCAATACTGTGTGCTCATTTTTGCCTATCTCGTCCCTGCAATTTTTATCTCCATGCTGATGACCGGCAATGTGATTCCGCAAATCGGCTTTGGCGGAACCCTGGCCGATGGCTCCGGCACATACCTACTGGATCGCCTTGACGGACTCAGTACCGAAATGGGATTTGATCCCTATACCGACGGATCAAAGTCCACGATTGACGTCTTTTTTATCACGGCTGCGCTGATGGTGGGTACGGCCGGACTCCCACACGTGATTGTGCGATTTTTTACCGTGCCTAAAGTAAAAGATGCAAGGATTTCAGCCGGGTATGCGCTTCTTTTCATTGCTATTCTTTATACGACCGCACCTGCCGTGGCAGGGTTTGCACGCGCCAATCTGCTCGAAACGGTGGATAATGTCCCTTATGCTGAGGTGCCGTCATGGTTCACGAGCTGGGAGAATACGGGCCTGATTGAGTTTAACGATATTGACGGCGATGGCAACATCAATTATACGCCTGATGAGAGCACAAATGAACTATTTATTGATCCAGATATCATGGTACTGGCAAACCCGGAAATTGCACAGCTTCCCAACTGGGTGATTGGCCTGGTGGCGGCCGGCGGACTTGCGGCGGCATTGTCTACGGCAGCCGGATTGCTTCTGGTGATATCCACATCCGTTGCCCGCGACCTTATACGGCGAACATTTGTACCCGACATCACCCAGCAGCGGGAACTTCTCTTTGCACGAACCGCCGCGGGAGGGGCCGTGATTATTGCCGGCTATTTTGGCGTTAATCCCCCGGGTTTTGTGGCCCAGACGGTAGCCTTTGCATTCGGCCTGGCGGCCGCATCGTTTTTTCCGGCTATCCTGCTCGGCATCTTTTCACGACGCATGAATAAAGAAGGCGCAATTTCCGGAATGATTGCGGGAATCGTCTTTACGGCGGCCTATATCATCTACTTTGCGTTTATGTTTCCGGAACTGAATAACGAAGAAAACTGGCTCTTTGGAATATCACCCGAAGGAATTGGGACGCTTGGGATGGTGATCAATTTAGTGATCGCGGTTGTCGTCAGCAGGTTTACAAAAGCCCCACCGGTTGAGATCCGGGAGCTTGTAGAAACCATTCGGGTACCGCGGGATTTGGAGAAGAAGAGTGAGACCGGGGACGGGTGACGGAGAACTCTGTTGACGGGGGACCAGGGTTTGACGACCGGGGACTGACGACGGAAGACCGAAGAACTTTGGCCTGTAAACAGAAATTGATATTTTGTTATCGGTTATCGGTTATCGGTTATCGGTTATCGGTTATCGGTTATCGGTTATCGGTTATCGGTTATCGGTTATCGGTTTCGACATCATCGGTCCACGGTCGTCCGTCTTCGGTCCTTCAGGTATGAAACCCAAACCCACTCCACTCACCAGTTAATTCTTCCTGCCACATTCCCTATCTTCCACCCATGAATATCCTTGGAATTGAATCATCGTGCGACGATACGGCGACAGTGTTACCTGCCGATAGATATATCAATGCTTTTGCTTGATCAAACAATTTGAAAACTGAACAGTAAAAACCATATTTGGAAATGTTTAAAAAAATAGAAAGTAGAAACATTTCTTTGTTTATGAAATTTAGCTAAATAATTTTTATGAACAATATTTTGAAAAAAAAAAGTGCTATTTAGTAATTGTTAACTTTCATTAAATAACATCATCATGAAAAAGCTATCCACTCAAGTCCTTTCACTATTATCAGGAATGATATTTGCATCTCTAATATCATTTGCACTTCCTGCAAATACAACGGCAATTGATTCATGTGCAGATGATTGCCAAGCTATTTGCGGTAGTCCAGGTAATGCAGTATGCACTGGGTTAACCTGTGAAACAGGGTCGGTAATATGCACAAAAGAAGGTGAACCAGGTATACCAGGTGAAGATGACTAACTGTGAAATGGATACTTAAACTAAATATTCCATAAACACTGTTTCGAATACGATTATAAAGTTATTTGATTGAGTGTTTATGTGAATATATAGTCATTAAAAGTAGTAGTGCTCTTTTCTTAAGTATGATTTATAATATTACTTCATCAGAAATTTTTCACTTAGCTTCACCTTTCACTGACATTGAGGTTATAAGTTATTTTTAGTGCTGATATATTCGGTTTAATCACATCAAGAAGTAAAAAAGGATTATAGATGCAATTTTTTTCACAAAAAAATATAATTTTCTTCCTCATCGGGTTTTTGATCGTAACGCTGTTCCTTTATTTCTCCGATTTATCCTCGGGATCGCAGCAAATAACACCTGAAACAGAGTACACGTCTGTACATAACCGAAAAGTTTTTGATGTAGAGTTTCAAGAAAATTCGCTTATAGAAGTATTGAATGACACCGTATATCGTGGAATGTCAATGGATGCGAATGAGGAGCATTTTTTTATATCGGATTTTGGTGACTATTACGTGAAAATGTTCAACGCTGATGGAACCTATAATAAAAATATTGGCAATGGTCAGGGGATGGGACCCGGAGAGTTTCAAAATATAAGTGATATTTCTTCCACTGATGATCACCTTTGGACAGCTGATATGCAGAGTTTAAGGCTAAACCGTTTTTCATTAAGCAACAGCGACGATATATTGGAAATAAAAGTGGATAGAAGACCTACCCGTGTTGCCGCAAACGATTCCATAGCGGTAGTAAAGTGGCTAATGAAAGAACAAATGTTTTCTGTTTTTGATAGCGAGGGAAATGAACAATTCACGTTTGGTGAAATTGAGGAAGCACAGGAAGATCCTTTCGCATTTGACGGATGGATTGAGCTTAGCGGGCAACATTTTATTTTTGTCCCTACGAATGTAGGTATCATCTATGTTTATGATGTATCAGACGGTTCACTATTAGGTGAAATTGAAGCACCTCATTTTTCTACTATTGCACGTTCTGAAGAACAAGTGGATGGTAACAGGCGGCGAGATGTGGCACCTACATCACAATATTCAATCGGAACGCCAACTGTTATACCCGGTACGTCAAGATTAATTGTAGAAACATTATTCAGAGGTGATGAAATTGATGATGAGGAGTATGATGGATCGACGGCTGACTTTTGGCTTGATATATACGATCTGGATGACCTGTCATACATACATTCTATTCGGTTACCGTATTCTGTATCATCATTTGTGATAAACGATGAATCGCTCATTATCTATAACTCGGCATCTGCCCGTGGTACATCTTACGATATGACGGATGAGCTGAGTGATTTGATCTATCCTTAATTGGTTTTGAGCAAAGACCGGAGACAGAGGACGGATGACCGGGAAATTTGGGTTGGACAAGAAAATTTGATCTTGGGTTATCGGTTATCGGTTATCGGTTATCGGTTATCGGTTATCGGTGTTTTGTGTTCGGATTCGATATGAACGGTCTACGATCCCCCGTCTCCCGTCCTTTAAGTTGGGGCTCTAAATGCCACACGACTCACCAGTTAATTCTTGCCCCTACATTCCCTATCTTTCCCACATGAACATTCTCGGAATTGAATCATCCTGCGACGATACGGCGGCGGCGGTTTTATCGGACGGAAAAATCCTGTCAAACGTTATTGCCTCGCAAACCGTACACGAACAGTTTGGGGGCGTGGTCCCGGAGCTTGCTTCCCGTGCCCACAACAAAACAATCTGGGCTACGGTAGACCAGGCGCTTGAAACATCGGATCTTTCGATGGATCAAATCGATGCCATTGCCGTTGCCAAAGGCCCCGGGTTGATGGGGTCACTCCTGGTGGGTTTGGGTTTTGCAAAAGGGTTGAGTTTGTCGTGGGACAAACCGCTGATTGGGGTCAACCACATCGATGCGCATATGTATGCCAACTTTATCGAGCATGAGGAAGTGTTTCCGTTTGTGGCGCTGATCGTATCCGGCGGGCACACCCGTCTTGTTCATGTGACAAAACCATTCGAACATATAGTCCTCGGGAAAACACGCGACGACGCAGCTGGCGAAGCGTTCGACAAAATCGGCAAGATGCTGAATCTGCCCTATCCGGGTGGTCCATTTGTAGATAAACATGCGAAGTCAGGCAACCCGGAATTTGTCGATTTTCCACGGGCAATGATGAACAAAGGGCTCGATTTCAGCTTCTCCGGGCTGAAAACCAGCGTGCTGTATCATCTACAGAAACAAGATGATGGATATATAGAGAAGCACCTTGATGACTTGTGTGCAAGCGTATCGGCCGCGATAACGGATGTGCTGACCATCAAGCTGCGTCGGGCCGTTCGGAAAACTGGCGTGAAGCATGTGATGGTTGCGGGCGGCGTCTCAGCCAATTCCATGCTCCGTGCAAAAGTGCAGGCGATGGAGGAGAAAGAGAATGTCAATCTGATGATCCCCGCCATGGAGTACTGCACCGATAACGCCGCGATGATCGCCAAAGCGGGAGAGATGAAAGCGCGACTGGGTCAGTATGATGGAATGGAGCTGAAACCGTTTGCGAGTTTGAAATAAAGTAAATCGAAGCTCCCGCTTCGATTATTCGGCAAAAACCCGTTGGCCAATTTCTAATCATATCTTTAACGCAGATCGAGAACGTATTGTTTTTGAATCACCTTCAACGTGTGTCTTGACCTCTCGAACGGGGACGTTCGACCTACATGCTTTCGACTGTCGAATTGTTGTAAGGGATTGAAATTACAGTGGTGAATCTCTTTTTACTTTGGTTTCTGGTCATGGAACTCGTCAGACGGAAAAGACAATCGTCAGACGAGGATACTAGATCGAAGCTCTTGCTTCGATTACCCCCATATTTGCCATTCATTCTTTAAAGCGAAGATTCGTTTCTGTTCTGTCTTAGAGCTTTTCAAAAACATGCCATGTTTCATCGGGAACCTACCCGAGAGTTGGTAAAAAAACAGCCGTCAGCCGGCGTGTCGTTCATCAAACCAGCTCAATATTAAACTCATTCGCCACCCTTATCATCGTGTTATCAAACGTGTATAAATCAAATCCATAAGCGTAAGCAATGCCGAGATGAATTGCATCGAGGCTGCGTAGCGCGGTTGATGTGGTTTTCATCAGTAATTCTGCAGACTTGAATACACTGGCATCCAACTCTGCAATGTCAAAAAGGCCTGATTTACGATGGTTTTTGAATAGTGTCCAGGTTTTGGTGCCATCATCTTCGGATAGCTCTCCCATTCTATGTCTCTTTCGAATGGCTGAAAGCAGCTCAATCTCAGTCACGTAGCTGATGACAATCGCGTCATTTTGTTGAATGATCTCCTGAACGGTATCACTTTTAGGTTCGGGTAAGTAATACGCCGCCAGGCAGCTTGTATCGATGTACATCAGTATCGCTCTTGGTCTCTTTGCTCTATGATTGTTTCAGAAAGAGGTTTGTTTTTCAAGTTCACAGAATGACGGTGTTTGCTCAAATCGGGGAATTTAGATGAAGCGGGCTCCAGTGGGACTAATCTCGCAATTGGACGGGAATGCTTCGTAATGATGATCTCCTCACCCCTCTCCGCATCTGAAAGATACCTGGCAAGGTGCTCCCGAACTTCGTTGACTTTTACTTTTTTCATGACGTTTATTTATGTACATACATAGCGTACATAATATAGTGATTGTTGATGAAATAAATATTCTTCGTATGCAGTCTGTTTAAATTACTTCCGAAACATGTTATGTGTGGTTCGCGACCTACTCTACAGATGGTAAAGACAGCCGTCAGCCATGGTCTCGCCTGCTCCAAACGTCTACAACTCCGCCATCTTTACCCAATAGGGGATTTCGGAAGAGGAGAACAGAAATGGTCCTCACGGGTTTTAGAATAACTGAGATGCGGTTCGTCAAGTCAGACCCTGAGTTACTTAAACAGTTTCCCGGCAACCTTTTCAAGAAACTGACCCAGACCGTAATACTCTTTTTGGATGATCTTTTCCACAACGATGTTGCGCTCAGCAGAGGTATCATCCGTGGTATTGCGTTTTTGAGCATACGCCCAGTCGCCTTCCACCTTAAAATTGCAATAATCCGGGTGGGGTTTAACCAGCAGCTCATACACTTTTTTCACTTGCAGCGTCTCTCGTTCATCATCCGGCATATCTTTTACAAACGCTGAGTTTTTGAGGCCAGGCGATTGGTCGTATGTCCAGTCCAAATCATCAAAGATAATCCAGCCGCCGGGCTTGAGAAGAAGGTGAACCAGGTAAAATGCGAAGCCATCAACAAACCAGTTATGTGCACCATCCAGGTAACAAAGACCAAATGAGGGCCGTGGTTCTTGCTCAAGAAACTTCATGAGCCTCCAGGTATAGGATGTGGGTTCGTAATAAACCGTAACCCGGTCAGATTCATTAACTCTATTCAGAAGTGTTTCGATATTTGGTTTTCTTTGACGGGCTTCTTCTTTGTCTATAGTAATAATAGAGCCGTCACCATTACGACTCAATGCCGCCGCCATATAGGATGTTGAGACTCCATGTCCAAAGCCAAGTTCAAGAATATTCATGACTTGGTGCTTTTTGATGAAAGACGTTAGACTTTCTGCCTGTTTCAGGGTCATGTTTGGAATATCTCCAACAATCTCTTTTACTTCATCTGTATTCATTGTACTCCTTAAACGCTGATAGTTTCGGTGCTGAACAAGTTTGTGATCGTACTGGCAGATAAAGTGAATAAAGCAGATGATTTCTGCAAGGGAAAGATTTTTACTAAGACCATAAGTGGGAATGTGTAGTCGATCAAGTACGTGGGAAATATTGATGTAGCTTCCGGCAGTTTGAAAACTCCGGGTTTGTGTTGCACCACCGGCATTTCGATAATAAAAGGTGTCGAATAGTCCTACCTTTTATACTGAAAAACCTCTTCCAATCCCACGCCAAACACGTCCGCGATTTTAAACGCCAGTTCGAGTGATGGCGAATACTTTGCCGCTTCAATGGCGTTGATGGTCTGACGGGTTGCGCCCACCTTTTCGGCGAGTTCGGCCTGGGTCATTTCACCGGCATGAAAGCGCAGTGATTTGATATTGTTTGATATGTGATGGCTGCCCATGGCGACACTAGATTTTTTGATAAAAATAAATTTGTGTCGCCCGGTTTGTAATACTCGCGGCAAAAAGAGTTCCCACGAGCACATGAATGACATTCACAAGGGTAAGCGGAAGACCGGCTTCCCCAAAGATTTGTCCAAGCACAAGCTGTGAAAGTATAATTGTGATCAATGCACCCATCAGGTAATACCCATTCCGGTAGCCTCTACCCGCAATTAATTCATCGCGCTCGTCTTTTTCCACTTTATCGTTGCCGCGAAAGATGCCGATGGCGAGTTCAATGACGAATGCGAAGAGAAATATTTTGATAAACAGCGATGATAGATCAGATTCAATTCCGGCTAAAGTATCCGGCAGTCCGTAAACGGTAATCCCATAAAATCCCAGGATAGCAACGGATGAAAGGAGAGAAGTCCAGGCGTAAATTTCTTGTTTTGACATAATGGTATGAATTTGTTGAGTGTCAAAAGGATTTTACGTGATGTAAAAAATATGTTACAAGAAATTGTAAAAAAATATCGTTGCAAGATCAGCAGATTATAGAGCTCAGACTATTTGTGGGTTTGAGGTGAGATGTCCGTTTAAACTCAGTCTTTGAATGATTCGGGCGAGTTTGTCAGGTTAATTACTTGTTGCGCTTTAAAAATTTTGTCGATTTGAACAGTTTCAGAGCCGTTATCAGGGACTACATCAAAAGAGATTCTCAAACCTTTATCACTTTTGTCACCATATTTATCTTGTTCAATTGACTCTTTTACATTTTCAATGGGAGCAACCTCAAGCAGCTTGAGGTTGGAATTAACGATCCGGCGATTAATCAGCACAGATTTCCGGTTTTTGTTGAGATAACTGGAGATTTATAATACCCGTTAGCTTAAATGTGAACTCTGACGGCGTTCGACTTGAAACGCTCTATACCTCGCTCTGGCTGGGAGATAAGGATGATTGAACGAATGACCGGAAACCTCCATACACCATCCGTTCAGCGTCAAAAATCAATCTTTTAGGATCGGTTAACGGGGCGACTAATTCTGCCATCCTTGGGTCGTTGGGAACTTGTTTGTTTGCTGAATCACGAGTTTCTTTTGAAGGAAACAAAACCCATCCAAACACAATTACTTCATCTGCTTTCAAATCTACTACTTCAATGAAAGAACGCGTGCCGTCCAATTTCAAATCTTCTCCGACATACTCGAAGTAAGCAAGTGCACCATATTCTTTCCAAATTTCAGCTACTTTTTCAGCCACATTCTTGTATTCGTTCAGGTGAATTCGCGGAACCGGAAGTACAAATCCGTCAATATATTGTGTCATGTTACCCTTCGATTTTCTTGCTGAAGTTTATCTTTATTGTATAACACATAATTATTCGAAGTTACCAATCTTTACGGACGCAGAATACCTCCCTATGAAAGCTTAAATAATGGTAGCCGGACCAATATTAAAAGGTATTGGGCGCGAGTTGTTTGGCTAACCATCAAATAAACTTTCTAAGAAAATAGGCAGAATTAGTGCAACCGCAAGTTTTGGGTGGTTGTGAAATGAACTTTTCTTTATATCGGCTGATTAAAGAAAGACGACAGATATGAGCAGGCGTTTGGTCTGTATTGAACGTCAAAAATATTTATTTCTGACGAGTCAAGCACATTCATATGATGTGTAAGTTTTGTGCATTGCGCCAAAAGGCATTCCCGGTGGTTAGAAAAATTTTCCTGAAAGGGTTAAGACCGGTTCTGAAATACTTTCTCCAGCACCATATGAACCACCACCGCTATTTTAAACACCAGTTCAAGATACAAGAAGCATTATTAGGCTCCTAAGGAGTCTCTTAAGGGTAAGCTGACGAATGGATCAAGTTGTAATTTTAAAAAGAAAACTGGCGATAGGAGGCTGCCAGGCTTAAAAACCCGTCAGACGAAACCGTAAATCGACAGTTGGGATTACTACTCAAAATAACGCTCCGGCTCTGTCGAAAGCTGGCTGTAAATGGCGTGTTTAAAATCCATCGCGTTGGCGATGCGTCGGAAACGGGTCTGGCGGATGCCGGTGCCAAAAAGGGTGATCAGTCCCGTGCCGAAAAGTTTGTCTTTTGGATTTTGCCAGCAGATGATGTTGTCAATCTTATCAATTGGAATTTCCCGGAAACGGATGTAAAAGAAGCCGTATTTAGAGATAATTCGTTTGTTGGTGAGCAGGTACTCAAAATAGAATGACTTGAATGCTCCAACAAGTGAGAGCAGCACGCAAACCCAAAACGCCACGCCATACACACCAGCCGAAAACAGAAACACCAAAACGATGAACGGTGCGATGGCAGCCGATTTGTGGGGCTGAGAGCGAGTGATGAGCTCCTCATCTTCATGTAATATCTCCTTTCTCCATGTCATGAATTATAGATAAAAAATCTTCCGCTATTGTGCTACTTATTGGGAATTTCTAAGGAAGGGAGTAGCTTAATTTCGAAAATGATCACCAATAACGGCCATTGCATTGGCAAGTGCCGTTCTCCAGTAGTGCCAGGTATGCCCACCGTCCCGGATTCTAAATTCAAAGTCTACATTCTTCTCGTTCATAATCTCTGCAAGATTCATGTTTTGTTGAATCAGGAAATCATCATCACCACAGTCAATAAATATGCCGGGAAGGGGCGGCTCTTCTGCGGCATTTGAATTCCATCCGTCTTGCGACGGCTCAATGGGATCCATCGCTTTAAACATTTCCTGGACGGAGTGCTCTTTATAATTTTCGGGCAGCCCATTCTCATTGTAGGGTCCCCAGGTTTTTTGATGAAAATCTCTGTCCCAATCACTTCGTTCTTCAATGGGCATCGGTTCCACTTCCAGAAATGCAGCGCTCATGGCATAAACATGGCTGAACGTTTCTCTATATTTGACGCCATGATACATCGCACCGTATCCTCCCATAGAGAGCCCCGCGATAGCGCGTGAACTTCTATCATTTATAATTCGGTAGCGCTGCTCAACGTCCGGGATCAACTCGGTATGGAAAAACTCCTCCCACCGGACAGATCCATCGTAATTGTTAATATAAAACGAGTCGTAAAGTCCATCCGGCATGATGATGATCATTTCGGGAGCCGTGCCTTCAGCCATCGCCATCCCGGCAATTCGCTGTACTTCTCCAACGGTTATCCAGTCATTATGATCTCCGGTCATCCCGTGAAGGAGGTAGAGGACCGGGTAATGGCGGGTGGACTCCTCGTAGCTTTCGGGCAGATAGACTGAATAGCTCATGTCTCTGTCAAGAATTTCGCTCTGAACAGATTGGGAATTGTCAACCGTGCCGTGCTGTGCAGTAAGACCGAGTGGGTTACACAACAAAGCAAGGATAACAAAAAGTGATGATAGGGTGATGGTTGATTTCATGGAGTTCCTGTTAAATGTAGATTCTGTGATGGTTGGATGATAGTTCCGCATGTACCGGCGCATTTGATCAAAGGCGAGCCGGTTTGCATGGTCGCTATTATTGATCCTGCCTGGTTACACATCAAACTCAATCCCCTGCGCAAGCGGCAGTTCATCGCCCCAGTTGATGGTGTTGGTCTGCCGGCGCATGTAGGCTTTCCAGGCGTCGGAGCCCGATTCGCGTCCGCCGCCGGTCTCTTTCTCGCCGCCGAATGCTCCGCCGATCTCAGCACCGCTGGTGCCTATATTGACATTGGCAATACCGCAATCGGACCCGCGGTGACTCAGGAAGGTTTCCACTTCACGCATGTTCAGCGTGAACATGGACGAGCTGAGTCCCTGTTTGACGCCGTTATGGTAGGCGATCGCCTCGTCCAGTTCGCTGTATTTGATCAGGTAGAGAATCGGCGCAAATGTCTCGTTTTGAACAATCTCGTAGTGATTTTCTACCTCGGCAATGGCCGGCTTTACGTAATGGCCCTCGAGATTTTCCAGGACATCGCCACCGCAAACAATGGTACCGCCCTCATCCGTAATCTGCTGCAGGGCTTTCTGCATGTTGTTGACCGCATCTTTATCAATCAGCGGCCCGACGAGCGTGTCGGGGTCCAGCGGGTCGCCGATGTTGATGCTGGTGTAGATATTTTTGAGGCGATCTTTCAGCTCATCATACACATCGTCATGAACAATGAGCCGGCGGGTACTGGTGCAGCGCTGACCGGCTGTTCCCACCGCACCAAAGACCACGGCACGAATCGTCATCTCCAGGTCGGCATCTTTACTGATGATAATTGCATTGTTGCCGCCCAGCTCAAGAATGGTTTTTCCAAGTCGTGCACCAACGGTTTGGGCTACTTGTTTTCCCATGGCGATGGAACCCGTGGCTGAAATCAATGGAATACGCTCGTCTTTGGTCATCCACTCGCCCACATCCCGGCCGCCGGTGATGAGTGAGAAAATGCCTTCCGGCAAGTCGTTCTCTTTCAGCACTTTAGCAACAATATTCTGTACGGCAACGGAACAGAGAGGCGTTTTTTCCGATCCTTTCCAGATCACCGTATCGCCGCAGACGGCGGCAATCATCGCGTTCCAGCTGTAGACGGCAACAGGAAAATTGAAGGCTGAAATCACTCCAACGGGTCCCAGCGGATGCCACTGCTCGTACATCCGGTGCTGCGGACGTTCGGAGTGCATGGTTTTCCCGTAAAGCATGCGCGACTGACCCAGCGCAAAGTCACAAATGTCGATCATCTCCTGAACCTCGCCCAGGCCTTCCTGGTAGATTTTACCCATTTCGTAGGAAACCAGCTTACCGAGAGGCTCTTTAAATTCTCTGAGTTTTTCACCAATCTGGCGCACGATCTCGCCGCGCTGCGGGGCGGGCATCATGCGCCATGTGTTAAACGCTTCCTGCGAGGCCTGCACCACCGTTTCATAATCTTTTTGGGTGGTTTGGGTAACGGTCGCAATTTCGGACCCGTCAACAGGTGTGTGACTGGTGATTTCTGATGGAGATTTGCCGGAGAAAAACTCCTGTCCTGTCGACGTTCCGTGATTATTCTCTTTGATGCCGAGCGTACTCAAAAAATCTTTCATACTTTCCATGTCTGTGTTGCGGTTTCCTGAAATATAGAAGCTGCAGCGGTGAAACCCAATCCCAGGGAAGGCAAAGATTTATGTGCTCTTGGTAAAATTCTGTTGTTAACTTTAAGCTCAGATATAATCTATTATTAGCTATAATGAGTTGTTCAGTTTTTAACAAAGCGGGCAAGGGAGTATTTATCAAATCGCAGTACTAAAGTTATGACCCTTAAAAATTCTCTGTTACTTTTGAACGGTCAAAAGTAACCAAAACCCGCCGGCTAAAGATTTGCTCCGGTGGGCACATTTGAACACTTTGCGATGTAAAAACAAAGGTCCGCATCGCTATATTTTTATAAATGAGATTCGGCCGGAAAGTTTTTACACCCATCGCATGCGTGTTGAAATGTGCAGACACCACCTACGTAAATCAGAGGCCGGATAGATTAACAGTCTCAACAAATTAAGCGTGATTAAATAAAACCCACATAAATTATTATAGAAATATTTATGCAGATCAGACCGGCGACTAACAATCAGTTAAAACTTTGGAGAAAGCTTCAGCAGACGAAATACCGAAAAAAAGAGGGGCTGTTTCTTGCGGAGGGTGAGCGGTGTGTGGAACAGATCGTGGCCAACGGCTTTATAAATGTGAATGCTTTTGTTGTAGAGATAGGGTATCAGCCGGGATTTGAAATTAACGGTTCTGTTTTTGAGGTATCTCATGATGACTTCGAATCCCTGTCGGATACCGACACGCCCCAGGGCATTCTTGCCGTTTGCGATACACCGGCCGAATCTTCAGTGGCACAGATAATAGATGGCAGCGGGGTGATTATTGCCCTGGATGCGGTTCAGGATCCGGGAAATGTCGGCACCATGATCCGGACGTCGGCCTGGTTTGGTGCAGCGTGGATGCTCTATGGAGACGGGACCGCCGACCCGTTTCATCCAAAAGTGGTCCGAAGCACAGCGGGAGCCACCGGCGTTTTGCCATTTCTGAAAGGAGATCTTGGGGAGCGGTTGAAACAGTTTGAACAGAACGGGTGGCAGATCTACCTGATGGATGGCGGAGAAGGATCTGTCCCGATCGGCCGAGAAATTCCGGCCCGCAGATCGGTTCTTGTGATCGGCAACGAGGGCAACGGGATTGCACACCAGCTTTTTACAGCTCAGCGCAAGCGCGTACGAATACCTGGGGAGAGCTCCATCGTAGAAAGTCTGAATGCAGCCATGGCGATGGGAATTGGCATGTATCATATGACGTCGGAAGGGGACAAATCATAAGTTGAAGCCTGAAACATTATTCACAAATTCATTTGCGGATGAGGCTATTCGTCAAGCCCTGGATTTTTTTGGTGAGTTTCCGGATAAAATCGCCGAGTTTCGCTGATGATAACCCAAGCACCAGCGGTGCGGAATATCCGTACCCCTGCAAAGGGAGCAACCCATCATCACCCACGATCTCTTTTATTGAAAAGGAGAAATTCTTTTCGCAGGGTTCCGTGATTGATTTCGGGTGTCGTACTATGCCGCGCCGATGGCGCTTCTCTATATTTTGGTCTGCCTGAGCTGAACCCCACAGATTCACCTTGTGAACCTGTGGGGCTACGGCCATGCCGCCCCGAAACGGGGCTGGTTTATTCCCTTAAAAAGGCGAACGCCATTCATGGTATCCAATACATCCGAACCCAAAAAGTTTAGCCCCGAAGCGGGCGTAAGCATCAGCACAGGGCATCGCCCTGTGTAGAAGTAGTCGGCAGTTTCCGATATCAGCCCTGAAAGGGCGAAAGCCCGTTCATCATTCCTGTGTGTCCTGTACCCTGTTTTGGGCTAACTATACTATACGGTATCGGCCCATTGATCATAGGCCGATGCCGTCGCCCTTTAAGGGCCCACTTTGCTAACGTTTACGAAAGTTGAGTTAGAAAGAGAGCACCAGCGGTGCGGCACGTCCGTAGCCCCTGGTCAGCGCAACGCAGTGGCCAGGGGTTGCCGAACGCACACGATAAAGGAGAGCGCCGTAGGTGCGGAATATCCGTACCTCTGCAAAGGGAGCAACCTATCATCACCCACGATCTCTTATTGAAAAGGAGAAATTCTTTTCGCAGGGTTCCGTGATTGATTTCGGGTTTCCTCCTATGCCGCGCCGATGGCGCTTCTCTACAGTTTGGTCTGCCTGCACCCCACAGATTCACCTTGTGAACCTGTGGGGCTACGGCCATGCCGCCCCGGAGCGGGGCTGGTTTATTCCCTTAAAAAGGCGAACGCCATTCATGGTATCCAAAACATCCGAACTCAAAAAGTTTAGCCCCGAAGCGGGCGTAAGCATCAGCACAGGGCATCGCCCTGTGTAGAAGTAGTCGGCAGTTTCCGATATCAGCCCTGAAAGGGCGAA
>JAAAOB010000096.1 GCA_009909035.1 Bacteroidota bacterium
CTCCGCTGAGTTGCAACAGTTTCTTCAAGCAGTTCAGACCGTTCACGTTCAGACCGAAGTTGAAGCATCGCTTCCTGCCGCGCTAAAGCATCTTCACGTTCCGTTTGTGCAAGGCTATCCGTAAGCGCTGAGTACCGTTTCAAATAGGTAAAGGCCAGTGCTGTGTCGCCCGATTCTTCAGCTGTTTCGTATAGATTCAAAAGCCCGGTCTTAACCATGTCGGTTGCCTGGACCTTCTCGGCAATTTCGAGGGCCTGCTGGTAATTTTCAATGGCCCGATCATAGTCCTCCAGCTCAACATAGAGATCTCCCATTCCTGCATGATTGTAGAAAAATCCAATTGGGATGTTATTCTCCTGGCTGAGCCGGAGTGATTCCCGGTATGATTCGAGTGCACGGTCGGTATCCCCCGTTTCCGTGTAAAGTACACCAAGATTGTAGATTGCCTGGATTTTGCTGATAACATTTCCAAGTTGATCGGCAATTTCAAGAACTCGTTCATAATTTTGGCGTGCCAGATCATAGTTTTCCCACTCCTTATATAGAACACCGAGACTAATGTGATTGGTTATCTGGTTTCTCAGGTTTCCCATCTCTTTATTCAGCTCTAAGGCCCTGAACAGGTATTCTTCGGCAAGCTCGTAATTTTCCTGGTCCACATTTATCGATGCAAGGTTATCAAGAACCACTGCGGTAACCAATGTATCATCCCGCTATTCCGCCATCTCAAGGCTGGAGAGATAACTGTCTATTGCCGAGGGCATGTCTCCAAGAGAACTGTAGCTGTTTCCCATATTCTGGGTAATTGCCATCTGCATCCTTATATCGCTATCCTGCTTGGCTGCATCAAACATCTTTTTATAAAGATCCAGGGATTGCTGAAAATTACCTACCTCGTGATGAGAGGTAGCGACCAGGTTTTCAATACGTGAATATTTTTCCGTTCCTTCATATCTGTCTAATAGAGGGGCAACTGATATCAATAAAGAATCCGGAAGGCCTTTTGTATCGTAATAACTGGCTAAATTTAAAATTGCAAATGCTTCTCCTTCAATATCATTCAAAAATTCCGCCAGTGACAGGGCTTCATCAATAACGACTGAAGCAGAATCCAATTTCCCTTCCTCAATCATCCTTTGGCTTTTTTCATTTAACTCTCTTACATAGCTGGTGTCCCTGTTTGCCATCTCAACTTGATCAGTAATGGGAGCGATGAGATTCATAGAGAAAGCATCTTGCACCCAAAAACCAAAAATTAAAATGATAATGGACAAACGCATGATGAAATAGATCTATCTTTTTCAAATAAGTAAAACATTAAGATATTCTAAAGAATTGAAAAACTCTATTGTTTACCTAAAATCCGCAGGCAATTTATAAAAAGAGCCAAAAAAGGGGCTGAATCATTTAGATTCAGGCTTTTTTGGCTCGCAAACTTTCACTTATTTAGGTGAAACCACTCAACCTAAAAGTGAAGCGAATGCATACTACAAAATCATCGGAAAAGATTACACCTTTTGGCGGATTAAATTTTTGCCTTGAACGGTTTCACCACAGTGGCCTGGCGAGATTGATTGACCGGCACCTGGGCCCCAGGGTGAAAACGACCGGATTTTCCTACAGCGAGATTATAGCCAACCAGCTGGCCGTGTTTTTTGCCGGCGGAGAGTGCGCCGAAGACCTGAGTGAACACCTGCGCGGCCCGCTCAGCCAGGTGAAGGGACTGCGGCCGTGCAGCCCCGATACGTTGCTGCGCGGAATCAAAGAGCTCAGTTGCGAGTCCACCGAACGGATTCATCCCACCAGCGGAGTCCGCCATACGTTTAACATCAACGAGCCTTTGAACGATATGATGGTTAAAGCCCTACGGGGTACCGGGCAATTATCTGAGGAGGAGGACTATGATTTGGACTATGACAACCAGGTGATCCCTACCGAGAAGTGGGATGCGGCCCGTACCTACAAAACATGCTATGGCTACCAGCCGGGGATTGCCAGTATCGACAATATGCCAGTTTATATCGAAGGGCGGGGTGGAAACAGCCAGGCCACGTTTGCCCAGGGCAAAACCCTGCAACGACTGTTTGCCCGCCTGGAGGTCAATAAAGTGAGCATCGACTGCTTCCGCGCCGATTCGGCTTCCTATCAGAAAGAGGTGGTGAAGGTGGTGCAGGCCAACACCAAACGGTTCTGCATCCGGGCTAAACGCTCTGCGGAAATGGCCCGGCAGGTCGGCCAGATCCCCGTCGCTGAGTGGACGCCAATCACCTTGAATTGGAAAAAGATGGAGGTGGCCGAGATCCCCTGGACACCCTTTGGCGGGGATACCTCGTACCGGCTGATCGTTACCCGCATCAAGCGAAAAGATCGTCAAGGCGATCTGTTCAGCGAGGGAGCCTACACCTGGCGGGCTATTATGAGCAACGATCACACCACCTCTGCGGAGCAGATTGTCGCCTTCTACAACAAACGCGGGGACAGCGAACGTTTGTTTGATGTGATGAACAACGATTTTGGCTGGTCCAGGCTGCCCTGCTCGTTCCTGTCGGAGAATACTGCCTTTATGATTCTCATGGGGATTATCGCCAACTTCTACCGCTACATCCTGGGTTTGTATTCCGAGGGTATTCCCTGGTTGAAGGCAACGTATCGGCTCAAGAAGTTTATCTTCCGGTTCATTACCGTCCCGGCCAAGTGGATTCGCTCCGGCAGGCGGACCATCCTCAAGCTCTACACCGATAAAGATTACACGGCAGCGCTGGAATAGAAACCCGTCCGGTCCTCATACAAATCAAACATCTTCATCCAATGCCGTGGCAGAGGTGCATCAAGGCTATAAAAATATAGCTTAAAAAAACGGAATTATTGCTCTGCGTTGGAAGCAAAACAGACGAAAAACCCGAAAAATCTATTCGCCTCTTATCGGTCACGCCAAACTCCGTAAATAATTGACCTGACATTGGAATATCTTATGCAACAAACATCCTTGCGGATTTTAGGCATAAAATGACATTAACGTTGCCTAAGTTTGAGCTTTATGAAACGGGAAGTCAAATTCGCAAATCTTCTAAATCAATTCGTTCAAACATTGTTGAGGGTTATGGCAGAAGGCGCTACAAAAATGAATATATCCGATTTTTAGTCTTTTCTCATGCCTCTGCTTTAGAAACTCTTGACCATCTTGAAACACTTGAAGAAACCGGATCGTTAGACAATGATGATGCCTATAAAAAAACCTGGACTATTGTAGATCGTTGTGGAAGAAAACTCAATAAGTTTATCTCAGGCGTAGAACGCGAATATTAGTTGGAGATTCCACATTCCCCATTTCTCAATCCCCAAACCTATTCTTCAATCTCTGTATCTTCATTGTCACCTTCCGATACTTCAGAAGGCTCTTGATCTAAATTGACCTCCTGATTCTCCAAATACCGTAAATATCTCGGAGGCAGTTCAAACGCACGCTCTTCCGGGATAGGTGGCAGACGAGGTGATTGAACCTCAGGGCGCTGTGGTCTTTGATCGGGATTCCACTG
>JAAAOB010000080.1 GCA_009909035.1 Bacteroidota bacterium
ACCAGCGTTGCCACTTTTCGTCCCGTAATGTCAAAGACGTCCAGGGTTACGTGGCTCTGCTCCGGCAGATCGTAGCTGATGACCGTAGCCGGGTTAAACGGGTTGGGGTAGTTTTGGCTCAGGTTCAGCTCAGAAGGGAGTACGCTCGGCTCGTCGATGCTGACCGCTTGTCCTATGCTCACCGTTAGGGTGTATTGCGATTCATCCTTAGGTGTCTTTGCAGCAACCGGCCCTTCTTTGATTCGCTCCAGCGGATTTATCTCTGCGGTTTTTGCAGCAGTGGAAATCACAACCGAGTGTTTGAAACCTGAGGTAATGGGCACGGAAGTTCCGCTGTTGTGGTCGTTGAATGTAAGCTCAAGCTCTTCCGGCAGATCAACATCAGTGGCGGATAATGTGAAACTGCCACCGGTGGATGCGCTGATATGCACCGGAACGGTAGGAACAGTGTACTCGCCGCTTTCTGCCGGCAGGTGGCTGATGTCGAACAGCGTGCCGTTCTTTTCAATAGCAAGCAGTGCAAAGCTTGTGCTGAGCGGGTCCAGTTTCAGGGCGTCGCCGCGCACCTGCTCGGTGAGTGAACCCTCCTCGCTGAACCGCAGCCATGCGGAGTTCTGAAGCTCCTCGCCATTCAGTTCAAGGCGCACAACACTTCGCTGCTCACCACTCCGCTTACCGTAGAAACTGCCGCCGGAGCTTTTTGCACTGTTGTTAAAGGTAACCGATGGCGACCCGGTGCCCGACTGCACAAAGAATCCTTGGAGCGGTGCGATCAGCCCGCCGGTCAGGTCTCCGGTGTTCCCATCGGCATCCCATGTTTTCCAGGAATCCGTTGCCGGATCCCAAACATAAGCAACATCGGTAAGGTCTGACCGGTTTAAATTATTAAAATCGATAGTAGTATCAAACGGGTTGCCGAGCAGGGTAAATCCGCCGTCGTTTTGGTTTACAGACGGGGAAGCGGTGCCAAACCCGGTACCGCTGACAGAGAGTGTTTTCGGAAAGGAGCCGGTGACGCCAAATTCATCATCCCGGAACACGTAAACAAGGAATCCGGTGCCCGGGCTGATGGTACCTGACAAATCTGTCAATCCGCTCCAGTTGCTCCTCGAACCATCTGTGGAGGTCTCATCCCAGGTGTAGACGTTGGGATTGCCGTTTTCGGTGTCAGCCCCGCCCACAGCACCCTGCGTGTAGATGGGTGCGAGTAGATCCGCAAAGGATGTTTCAACTGGTGTAGAGAGCATGCGAAAGCCTTCACTTCCCATAAGATCTGCAGAGCTTGAGGTACTTTCTACAAATACCGCGTACGAGTATGCCGGGATATCAAAATAGAGGGAATTGTTGATGCCATTCGGGCTGTTTTCAACAACCGGCGTTTCTAAATTAGCCTCTCCAGCCACAAGCCCGTATTCTGTGCCCAATGGTGTATTAGAGGTATTTATTTGGTGGTTTACCTGGAGTGTCTGGTTTTCATAGTTGATGACGACGATGACATCTTTGCCTCCATTTCCACCCTGTAATTGATAGAGAAGGTGGTCAAAAGCGCCATTCTGCTGATAGGCACTTGCATATGGAGTATTAAATCGATTCAGATAGTCTACAGTCGTTGCGCCAAAAATATAATCTTGATGCACTTTTATCAGTTCATCAATTTTTTCTTTCTGTTTTTCAAGAGGGTTGGAAGAACCATAAATATCTACGCCATAGTAATCCGGATAAAAAATACTGGGCAGGCCAATTTTGTTGTTGGTCAGGATATAAGCATAGGCCAGCATTTGTCGATTTAAAATATGCTCGCCCGCTGTTCTGAAATCATGATTATTCGCGAACGCTACAGCATTGGCGCCGCTCATTCCTGCTCCGTCAACCAGCCCTTTTTGGTAGATTTGTCTGACGTCGTATAATCCATTATCGCCCGCATTTTTTAGTGCTTGCCGAAGTTCAAAATCAAAGGCTCTCACATCAATAGCACTTGCTGCTGATGGAGTCATTTCTGCATAAACCGCATCAATCCAGCCCTTCAGAACGCCTGCATCAGACGTAAAATGCTCCCCCACCACCATGGGAGGGTTTTTACCCTGAGCGTGTAGATCATTCAGTAACTGACCCACAAACCAGGCGGGAAAGTGCTTAACGGCATCCATTCTGAATCCGCGGATATCCACTTCGTCCCAAAGCCACTGGTTCCACTCATCATATATCACTCGCGTAGATTCGCCCTCCTGACTTCCGTTATACGCTTGCTCCACATCAAAAAAGAAGAACGGGAACTCTTCATCTCCGGTCATGCAGGTCGCATTTACACCATTGGGTTTAAAATGGCGAAAGTTCATTTCTCCTTTGCTGGGAGGCAGCCCTGTAACAGAATTGCTGGGTAAATTTGTGAAATCGGTTCGGGTCTGAATCTGCAGCTCGCTATGAATGTCCTCGCCTCTGGACCCGGACCAAACGCCGTAAATTCGCTGATCAATTCCGGTACCTCCTCCGCCAACTTCTTCAATAAAAATCTCAATTTGGTCTCCATTTGAATCAAAATCACTCGCAGTCAATGTCAGTTTAAATTCATCCGTATCACAACTTGTGCCCACTTCCTGAGAAGCAAAAACATCTCTGCCAAGAAAAACCTCATCACTTGGCTGCCCGCAATCTCCACCACCATTATTTGTTGTCTCATTGATCGGGTTGTTAACAAATCCGGTATTTTTTGTGCGGAAAAAGAGTTTATAATCACGCCCATTAAAATCAGTATTCCCGGAAGCCGATGAAAATTTGAAGAAATAATCTCCCACACCGTTGCCACTCGATCCCCCAACCGGCAATACGTATTTCATCTTTCCATTCACCGGATAAGGAGTTGCAGGGAAACCACTACAGGATGCACCATTCGGAAAATTAAGCACATAGTCTCTTACGGCCGGATTCTCCTCCCACTCTCCACCATCTCTGTGATTATAGACTACATCGGCCACCGGAACCATGTCGTTATTGGTAAGTGAAGAAATCCAGCTCTCAACTTCGGCACCTGTACCAAGACCGGTCCGGCCGGTAACCTGTCCGTAATCATATAAATCCTGGGGATCGTACCCATTGCTGCAGTTCCCAAAACTGGCTTTCGACAGTGGCGGAAGCCACATCATGGTAATGCCGGCGTCACTCTGTTCATCCGCAAGAGCAGCCATTTCGGATGCGAGAGATGGCCCGGTGTATCCATTGCAGTTGGGTTTGGGATAATCCCAGTACCAGCCCTGCATCAAAAAATCTTGTGCATTACCCGGAGTAAATAGTGTTATAGTGAAAAGAAAAGTTAAGGAAAGTGTAACAAGTTTCTTCATGTTAGAGGAGCGATTAGGGCATTGTTTTGGCGAAATCTGAGTATTGAAAAAATGTAAGCGCTTACACGCTTCATAATAAACTATACCAATAATTTTAAATCTCAAAATATTTTTGGTCGTCAGATCTAAAACATTCATCCATAGGGTGCGGGGAACGAGTGAGAGGCTGAGAAAAAAAGAGCCGGTCTGCAAGC
>JAAAOB010000040.1 GCA_009909035.1 Bacteroidota bacterium
ATTTTATGATTTTACGGGAGGAATAAAAGAATGGGACCCACACCTTTTATTTAAACGGGACGGTGTGACGATCGAATGAGCGGGAAGTTCAAGAGGGCGATGAATTTTATAACAAATGAAGGTAACAATAAAGCGGAAAAATCGTAGATAGATCAGACATGCCAGAAACCAGCGATCTGTTTGCCCTATGAATCGACTTTCCCACAAAGATACCGTTCTGTTGTGCGATGGTGATAAATGTCAGCTGGTGAACCTGTCGGACGTACGGTATTTTGAAACTTACGGAAATTACTGCAGGACCTGTTTTACGGAAGGCATGCTGCTGATCAACCGCTCTCTCCAGTACCTTGAAACCCGATTACCTTCCCGAACCTTTTTCAGAGTGAACCGGCAGTATATCGTAAACCTGCACCATATCGAAAACCTTCAAAAGAGTGAAAATAGCCAGTTTAAAATCACGTTGAGATGCGGAAAGGAGATCGAAGTTTCACGCCGGCGGTCGGCCCATTTGCAGGAGCAGCTGGGGTTATAAATATTTTTAAGGCCATTGACGTCATCCCTCCCCCGATGCGAGATCTCCTGTGGTTAAGACACACCGTTTGGAAAACGCTTGCTTCAATCGTTGAATAAGGTACTTACCAACAATATTGGTCCAATAAGGGTGCCATCTCGCAGTGGAGATCACCAAGCCGCATAATCATACCTGTTGTTTTTGTTGGGAATCGCAGAGTTCTCAGGTCGTCTTTGTCGTGTAAATTAAACATTTGATGCCTTGACAGATCTTCTGATTGTATGTTTCAAAAAAAACCCGGCATTTTGGCCGGGCTTGTTCATCTTTAGATTGGTAAACGGTACGTTTGGGATCTGACATTCGGTCGGGTCAGGATAGCGGGTTCTCAAAGCCACCATACCGGTTAAAATACTCAACGCGGAGCTCACCATCTTTCATCAGGATGACTTCGTACCGGATGGAATCTTCAGAGAAATTCTTTATGATTCGTTTATTTCCGAGCATCTTCCAGGATTTATAGGTATCGGAAACCAGGGTCTCCATGATGGCTCGCGGAAGTTTAATATTAGTCTGAATAACCGTAGATTTAATCAGGTTTCCTGTAGATCCGTTATATTCTGCGTAGAGCGATTCATTTTCAGATTCTCCTTCAATCACATATTTTTCTGTTGAATTATTCAGGTCAATCTCTTCAAAGGTAGAATTTTCGAAGGGATTCTCCTGAATAAGGCATTGAAGGTTTTGGAAGCAGTAGAGATTGCTTTCATTGATGCTGAGATTATCGTCCGGGTTGCTGTAATTATGCGCAGGAGCCTGCGCAAAAACAGCAGGTGCGAATGAAAGTGCGAAAATAAGTGCGGTAAAAAGCGTGTTTTTTAGTAGCATAGCTGAAGGGATTTATTGAAGGTTCAGTATTGGTTACGCTACTGTTTGCAGCTTGGTTTCGATTCAGAAACCGCTTTTCCATGAGCGGTATTATCGAGTTTTAGGCGGTACCATCCTCAATGGGAACGGCAGCTTTTTTCTTAGAACCACTTGATTTGAAGATGAGGAACCGTACAGAGCGCTGGAATGTGTAAAATCATAAAAGAGCCGGGTATGAGCCGAAACTTTTACAACATCGAAAAAGCCGTTGGCTACATGGGGACCCATCGTCAACTGCATCCATCCACCGAAGAGCTGGCGGAAGTGGCAGACCTTGACGTGGATCATTTCAGACGGATGTTTGCCGAATGGTCGGGCGTTGATCCGGAAACGTTCTCTCAGTTGCTGAGGTCTCAGCTGCAAAACCAAAATGGAAGAAACACTCCCGACCTGTTTCATACAGCCGGCAGCAGGAGATTGTCTGCCTCTCCGAGGCATCATAATCGGTTTCTGAACATTATCAGAATGGAACCTGATGAGTACCAAAATGGCGGGGAGCCGCTTATGATCACCTACTCTGTACAACAAACCCCGTTTGGCAGGATGATGTCTGCTTCAACCGGCAAAGGTGTCTGCAGGATATCGTTTCTTTCTGAGCAGCAGGAGTGCATCAATCTACTGCATGACGAGTTTCCGGAAGCGGAGATCAGACGCGGAGAAATGCCTGAACACGTTTTGTTATCCGGCGCATTGCAAACACCGGGATTACCGGAGAGTGTCGTTGATCTGCATGTGAAAGGGACGCCGTTTCAAATCAGCGTTTGGGAATCTCTGTTGCGAATACCGGAGGGGGAGTTGAGATGTTGTTCGGATGTTGCAAAAGAGATTGAGAATCCGAAGGCGCTGCGTGCCGTCGGGTCGACCGTGGGGAAAAATCCCATCGCGTTTTTTATTCCGTGCCACAGAATCGTTCCGTCAGCCGGCGGGTTCGGCAACTATCGATGGGGGATAAAGCGAAAGATTACGATGATCGGGTGGGAGGCAGTGAAATCAACAGAGAAATCGAAAACTGACGATAACCACGTTTCGGGATGACATCACACCACTACAGCACGATGCTACACTGGACCGGGAACCGCGGAGGGGGAACGGCAGATTACAGGTCGTACGACCGGTCGTTTAGCGTTGAGGTAAACGGGAAGCCTGAACTTCAGGGAAGTGCGGATCCCGCCTTTCGCGGCGATAAAACGAAATGGAATCCCGAAGAGCTGTTCCTGGCCTCCCTGTCGGCCTGCCATATGCTGTGGTACCTGCACCTGTGTGCGGATGAGGGACTTCGGGTGTTGTCGTACCGGGATCAGGCGGCTGGAGTGATGGAAGAGCGGAAGAATGGCAGCGGCAGATTTACTGAAGTAGTGCTTTATCCTGAGGTTATAATATCAGATGCGGATCATCTTGATAAAGCCACAAAACTGCATCAGCAGGCGCATGAGATGTGTTTCATCGCCAACTCCTGCAATTTTCCGGTGCGACATGAACCGACCATTGGGTTCGGTTGAAGTAATCGTTGTGTGATTTGGTTTTAAAACCGAAATCAAAATGTATTTGTGGATCGATCGCTTCAAATGTCCCAGCGTAACTCAACTGCTCCGAAATCCGTAAGTATCGATTAATCTGACATGCCAAAATTCTTTAAAACTACTCTTGCTATGAGACTTTTTATACTATTTATTGGAATCTTTATAACTCAATCCTGTTTTCTGCAGGTTGTATATGCTCAATCCAATCCTTCGGCACCCATTTCGGAGGCTTGCTCAGGTCCGGAATTCAGGCAGTTTGACTACTGGATTGGAGAATGGACCGTGAGGAATGCCCGGGGTAATGTGATCGGAAGCAGCATCGTTAGCCGCATATCAAACGGTTGTGCGCTGCTGGAGGAGTGGACATCCGCGCAGGGGAATGACGGGAAAAGTATCAATTTTTACGATTCATCTACGGGTACATGGAGACAAACGTGGGTAGGTGGCAGTGGCCTTATACTTGATCTTGATGGTGGGTTGGTGGAAGGTAACATGACTCTATCTCAAACTAAAGAGACGCCGCAAGGCTCTGTGACCCATCGCATTACCTGGACACTCCTGGATGACGGCCGTGTAGAACAACAATGGGAGACATCTGAGGATGGTGGTAAAACCTGGCGCCAGTCGTTTTTGGGATTGTATGAGCGGAAGGGTGATTAATCCCTTTCGAACCAGGTAACCACAAATTCAACAGCGTAAAAAGAGTAAAGTGACCCCGCCCAGACTTGAACTGGGATCTAAAGCTTAGGAGGCTCTCGTTCTATCCGGTTGAACTACAGGGTCAAGTAGCAGCAATGTCAGGACAGACAAAAGATAGGGGACTGCATCGGTAAAATCTATGCCGGAATCCATCTGTTTGCCAGAAATATGAAATGAAACAGCGGCAGATATCTGTTTACTGGCAACTATGGAGAAAGAAACAATCAATATCGTCTGGTTTAAGCGCGATCTACGGCTGAAGGATCACGCTCCGTTAAAAGCAGCAGCAGAATCAGAGAATCCCAGCCTATTGGTGTACCTGTTTGAGCCGTCCCTGATCCATGATCCGCACTACGATGTTCGTCACTGGCGATTTGTTTGGCAATCGCTAACAGATATGATGGTGAAACTGTCTGAACATGACCTTGAACTACTTGTAGCATACGAGGAAGCTGAAACTTTTTTTGATAGGATTTCTGATCAGTATGATCTCAAGGCGGTTTACAGCCATGAAGAAACCGGCATCGATCTGACGTACCAGCGCGATCTGGCGATGAAGATGTGGTTTGAAACGATGGATATTGAGTGGAAGGAGTATCAAACAAATGCCGTGCAGCGGGGCTTGATGCATCGCGATGGATGGCGGGACACATGGAAGTCCACCATGGATGAACCGCAGGCCGAACCGAATCTTGATCAGCTACACTCGGTACGGGTATCGGATAATATTCTGGATATTATCAATACATCTATTCCAAACCGTTTTAAAGAGGAAACCGGTTATTTTCAAACAGGTGGGGAAGAAAAAGCGTGGAAGCTGTTGAAAAGTTTTATTCATGAACGTTGTTCGGATTACAATGCATCCATTTCAGCTCCCGGGCCGGCACGGACAGGCTGTAGCAGGCTTTCGCCTCATTTTACGTGGGGCAACATGAGCATCAAGCAGGCTGTTCAATATGCGGATGAGCACTACGATGATGCGCCATCGAAACGAGGGCTTCGAAGTTTCCGATCCCGATTGGGGTGGCACTGCCATTTTATTCAAAAGTTTGAGTCGGAACCGCGCATTGAGTTTGAAAATATGAATCGTGGGTATGACGACATCAGGAGAGAGTGGAATGAGGAAAAATTCCAGGCGTGGAAAGAAGGGACGACCGGCTTCCCGATGGTGGATGCCTGCATGCGAAGCGTGATTTCGACAGGCTATCTAAACTTCCGGATGCGGGCGATGCTGGTTTCGTTCCTAACGCACCACCTTTGGCTCGACTGGTCGAAAGGCTCGCTGCATCTGGCCAGACAATTCCTCGATTTTGAGCCGGGGATTCACTACTCGCAGTTTCAGATGCAGGCCGGGACAATTGGAGTAAACACGATCAGAATCTACAATCCTATCAAACAGGGGTACGACCATGATCCTGATGGCGAATTTATCCGGGAATGGGTTCCTGAGCTTTCGGAAGTTCCCCGTGATTTGATTCATGAACCGTGGGAGATGAGCGAGATGGAGCAGCAAATGTACGGCTGCAGGATTGGAACAGATTACCCGGCGCCCATCATTGAGGATGTAAAAGAGAGCTATAAACATGCCAGTAAGATATTGTGGAGCAAGAAAGGGAGTAACAAGGTGAAAGAGGAGAACAAAGGTATTTTAAGGAAGCATGTAAAGAACAGGAGGTAGCTGAACCGATGTCAAAAAAGAAACTGCCAACTAAAATTTGTCCTGTTTGCGGTCGGCCGTTTGAATGGCGGAAGAAGTGGGAGCGCGACTGGGAAAACGTGAAATATTGCAGCGAACGGTGCCGGCGGAATAAGAAGTAAAAAATCAAACCAACCTGCCAGAGTTGGTGCAGATATGGGTCTGGTGGCAATGTGCAATTTACAGGCCCAGCTAACCCTCCTCTGAGCAGTCGCTATCGTGCCTGCGGCACACGCTTTATGCTCTGTCTCATCCGCGGGAGGCTGTGAGAAAATAGATTTCCAAAAAAATCGCACCTAATTAATTTACGAATCCTGTTATTTTCGGCGCTTCCAGTTTTTCTGACCCACCCCCGCCCCCTCCCTATCTCGCCCTGACGGGACTTGATATGGAGGGGAGCTTCGAAATAAATCTATTTGCCTGTAAAGTTTAACTGAATCGAAATTTGTTGTCGAATTTCTTCACAGCCTCCGCAGGGGATGGGAATCGAAGCGTTTAGCAAGATTTCAGGGGTGGGTCTCGTGGTATTGCATATTTATTGGCATAAAAAAACCCGCAATGTCTCAGTAAGACATTGCGGGTCTGAAAGTATACTCATCAAAGAATTATACCTGGTGGGCAAGTTCTTTGCCGTGAGAAATTTCTGTACCCAACACCTTCAGAAACTCGGCCAGCCATTTTTGGTGTCCGGGCCATGCGGGTGTGGTTACCAGGTTGCCATCCACAACCGCTTCGGTTGGCGGAACTTCCTTGTAATCCGCGCCTGCAAGTATCATTTCGGGTCCACAGGCGGGATAGGCGGTGAGTGTTCGTCCCTCAATTCCACCGGCTGCAGCCAAAATCTGAAGTCCGTGGCAGATCGCCGCAATCGGCTTGTCTTCGTTTATAAAGTGGCGAACCATCTCGAGTACATCCTCATTCAGCCGGAGGTATTCTGGTGCACGGCCGCCGGGAACCACAAGAGCGTCGTAATCCTCAACATTCACGTTATCAAAATCGTAATTCAGCGTGAAATTGTGCCCCGTCAGTTCTTTGTAGGTTTGATCGCCCACGAAATCATGAACGGCGGTCGGGCATGTATCGCCTTCTTTCTTGCCGGGACAGACGGCGTGTACCTCGTGCCCTACCATTTGCAATGCCTGAAACGGCACCATTGTTTCAAGGTCTTCTCCGTAATCGCCTGCAATCAGCAGAATCTTTTTAGCTCCCATATCTATCTCCGTTTGATTAATATTTTGTGTTCAGATATATAACTAAAACCGGCGATGGAGAGTTCTTTTTGGGGTATCGGTTATTTTTTTGATGAGGGGATTTCAAGTGTTGTAGTGTCAAAATCAGATTGCCGGTTAGTAGTAAAACCAGTATTGATCTGTTTTCTTCCTGAAAATCTATTGATCGTCATTCAGCAGTGTTTGTCTGATGCGGGCTTTCAGCCTGCCGTTTTTAGGGCCTACTTCATACCCGGGGATTGTACCCCGGGTTGAGATGAATCAGGCCGCTGGCCTGAGGATATGACAACACATTTAGAGCAGACGGACTGGTTTTTTTAAGCATTAGGATAAGTTGCGGCTGCCAACAGGCTGAAAGCCTGTCTTAACACAACCCGGGCATCGCCCTTGGGTAGGAGATTACTCAACAACCGGATTACATGGAAACTCTCCCTGCCCGCCGGATTGAGGTTTCACCAAAACCAGTGCCGTGATCGGCGGAACCGTGATGGTTCCGTTCACGATCGTTGTGGATTGTACTACTGGATCGGATCCTGCTTTGAGCTGTGGATGAAGTTCGAGTCCCCCGATGCCGGCTGTGAACTGCATAGGTCTAAGATCAGCATTGAAGAGTACGAGGATGCCATCATGTTGGGGGTCGAGGTCACCGCCGGCGCACGATCCATCCGACAGGCTCATGGCTATCAAACCGGGCTTCTGGCCGGGGCCGGTATTGTGGAATCCAACCCGCCTGTGAATCTCCTCTGCATCCTGCATGCGGAACAGCGGAGAGCTGTAGCGAATCTGAAGCTGCTCCTGGAAAAGCTGATGCGCCAGCTCCATATGCTCTTTTTCAATATGGATGGTTGGATTACTCATGATCTGCCCCTGCACCTCCCATTGGTTCTCGTTATCCTGCCGCTGCGGCAGGCCGATCGCCCAGTTATCGGTTTCCAGCGTGTAGTCAATCGCGTTATTCCAGTCACCGGAGTCGTAGCTGTTGCGGTCCATCGACTTGGAGCGCAGAAGATCGGTGCCAAGCTGGTGAAACGGTACACCCAGACCATAGTTGATGAATGCCGTACTCAGTAAGTGAACCCTCACCCGGTTCTCCATCTCCATATCAAAAGGGAGCTTGGTTTGCGTGTTGTCCCACAGCGTTTCGTTGTCGTGCTTGTCGATGTAGTTGACCGACTCCACCGGGTTGAGTGCATAGCCGATGTAATCATTGCTACCTTCAACCAACTCACCGTTTTTGTTGATATAGGGATAAGTGGCCAGGTTTCCCGTCATTCCCACCCTGATGCGGTCTGTCTGGTCGAAGAGGGCCTGTTTTTCCTGGTCCAGGTCTGCGGTAACATCTTCATTGGGGTAGAGAAACCGGCCATTGGCAACTCCCTGTTCCCGGCCGGTCCAGGAGTGAAAGCCGCCCCGGATGGCGTCCCGGCTGCGGTCGTTGAAATTCCCGATCCCGGTTCCGCCCATGTTGAACTGCGTGGCCTGCTCGAAAATGCGGTCGTCGGCTACTTCGCCAAAATTCCAGCCCTCCCCGTAGATGTAGATCTTGCTGCCGTCCACACCGAGCTCATCGGGAGTGAGTTCCGAAAGTGCGTCCTGCAGGTTTTCCATGACCGATTTGGGATGATGCCCCATCAGGTCGAACCGAAAGGAGTCGATCTTATACTCTGTTGCCCAAAAGATCACCGAATCGATGATCAGACGTTCCATCATGGCAAACTCCGCGGCCGTGTTGGAACAGCAGGTAGAGGTTTCCACCTGGCCGGTATCGGGATTTAGCCGGTGGTAGTAGCCGGGCACCACTTTATCCAGTACCGAAAATTTTGAGTCGCCGGTAGCGTGGGTGTGATTGTAGACCACATCAACCACAATATTCAGGCCGATTTCGTGTAGGTGTTTTACCATTTCGCGCAGTTCCAGAATCCGCTGTGGCCCCTCAGGATCTGTGGCGTAGCTGCCTTCCGGTACATTGAAGTGAAAGGGATCATACCCCCAGTTAAACCCGTCGTTTTGTTTGAGGCTGCCTCCCGGACCCGATTCCGCATAGATCCGCTGGATCTCTTTTGTAATGGGATCATCCTCAGCAAGTTGTTTGAACACCTCTCGGATTGATGATTTGCCATAACGTGTACATTCATCCTGCAGATTTTCGGCACCGGTCACCTCACACAGACGGCTGAACGGATCATCCAGATCAACCCGTTCGTCTTGGTTCTCTATGATAGAGGCGATGTCGTTCAGGGGCAGCAGGTGAAGGTGGGTCAGCCCGGCGTTTGATAGGCGCTGCAGGTGGGCCATGCCATCGGAAAGATCGCTGCCGTTTTCCCCGTTGTGCGTAAACGCCATGTACGTTCCGCGATGCTGTTGCGGCACGGTTTCGTCAATGATGCTGAAATCCCGAATATGCGCTTCATAGAGGGTGATGTCGGCGTGATCCGGCAGAGTTTTCACCAGATCGTCCCACCCCTGTGGCTTCAGATCGTTGCTGCTGACATCCACAAACTGACTGAATTCGCTGTCGGTTGCCAGGCTGACCGAGTAGGGATCGGTAACCTCAAACTGTTCAACCTGACCGGTTTCATGGTGGTAGACCTGCACAACAAACCGGTAAAAGTCCCGGTCCCATTCGGCCGGACCCTGAAACCGCCAGACCCCATCGGCCGGGGATGATTTTATTGGTTCTACTTCTTCTTCCAAATTCTTCTCCTCATCATACACCCGCAGCATGACCGACTGCGCTGTGGGCGCCCAGAGACTCAGTTCAATGTCATTCCCATTATAGACCGGACCGAGGTCTCCGTCATAGACAAAAAGATCATCAATCACCCCGTGTGTCTGTACCTTTGAAGCCTTTACCGGTTGTCCATTCTCATCCCTCGCGACCGACACAAGCTGACCCTTCAGCGCTTTGTGAATTTCATTGCGGTCAGCGTTGAGCGAAAACACCGGCCGATCGGAAATGTGCCGGAATTGATCGGCAAGTGCATCAGAGAGATCAGCATCCGGAGACATTGCAAACGATTCTCCTCCGGTCACTCCCGTTGCAGAGATCTCAAGCTTGGCGTCGTAGCTGTAATAAAGTTCATAGCTGTCTGCATCACCGCCGGCATCCCAAATCAGGCGATCGGCCGACACCCAGTGTGCGGCGGCTCCTTCAATTGAAACACTGGGCACATCGGATTGTTGGGGTTCATTCTCCCGTTCGGTTTGATTAGCGGTTGAACAACTCGTGTTAAGATAGGTAGCCAAAGCGATAGTTGTGATGATGATTAAGCGTTTCATTAGCATGAGGATCGGTTAACAGGACAAATGTGACATAACATACGAAATAAGCAGATGGCAGAGCAATGGGAAATCAGGTTTAAACTACCTGTGGCAGGCCGCGGCTGGGTGTCATCAGGTATTAGGAACGTTAGCCTGAATTTCTGAAACGCAATATCCTCTCCGGATCATCCGGTTTAGTGGCAAGGCTTACGCCGATCAGCAGGATGATATTAGCAATCAATCCGTAAATTCCTTCATGAACAGGCAGCGGTTTGATCTCCGGGAATAGCAGGAAAAGAGTGTTGATGGCGATGCCACCGAAAAGTCCGGCCAGTGCACCCGCTTTTGTGGCGCGGCTCCAGTAGAACATCACAAATATGATGGGGAAGATCTGCGCCACGCCGCCGTAGGACCCGAGCAGCAGCGCCACAATCGACACGTCGATCACCACGGCAAACAAATAGGCAATCAACCCGATCACCAGAACAGAGATCTGGATGAGCAGTCGTTCGGTTTTGTCGGTCAGGTTCACGACCTGGCTGATTCCATCGCGGATCCCGATGGATGCGGCGGAATGGAGGATGGCGTCACCGGAGGACATCGACGCCGCCAGTGCACCGGCGCAAAACAGGCCGATGACAACGGCGGGCAGATCGAGCTGCATAAGAATGTGCGGCAGAATGCTGTCGGCCGGTTCCACGCCTGGAAACGCCACCACGGCAGAGAAGCCAATGAGCAGGATGGGAACCAGGAACAGCAGGAACGTTGGATAGAGAACAACGCTCAAACGCATGGTTTTTACATTTTTTGCGGCGAAACTGCGCATAAAAAAGTGGGGCCAGACCGAGAAACCGACAGCGGAAACCAGCACGGCAGAGCCGTATCCCCACCAGTTCCAGGCGGTTCCATCGGCGGCCAGCCCGGGCGCCTCCAGCATGGCGGTGTTGCCGGCTTCCATTATGGCCTCAAACATCGGCCCGATGCCGCCGTAGAGGGTATTTGGAAGATAGATTCCCAATACCCATGCCATCACCATCATAAACATTCCCTGGAAGGCATTGGACCATCCAACCCCCATCACACCGCTGAAATAGACGTAGATCAGCACCACCAGGTAGGTGACACCCGCCCCGGCCCAGTAGGGAATCAGCCCCTCGCTGATCACATTCAGCACGTACCCGGCGCCCACCATCTGCAGGGTGAGGTAGGGGATAAAAACCACCACGCTGAGAATGGCGAGCATCACCGAAAGGAATCGACTGTCGAACCGGTTGGCCAAAAGCTCGGCCTGGGTGACAAATCCATGCTCTTTGCCCAGCCGCCAGGCCCTGGGCCCAAAAAAATAGAGTGGCACGATACCGATCACACCATACGCGATAATGTAAAACGCGGCGGCCCCGCGCGAATAGGCCCAACCCGGCCCGCCCAGGAAAGCAAATGAGGAGAAGATAGAAGCACCGATCACAAAATAGAGGATAAAGGCGTTCATGCTGCGATCGCCGGCTACGTACCCGCTCACGCTGCTGGTGATTCGGAGGGAGGGAATAATGCCGGTCAGCAGTGAGATCAGCAGGTAGACGCCAACGATGAGGAGAATAGTGGTTCCGGTTTCCATAGAGATCAGACCTTATCTTCATGTTTATCGGAGAGATAGATTCCCACCAGAGCGGCAAAACCGATGATTACCCACAGAATAATCCAGGTAAAAGAGAGTGGAAAACCTAAAATCAGGGGCGTGGATGATGAAAAGATGGCAGGACCCGGCCAGATGATGGCGAGGGTTGTAATCAGCATGATGATCACAAAAATGATTCGCGGCCGACGGGTGGAGGGTATTTTTCCTGGGCTATATTTTTCGGGATGATTCATTGCATGGATTCCAACTCAATTCTGACTGTTGATACTACGAATCAATAAATAAAGAGGATTTTTATGTGAAATGCACGGGGGTGAGAGTTAAGATGTAAATTAAGAATTAAATCAGAGCTCCCTGGGACACACCCCTGACGATCGTAATGCCCGCTTCGCGTGATTTCGCTCGTCTGTCCCCTCTTCCCTTAGGGATCCCTTCGGGACGAGAGGGGATTTGATGGCGATGTGTGTGTTTACTAAAGCCCAAACGTATGCAACTCCCGCATCTCATCCAGGCGGATGTTTCCTTCGTAGTACGCCCGTCCGACGACTACACCGTAGAGGTTGTGGTTCTGAAGCTCAACTAAATCCTGCAGGCTTGAAACGCCGCCGGAGGCGATCCAGTTGAGACTTGGAAATCGGTTTTGCAAGTCGCTGTACATCTCTACATTTGGCCCGCTCAGCATGCCGTCGCGGGCAATATCGGTGCTGAGTACGGTTTTCAGGCCGGCTTCAATCAGCGGATCCAGAAACTCTTCGATCGGACGGTCGGAGGTTTCCAGCCATCCGCCGTACGCCATTTTTCCATCCTTAAGATCCAGGCCGAGGATCATTTCGTTCGGGTGATCCTGTACGACTTTTGTAAACTCATCGGGACTTTTTACCGCCATGGAGCTGCAGATCACCCCGCTGAGGCCGGCATCCAGCAGCAGGTCGATATCCCCGCGCGATCGAACACCACCACCGGTCTGAACCGAAAGACCCGCCTCATTTATCATAGTGCGAATAACGGGGAGATTTTCAAATGTCCCGCTCTTTGCACCGTTCAGATCTACAACATGAATATGATTAAAGCCTGCTGCGCTGAATTTTTTCGCCTCCTGGATGGGATCGTGGTTGTAGACTGTTTTTTTTGAATAATCACCTTTTTGCAGGCGCACAACCTCTCCGTCGAGAAGGTCAATGGCGGGAATGATTCTCATTGTTTATCGTTGGTTCGGTCTCTGGCTCGGAAGAAAAGATAGGAAATTGAGCAAATCTAAACCTGAATTTAAATCAACGGTATGAGGTAAGAACACGGTGCTTAATCTTAATGTATGAGTGATGTTCATCTTGCTTAGAACCGGCAAATCATTTACTTGCGTCCGTTTACAATATCAACAAAGTTTTGCAGAAGAAGCGATCCTACCTGGCCCGATTTTTCAGGGTGAAACTGAACGCCCAAAAAATTGTCCCTGGCAACAACTGCTGCAAAATCGTTGATATAGTGGCAGGAGGCCAGCGTATGCTCGTTGGTAGGTGCATAGTAGCCGTGGACATAGTAGAGAAACTGTTTGTTGCTAATGCCTGAAATCAGGGAATGCTCTTTCACAGGTGAAAACTGGTTCCAGCCCATATGCGGTACTTTTGCCACGGAAGAGTTGAATTTTTTTAGCCGGCCGGGGATCACATTAAGCCCTTCGCTATCCCCCTCTTCCGATGACTCAAACAACAGCTGCATGCCGAGGCAGATGCCGAGTACCGGTTTATCGGTATTCTTCAGCCACACATCGAGGTCGCGCGAGCGGAGATCGTCCATTGCCGCCCCAGCATGACCTACACCGGGAAAAATAATTCCGTCCGCTTTTTCAAGTGTATCTGGATCATCGGATATCGTGTGTTCGGCCCCCAGGCGCTTCAGTGCATTTGAAACGGATGTAAGATTTCCAGCCTGGTATTTGATGATTCCGATCATTGTATAAATTAAATTAGGAAGCTGAAAGTGAGCACTCTCCCTTCGAAGGGTGGGGTGTTAACTGAATTCATTTATTTATGAGACATAGATTCAAAATTTGAAATTCATTTTGAGTACACCCCTCCCGCCTGAAGGCGGACTCCCCTGAAGGGGAGATTTTTCACATTTCACTCAAATCGTTCCTTTCGTTGTTGGTAAAATTCCACGTATTCGTTCGTTCCGGCTGATAGCAAATCGTAATGCTTTCGCAAAGCCTTTAAATATCGATTCAATTATGTGGTGTTCGTTTTTTCCGGTTGCTTTAACATGCAGGGTAGCCTTTACGTTCATGGCCAGGGTATAATAAAAGTGCTCTAACATCTCGGTCGGCAGATCGCCCACGTATTCTCTTTCGAGGTCCACCTCCCATCGCAGGTAGGGCCGGTCCGACAGGTCGATGGCCACCGTGGCCTGCGCCTCATCCATTGGCAGGACAAACCCGTATCGCTGGATACCGGCCTTATTTTCAGAGATTGCTTTCCGGATCGCCTGCCCAAGCGCAATGGCCGTATCTTCGATGGTGTGATGTTCGTCTACCTCCAGGTCACCTTCACAGGTGAGCTCCAGGTCGATCAGGCCGTGACGCGCGATCTGGTCCAGCATGTGATCAAAGAAGTTCAGGCCAGTGCTGATGCTGCTCTTTCCCGTGCCGTCCAGGTTGATGGAGATTGAAATCTGTGTCTCTTTCGTATCCCGTTTCAACATCGCTTTCCGGCTGGGAAAAAGGATAGCCCGGGACAGATCCGTCCACGTTTCGGACGACTCGATTACTTCACCGGCGGATTCAAACAGGTAGACGTTCTCTTTTTTGATGAGACCGTCGGCCGTAGATTGATCAAATGAGCTGTTTGTAATGGATTCATTTTTAATCAATGAAAGCTGCTGATCGGTGAGGGATTCAGGATCATAACTTAGTTCAATGTCAGCCTCCTGTAGATACTTCAGGCTGAAGAGAGCCCCTTCAGGCAGCAGGTTGTCGCTTCCGGATTCGAATGCTGTTGGATGGATGTAGATTTTCATATGATTGTACGTTTGGTATTTAAAAAACTCCCCTGCGCTTGCGTCCCGGATGTAGTTTCCCGGGGAGGGGAGGATATTCCAAAGCGTTCAGCTTTGGAATTGGTGGGGTGTTCTGGGCTTGTGATGGACTGGGGTAACACCCCTCAAATGTTTCGCTGAACGCTCACATTATCTCCCCTCCAGGGGAGATGGTCACTTCTGCCTTTTCACTTTTCACTTCTGCATCACCCCACAACATCTTTAAGCGCCTTCAAAAATTTCACATTCTCATCCGGCATGCCGATGGTGACCCGCAGGCAGTCTTCGCAGTGCGGCTCGTTTCCGCGATATCGCACGATAACACCCAATGTAGCCAAATTGTTGTAGACTTCTTTGGCGTGCCGGATCTTAAAGAGCAGAAAGTTCGCGTTTGATGGATATACTTTCTCAACGGCTTCGCTGTGCCCGAGCTGCTCGGCCACATATTGACGCTCCTCACGAATCTTATTAATGTTGAACTTGAGCAGCTCCAGGTTGTCAAACGCTTTCAGTGCGGTATCGGCCGTTAGTTTATTGATATTGTACGGGGCCTTTACCCGCATCATGTAGTTGATAATGTCCGGATTGGAGATCGCTACCCCGAGACGGATCCCGGCCAGGCCAAACGCCTTGGAGAAAGTCTGCAGCACCACCAGGTTGGGATACTGCTGCACCATTGCGGCCATGGATTCCTGCCGGCTGAAATCGATGTATGCCTCATCCACCACCACAATGCCGGGAAAGGTCGTGCACAGCTTTAACAGGTCGGTCCGCTTCATGTCATTCGCCGTGGGATTATTTGGAGAGCAGAGAAACAACAGTTTCGTGGTGTCGTCCGCCGCTTTCCGGATCTTTTCGGGCTGAAGCTGAAACTGTTCCGTTAGCCGTACTTCTTTCACGCCTACATTGTTAATATTGGCCGAGACCTTGTACATCCCGTAGGTGGGAGGTGTGATGATGATAGAATCCTTGCCCGGCTCACAAAAAATACGCATCAGCAGATCGATCGGTTCATCGCTGCCGACACCCAGGAACAGGTTCTCTGATTCTACACCTCGATACTCGGCAATCACCTCGCGCAGGCAGTCCTGCATAGGGTCTGGATAGCGATGCAGGTCCAGCGGGCTCCGCACCGATGAACCAAAACTATTCTCATTGGCATCAAGCAATACGCCCTTGTCAAAGTCATCGCGTGCACTGCGATAGGGCGTCAGGTTGCGGATGTTTTCACGAACCAGGGATTGGATATTGGTAGTTGGCATTGGGATTCAAATTTGATTTGGGATTCAAAAGTCCCCCTTCGAAGGGGGCAGGAACCGACGCAGGAGGTTTCGGGGGATGTCCGTGAGGGCATAATCATAAGTTTTAGCAAAATATTGGATCAACGCTCCGTGAGTCATCCCACCGGTTTGAACGCTTAACGCGTCCAAACATCCCCCCCTTCAAAGGGGGACTATTTTCCATCTCATATCTATAATCTAAGTTTCGCCAGCCTTAAACTAACCGCATTTTTGTGGCCCCGCAATCCTTCAATGTCAGCCAGTGTTTCCACGGTGGGCCCGAGAGATAACAAACCGTCTTTGGTAATGGTCTGCATTGTGATAAATTTCTGGAAGCTGTGTAGCGATACGCCGCTGTACATCCGGGCGTAGCCGTAGGTTGGCAGCGTGTGGTTGGTGCCGGAGGCGTAATCGCCCATGCTTTCGGGCGTCCACTGGCCGATAAAGACCGACCCGGCGTTTTCTACCTTGTCGGCCAGATCTTCCGCATCATCTGTATTAATGATGAGATGTTCCGGCGCGTATCGGTTTGAGAAGGCCATTGCCTGCTCAGTGGATTCTACTACGATCGTAAAGCTTTTTTCAAGTGCATCAGCGGCGAATCTCTTCCGGGGCAGGGCGTCCAGTTGCTCGGAAGTGGCGTTGGTAATGGCGTCGAGGTCGGCGTTGTGGGTAACAACCAGCACCACCTGGCTGTCGGAGCCGTGTTCGGCCTGCGAGAGGAGATCCGCGGCAATGAACTCCGGATCGGCGGTTTCGTCGGCAATCACCAGCACTTCCGACGGGCCGGCCGGCATATCGATAGAAACCATCGCCTCGCTGTTTTGTAGGATCATCTTGGCGGCGGTGACATACTGGTTGCCGGGGCCGAAAATCTTATCCACCTTTGGGATCGATTCCGTTCCGTACGCCATACCTGCAATTGCCTGCGCTCCGCCGGCTTTTACCACCGTTTGTGCCCCAATTTTCTGAGCAATGTACAGTATAGATTCCGGCACATTGCCCTCATTGTCAGGCGGCGTGGCAATCACAATGGTTTTACATCCCGCAATCATGGCGGGCACGCCCAGCATCATGGTGGTAGAAGGAAGCGGTGCTGTTCCTCCCGGAATGTAAAGCCCGACCCGTTCAATGGGCCTGGCGATACGGCTGCAGTAGACGCCGTTCATTGTCTCCACATCAAGCTTCATTGAAAACTGCTCGCGATGAAACCGGTAGATATTTTGTATCGCCGTGTCGATCGCCTCTTTCACGTCGGGATCAAGGGCGACGGAGATGGCGTTCGGGTCAACCGTGACCGAATCGGGGGTCAATCCATCAAACTTCTGCGTATATTTTTGGATGGCCGTATCTCCACCCGATTCTACATCATCCAGGATCGGCTGAACCGTACCAAAAACGGATGCAAAATCCATTTTTGGACGCCGCGTTAAGGCGATGATTTTTTCAGGGGTAAGGTCTTTGTAGGTGTACAGTTCCATAATTTATTTTAATTTTGAATCAAAAGGGGAATTTGAAGTGTGATTTCAGTCCCAGGGACACCCCTCAGGTCAAATTTCGATAGAACGAAATTAGACCATCTCCCCTCGAGGGGAGATCTATTTCTTTTATCTAATATCTCGCATCTATTATCTATTAAACAATCATCGATTCAATCGGCAACATCACGATATCGGTTGCGCCGGCGGCTTTTAGCTTCTCCATAACGTCCCAAAAGGTGTCGATGGGAATCACCGTATGGACGGCTACCATGCCGTTGTCGGCCAGAGGCATCACCGTGGGGCTTTTCATGGATGGCAGTAAATCCTTGATCGTCGGTACCGCGGTTTTGGGCGCATTCATCATGATATACCGGCTTTCAGCGGCGGTTTTGTGTCCCTCAATCCGCTGAAGCATCTTGTCGATGAGCTGCTGTTTTCCATCAGAAAGCGGCTTATTGGTTTGAATGAGCTGAGTCTCAGAATCAAAAATCTTGTCGAGTTCCACAAGACCGTTTGCCTTTAGCGTGCCCCCGGTGGATACAAGGTCGGAGATGGCATCGGCTATCTGCAGGCGGGGCGCAATTTCCACGGACCCGGAAAGAGTGACAATAGAAACATCTGGCACCCCTTTATCCTTAAGATAGTTTCGGGTAAGGACAGGGTAGCTCGTAGCAATCTTTTTCCCGGCAAAATCTTCGGTGGTTTTGATAGGTCCATTTTTGGGAGCTGCCAGGGAGAGGCGGCAGACGCCGTAATCGAGTCCGCGGAGGATGGTGACTTCTGCCTGATCTTCGGCAACGACGTTAGCCCCCACAAACCCAAGATCGCAAACGCCGTCCTCCACATACTCGGGGATGTCGTCGTCGCGGATCAGCAAAAGCTCGACGTCAAAATTCCGGCACTTTACAAGCAGGCTCCGTTTATAGTCGTCGAACTTCAGCCCGATGCCCTCAAGAAGAGAGATCGTTTTATCGGTCAGCCGGCCGCTTTTCTGGATGGCAATACGCAGTGAGGTAGTTGAGTCGAGAGTTCTCATAGATTTATGGATCAGTCAGTAAAAAAGTTCGGTTGATATAATTGCAGGGTAGAGAAGAGGCAGTGTGCGGAAGAAGTGGTTTCAGTGCACAAAATGCTCATGGTTGCCCCGATGGCAGTGGTGATGAAGAGAAATATGGTACGTCAATTTTTTCACAAATTTTAAGATATGGAATTCAGGTTTTTAAAACCAACAGGAATGAGAAACAGGAGAGTGGCGGGGTTTCATTCCATTGAAAAAGTGAAATATTATTTTAATCCATCTGAAGTAATCGATAGAAACTGCATTATTTTTTATTTATTAATTTAACTTTATCAGAGAGGGCTTTGAATTACCCCTGATTTTTCGAAATTCCGATATTTAAAGTCTCGTTCTTTCAATTAGTGTAGTTTTTGGCCAATTGTGGCTGTTTTGAAGCGGCTAAATGGCCGATTTACAGCCATTCATCCGCTCCCAGACATACTCCACCCATTAGGTGGCACTTGCCGGGGTAA
>JAAAOB010000106.1 GCA_009909035.1 Bacteroidota bacterium
CGGAGACATCCTCGCTGATCTCCGAAATGGGCAGTCCTGATGTATTAGAGCTTACAATAGTGCCGGGGGTTCGGACCTTCTCAATCATCGACATCATCTCTTTTTTGATATCCATCCGCTCCACAATTACCTCACAGACCCAGTCGGCATCCTCAACCCACTCCAGGTGATCCTCAAAATTGCCGGGGGTGATGCGCTCCGCCCACTCCGGCATGCCCAGGGGGGCCGGCTTCATTCCGGGCAGGTTCTGAATGCTCTCCTCGGCCGTCTTATTGGGCCGATCCGCGTCGTCTGATTTCAGGTCCAGCAGTTTCACATTCAACCCGGCATTTATGCAATGCGCCGCAATCTGGCTTCCCATCACTCCGGCACCCAGGACAACCACATGTTGAATATTGAATTTTTTAGGTCCCCGATTTGAATCTTCAGTCATCGTACTCATTGGAATGTTCTTTTTTAGGTTTGCGGTGCGCTCCCGAATGGGAATCTCCCATATCACTGAGCACAAACACCTTAGGTCTCATCGTACATCGAATCGATCAGCTCCTTATACTTTTCATTTACAACCGGCCGTTTTACCTTCTGCGTGGGCGTAAGTTCACCGCCCTCAATGGAAAGCGCTTTCTCAAGGAGCACAAATTTTTTCACTTTTTCCCATGGAGAAAGCGGCATGTTGGCCTTGTCAACTTCAGCCTGGATCAGTTCAATCACTTTTTCATCCTCGGTCATGGGGTCGTCCGGCCGGTACCCATCCCGTTTCAGCCGTTTCCTTACATTATCATAGGCGGGCACAATCAGGGCAGAACAGAACTTACGCTGATACCCGATAACCACCACCTGGTCAATGAAACCGCTGTTGATCAGCCGGTTCTCAATATTTTGCGGGGCTACATATTTGCCCGTTGAGAGTTTAAACATCGACTTTTTTCGATCGGTGATAAAAAGAAACCCGTCGTCGTCGATTTTTCCCACATCGCCGGTTTTAAACCACCCATCTTCCGTCATGACCTCCTCGGTTTTAGCGGGCAGCTTAAAATACCCTTTCATGACGTGCGGCCCCCGGGTCAGCACCTCCTTGTCCTCAGCAATCATAATCTCAACATCATCAAGCGGTTTTCCGGAGGAGCCGACTCTCATCTCGCCCGGCCGCTGAACGGTTATCACCGGCGAAGTTTCCGTGAGGCCGTATCCCTGCACGCAGATGATTCCAATGGCGTTCATAAACCGGAATACCTCGGGCGAGAGCGCCGCACCCCCGCTGACAATACCGCCCAGGTTCCCCCCGAAAAGTTCACGTATTTTGCTATACACCAGCCGTTCTGCAACAGTGTGTTTGATTCCCTCCAGGCCTGACGGCGGATGCTCGGGATCGTACTCTTCCGTTCTGTAGATGGCCCAGTAGTAAAGATTCTTCCAAAGGCCGCTCATCTCCTGGCCTTTCACCTTCACGCCGGTCTGTATTTTTTCAAGAAGCCGGGGCACCGTAGCCAGGAAAAAAGGTTTCACGTACGCCATATCGTCCCGGATCTCATCAACGGCTTCTACGTAGTGAATTTTGCACCCCATCACGACATACATGTAGGTAATCATCCGCTCAAATACGTGCGATAGCGGCAGGTACGAAAGCACAGGTTCATCCTTAAACCGTTCCCTCTCGTAGGGTAGCTTTTCGAGTGAGCCGCGCACGTTTGAAGAGATATTGTTATGGGTAAGCATCACCCCTTTTGGCACACCTGTGGTGCCGGATGTATAGATCAGCGTGGCCAGGTCATCCGGCGAAATCGATTCGCGCTGATTCCTGAGCAGGTCCGGTTTCTCTTTTTTTAGTTTCCTGCCACGCTGCAGGATCGATTCAAACGTCTTTAATTTTTTATGTTTTGAGCCAAAAATCGAAATGATCGCCTTCACCGTCCCTACGTCTTTGATGATCGGCTTGGTTTCGGCAAACATCTCGTCCGTGGAAACGATATGAACTTTGGCTTCAGAATTTTCAAGAATATATTTAATCTGATCGCCCGGCTGGGTAGAGTAAATCGGTACGTTAGCAGCCCCGAGGCTGAGTATGGCCAGGTCGCAAATGAGCCATTCGGTGCTATTTTCTGAGTGAATAGAGACCCTGTCGCCCCTCCGCACACCGAGATCATAAAGCCCGTATGCAAAGTTTTCAACGTTCTCTTTAAAATCATCAACGGATGTTTCAAACCATGTTCCCCCTCGTTTTGTGGAGGTAAAAAGTCCGTCACCGTCTGATTCAATACGTCTGTAGAGAAGAGACGGCAGCGTTTCGGGAGCGTATTTCATAGCTAAATGATTGGTTTACAGGCTATAACGTAAGGTTAACACCGTTACCCTAAATTTACACTTTGAACGGACTTTTAAAAATTAGTTTGGAAAAATTTGGTGAACCCTGCATGTTGCGTTCCCTTTACATCCAAAATCGTGAAATGGCGTCACCAGGTTTGCGAATAATTTGTACTTTAGGAGTACAACTCGATTGATAAATTTTCAATTCGCCTGAAAAAATTTGCCTGTCCGCAAATGGGCTGAGAGCGGAAATCATTAGATTTTTCAGAAACAACTCAACCGATGACTACAGAGATACACGACACTTTGTTAATGACAGCAGATTAGTCATCAAGATCCACAACAGGTAACACCACCCAACAGGGCCGCCGACTGACCACACCCTTAAATGATCACATACTCATGCAGATAGAAGACAGCATTCGATCCAAAGCAGACCAGTTGTTTTCCACGAAACAGAAACACATGGGGCACGCTCTGGGCATATCATTTGAACGGATAAGCCGTACGGAGATGAGAGCCACAATGCTGGTGAATGAAAACACCATTCAGCCTTTTGGAATTCTGCACGGCGGAGCCTCCGTGGCGCTTGCCGAAACGCTGGCCTCCGTCGGTGCCTGGCTGAACCTGGAGGATGATTCCAAAGCAGCCGTCGGGCTGGAAATCAACGCCAATCACATCAAGTCCGTCCGCCTGGGCGGATCAGTTGTTGGCATTGCGAAACCCATTCATCGCGGGGCTCAAACGCAGGTGTGGGAGATTCGCATTGAAACCGACGACGGCAAGCTGGTCTCTATTTCGCGATGTACGCTGGCGATAGTGCAGCGCAGAGAGTGATGAATGACCTCGTCATCGGCTGAGTTTTTTCTGAATTGACGATAAGTGCACTTTCCTTGCACTGACTCATTGGTGCCTCATCCGATGACTCTCTTGAATGCAGATCCCCAATTTGACATGAGGAGATCATTCTTCAGATTATGTTAATTCGTTTAGGTTCTACCGGAAACATTGTGGATAAACAAGCAACGTCATTAGAACATTGCCCCCCTTTCGCCCTGAAATAGTAGAAGGCAGGTCCACTCGTAACTCCGGATTCCCTACATCGTTCTCCAGCTCAAAAGTCTCCTAACCTTTGTAATGG
>JAAAOB010000086.1 GCA_009909035.1 Bacteroidota bacterium
GGCAAACGTGCTGAATACCGATGCCAGCGATCTTGAACACGACGAAATCTGGCCGGGCGGACGCACAAATCACTACTGGTTTGATCTGAATCGCGACTGGACCTGGCTTGTACATCCTGAATCGCGAGGACGCATTGCCCAGTACAACCGGTGGTTGCCACAGGTTCATCTTGACCTCCATGAGCAGGGTTTTAACGAAAATTACTTTACCATGCCGGGCACCACTCCCCGAAACCTGCAGCTTCCTGATGATTACGAAGAGTGGAGCAACCAATTTGGCCTGGGAGTTATCGAAGAATTTGACAGGCATAACATTAACTATGCCACTACCGAAGCGTTCGACTTTTTCTATCCCGGCTACGGATCGTCTTATCCAAGCCTGATCGGAGCCATTGGCATGCTGGCTGAGCAGGGTGGACACAGCCGCGGCGGAAGAGCCGTTGAAACTGAAGACGGATACGTATTGACTCTGCAGCAGCGTATTTTTGATCACTATAAAAACAGTATTTCCACCGTTCGTACAGCCGTAGCCAACCGGCAGGAACTACTGGGCTACTTTTCGGAAGCGCTGAATCCCGAAAACTCCAAAGTGGAAACAGAGGTATATGTTCTGCCAGACAACCAGGCCGACCATACCTATGAAGTGATTGATATTTTACTGAAGCATGATATTGCCGTGGAGCGTGCAAATGAAAATTTCACGCTCAGAAACGGCACCGACTATCGCACAAGATCCACATCGAACCGATCGATGAGTGCCGGTGATTTTATCATCAAAAAAAATCAGCCCAAACATCTGTTCATTACCACTCTTTTTGAACCCGAAATGGCAATCGAAGACTCTGTGATGTACGACATGTCTGTATGGTCGGTACCCATGGCTTATAATCTGGATGCTTACTATTCCGATTCGGCGCCCTCCGTATCAGCAACTCTTATCGAAGAGGCTCCTGAAAGAAGATCCGGCGTGGTGAATGCGTCAGCCACCTATGCATTTGTGATAGACTGGACTCAGCCCGGAGCACCGAAAGCGCTGGCAAAACTGTGGAAGAAGGGCTACAATGTACGATCTGCAGAAAAATTATTCTCAAAAGGTGCGCTCTCATTTTCCCGGGGAACCCTGATCGTTCTGGCCGGCAGAAACCTTGAAAAGCGCTCGCAGTTAAGCGACGATATGAAAGAAATTGCTCAGCAGGCCGGCGTTGTTGTCCACGGCTTTAATACCGGCCGGATGGATTCGGGAATGGATCTCGCATCCCGAAGCAGCAACGTCTTGCATCAGCCCAAAACTGCCCTGATTGTTGACCGGCCGTTTAACTCTTACACTGCCGGACAGATCTGGTTTCAATTCGATCAGAATGTAGAGTATGGAATTTCACGTTTACGCTCATGGAGACTCTCTTCTCTCGACCTGAGTGAATATGATGTTCTGATCATGCCCGGTTTTTATGGTGGCTCATCACCCCTGGACGAATCTGACATGAATATTCTTAAAAACTGGGTGCAGGCCGGCGGAACCCTGGTAGCTACCGAGCAGTCTGCATTTGCTCTGACGGAAGGCCGCACAGAATTTACTTCTGTAGAATTGGTTGAAGCTGATGAGGATTCATCTGATGAAGCCATCGATCCGGCGGCGTTCACACCATATGAAGCCCGTACCGATAGCTCCGGGCTTCGCAGAATTCCCGGTGCAGCGTTTCATTCACATCTGGACATCAGTAATCCACTGGCATTTGGTTTGAAAGAGAAACTCTACAGCCTCACCTATACAACTGATCAGCTTAAGCCCTCAAGCAGCTACCAGGTTGTGGGGTATTATGATGATAATGCATCTGAACTGCTTGCATCCGGATATACATCACAAGAAAACCTGCAAAAGGCAGCCGGAAACGTGTTCGCAGCTGTCGCACCGATGGGCCGCGGTAATGTGGTTCTGATTACAGACAATACACAGTACCGAATGTTCTGGAGAGGCCCCGAACGTCTTTTGATAAATGCTGTGATGCTTGTGGGTGCAATGTAATCGAAAGGACTTCAGACACTTTCAGTTTTAACTATCGGTTTTTATAGCAATATTCCTAATAAAGGGTTTCGGCTCCTTTGTATTCTTATTCACCAAACAGGATTGCCATAAACCGATATAAAACTGAGGTAAAATGGAGTATCATTTTTGTAGTTGTAACCTCAGTTCGATTAATAATGTGCTTTTTAGGAGTTAAAAAGTCCCCTCCTTTTGAAGGAGGGGATTTAGGGGTGGTTGAAACGGGTTTATTGAGTTGTATTAAGCTTGAAAACCTAATGGCTACCACCCCCGTGAGGCTGGCCAAAAAGTAAAAACCTATGAAAACAAACTTAAATAATTTAGACATACTATCCCTCTCTGTTTATATAGAGAGGGAAATTTTCGAGGAGATGGCTTTTCCAAGGGTGAGTCGGAACACAGGGCCTAAATTATTTAAGCGTTGTGTAAGGCAGACGAACTTTTTGGACAGCCTCAGTGCTTTTGGCCCTGATTTATAATCGAACTCAGGTTTGTAATGCTTCTCTGGATGGGGGTTGAACGACTGATTGGACTGCATGATGAACATATAGCCAGTCATGCGATATACACAAATTTCTTTGCGATTTTTGCCATTGCTATCTATGTATTTGCGCTTCGGGATAAAAAAAAGAGCCCTTTTGGGGTACAATGACCTGGAATCAGGGATTCACGACCGGTCTCATTATCACGATTATTGTAACCTTACTTACACCGCTGGTACAATGGGTAACGCATACGATCATTTCTCCCGATTTCTTTGAATATATCAGAGCCTATTCAGTTGAACAAGGATTGATGAGACAAGACGAGGCGGTGGGATACTTTAATTTATCCGCCTACATCGTTCAGAGCATGATCGGAGCCTTGGGGATGGGAATTATCACTTCTGCAATCGTTGCCTTTTTTATCCGCACTAAAGATTCCTGACAAAACGATAACCCTGCTCATCATCGCCTTGTAAAATAAATATCATAATCATTATCTATGTGATTAACAGGCTGCCATTTTAGTATTTTTAATCTGCTAACAAAAAAAACCAGAACGAAAAATATTAGGATGGATAAAAAAGACAGCCAACACACAGCCGGTGAATCTGCCAGCGAAGGTAAATGCCCGTTTCACCACGGAGCGGCCAATGGAACAGCAGGGAGCGGCACCAAAATCAGAGACTGGTGGCCCAACAAACTTGACATTGATATTCTGAGACAGCATTCATCACTATCCGACCCGATGGGCGAGGATTTCGACTACGCAGATGAATTTGAAAAGATCGACTACGCGGAAGTAAAAGAGGATTTAAACAATTTAATGACCGATTCCCAGGAGTGGTGGCCTGCAGACTGGGGACATTACGGACCACTATTTATTCGTATGGCGTGGCACAGCGCCGGAACC
>JAAAOB010000021.1 GCA_009909035.1 Bacteroidota bacterium
AAGAAAGGTTCGGTCGAGCCCCACGGAGGTTTCAATGACGTACGGGATATAGCGCCTCTGCTCTTTCTGGTCGAAATACTCCATTTTTTTTCCGGAGTACTCTTGGTGCCGCGAGAGGTCGAAATCGGTCCGGTTGTGAATGCCCTCCACCTCCTGCCAGCCGATCGGGTAATGATACTGGATATCGGCTGCTGCACGTGCGTAGTGGGCCAGCTTATCTTCAGGGTGATCCGCAACTCTGAGATGTTCATCGCGAATGCCGATATCTTTATGCCACTGCAGCCGCTTTTCCCTCCAGCTGGTGTAGCTCGGTTCGTCATCGTCGGGAGTGACAAAGTACTGCATCTCCATCTGCTCAAATTCACGCATACGAAATACAAACTGGCGGGCTACAACCTCATTTCGAAAGGCTTTCCCGACCTGGGCAATGCCGAATGGAACTTGCTGTCGTGCTGTGTCCATTACATTCTTGTAATTCACGAAAATACCCTGTGCAGTTTCCGGCCGAAGATATATTGCGTCATCATCACCGGATGACGTGGCGCCGTAGTGGGTTTTAAACATCAGGTTGAACTGGCGAACCTCGGTCCAGTCGAAGGCACCGGAATCCGGTGCCCGAATCTCCTGTTGCATGATGATATCGTGAAGATCTTCACAAAGTCCTTTTCGCGTACCGGTGGTGTCGAGCAGCTGTTGCAGCTCATCGGCTTTCTCCTCTTTTCCCTTATTCCGAAGTTTGAGGATATGATCTTCGATAATCATGTCTGCGCGATATCGTTTTTTTGACTGCTTGTCGTCGATCATCGGGTCGTTGAATCCCTCCACGTGTCCGCTTGCTTCCCACGTTTTTGGGTGCATAAAGATTGCAGCATCAAGCCCCACGATGTTGTCGTGTTTCCGGGTCATAGAGTTCCACCAGAGGTCACGAATATTTTTTTTGAGTTCGGCTCCCAGTGGACCGTAATCGTATACGGCCGCAAGTCCTCCATAAATATCAGATGATTGGTAGATGAACCCTTTTGATTTGCAGAGCGATACAATTTTTTCGAGACTGTCTAAGTTCTTTACGGACATCAGGCTGATTTAGGTCGGGGTTAACGGTTGATTTCTCTTTTCAGCTTTCAAAGATAGCAAAAATCTCCCCTTTGATGAATCGTTTGTCCGAATGATTTCTTATTTTTGAGGTTTGAATATAGTAGAGGCAAGACAAAACGCTTTGCCGTCCGCTGCGGTTGCCGGCAGGTGTGATGTCTCAGCCACTCGTTTTTTTATCTCAATTACTTCGTACGAATGCCAGATTACAATGTAGGAATCCTCGGGGCGACCGGAGCCGTGGGGCAAAAATTTATTCGACTTCTTCAAGATCACCCGTGGTTTACCATAGCGGCGCTTGGCGCATCAAGCCGTTCGGCTGAAAAAACCTATCGCGAAGCGGCCAACTGGATTGAAGCAACAGCAATGCCCGGAACGGTAGCGGATCTTGTTGTCCGGGAGTGCGAGCCCTCACAATTTACGGGAGTGGATTTTGTATTTTCCGGACTCGATTCCTCCGTGGCAGGAGATGTGGAGCGTACATTTGCGGAAGCGGGCATCCCGGTGATCAGTAATGCAAAAAATTTCCGGACGGACCCGACGGTCCCGCTGCTGATACCTGAAGTGAACCCCGACCATATTGAGATGATTGGATCACAGACATTTACCAAAGATGGGTCCGGATGGATTATCACCAATCCCAACTGTGTGGCGGTTCCGCTTACCACCTCGTTAAAGCCGCTTTTTGATACGTATGGTTTGGAAAGCGTGATCCTTACCTCGATGCAGGCCGTTTCCGGTGCCGGGTATCCCGGTGTTCCAAGCCTCGATATTATGGGGAATGTGGTTCCGCTGATTTCCGGTGAGGAACCTAAAATTCATGAAGAACCGCTGAAGCTTTTGGGGTCGCTCAGTGGCGGTACACTTACGCACGCTGACTTCCCCGTTCAGGCCACCGCTACACGGGTACCTGTCATCAACGGCCACCTGCTCTCTGTTACGGTTGGGCTGCACAAAAAGCCGGGATCCGCTGACGAGGTAAAGGAGCTCTACCGGAATTGGAAAAGCCCGATCGCCGATCTCGACCTGCCCTCCGCACCGGATTACCCCATATTTTACTACGATGATGAGCGGTATCCGCAGCCCAGGCTGCATGCGGATGCTGAAAACGGCATGCGAACGGCTGTTGGGCGGATGCGTTCATCCGCGGTGCTGGATCTCTCCTATATTGCCATGGCCCATAACACGGTTCGTGGTGCAGCAGGCGGCGCCATTCTGAATGCCGAACTGCTTGTGCGACGCGAGTATTTGTAAAAACGGGGTGGTTCGTCACCGTCCCTTCTTTAAACCTCAGGTGTATTCTGGAATAGATCCCTTTGTGCTCTCTGATGGCGGAGGTGTGTCGCAGGTGGACCGCCATTTGGTCAAGCGTGCGCACAATGTGCACAATTTGAGATATGAAATTCTACATTTCTCAGAAGATTTGTGCCAAAACCCTCTTCAAATCGCTCTAAACGCTGGAAATAAAATTTGAAAAAAAGTGTAAGGAGTACCGCTTTTTTGGATCATACATAAAGAGAACACGATACACGTAGACAAATTTGGGGAGTGACAGAGCAACACTTCTCAAATGTCCTTCTAAAAAATCGGAGTTGATCCTCCGGTTTTTGTTTTTTTCCGGCATATCCGCTGCTCCTTTCGCAACATTCACAATCGGGCAAAAGAACCGATCGAACAACAAGAGAAGTCAGAGAGCAGCTGCCATTTTAGATATAGGTTTGTGAATAAAGCCGACAAGAGAAAAATCAACAGAGATGATAAAAGAGTTGACAGCACTCCTGCTGCTGCACGTCTTCGTCTTCCCCGGGTTGAATTCTGCAGCCGGCCAGCAAATGGTGCTAAACGAGAGGTTTGAGGATGGAAATCTTACCGAAGCCCCTGTATGGACGGGCGACCTGGATGATTTTACATTTGTTCGTGAGAACGGCAACACCTTGCTCCGGCTCGAGGCGGAGGAGGATCCAAGCCGAACGCAGATCCGAACCCTGAGCTCTGTGACCACGGGCAGCTGGGAGTTCTTTTTCCGGCAGGAGTTTAAACCGTCAAATCTGAATCGCGCCTTTTTCTTCCTGATGGCGGATCAGCAGGATCTCAACTACCTGGATGGCAGCAAGGTGAACGGCTATGCTGTACGCACGGGGGATAACCAGTCTCCGCGCAGGCTGAAGCTGGTTCGGTTCGACGGTGGCGATCAAACGGTGCTGGCAGAATCTGGTACCGTGATCGAAGAGGGCGTGGGCTACCGTGTAAAGGTGACCCGGTCTGCGGATGGAGAGTGGCGGCTCTATATTGGTGAGGGAATTACGAGTGATCCCGTGCAGGATGCAGAAGCTGTAACCGATATACGTTATACAAGTTCGACCTATTTTGGCCTTCTGTTGCGATACTCCTCGGGAAACGTTTCCAATTTTTATTTTGATGATTTTATAATCAACAACAGTGAGCCTTTCCAGCTTACGGAGGCAGCCGTGACGTCGGCAGACCAGGTTACGCTGCGCTTCAACTATCCGCTCGACCCGGAGAGTATCACGCCCGCCAGTGCTGATTTTCCAGGGATGCCTGACGTGGTGGAAGCGGCCCCGGGACCGTCGCGGTTTGAGGCCCTGTACACATTGTCGGACATCATAGATGATGGCGAGTATACCATCACGGCCGGGGGGATCCGGAGTGCATTCGGGAATCAACTTCCGCCGGGGTCTGCAGTGACAATTTCATTTGAAAATCCATTTTTTGTGGTCCGTGCGGAGGGCGCCGGGCCGCGCAGAATCGTCATTACCTTCAGCCGGCCGCTGTCGGATAGTTCACTTCAACCGCGCCATTTTACCGTTAACGGGTCGATCCGTCCGATTTCTGCAGAACAGGTCGACCCGGGGGAGGTTGCTTTAACGTTTGCATCTGACCTGCCGACAGGAGTACTCAGCCTGGTGCTGGATAATCTGGAGAGCGAACAGGGATGGAGAATTCGGAGCGGTACAGAGTTAACGGTTCTTTGGTTTGAGGAAGCGGAGGCTGGTGATGTCGTGATTAATGAAATTCTGTACCGGAGAGCGGCGGCCGGGGAGCCACAGTTTGTAGAGGTTCGAAACAACCGGGGGAGCGCAATTGATCTGTCCGGGTGGAGCCTTGCAACCGGCCGCGGATCGGCAACGATCGGCGATGGAGTCGTCCTCCGGGAGAACGGGTTCCTGGTATTTACGGACAGTGAGGAATTTGCGGCAGGAGATCAGAAGATGGTTTTATTGCCCGGATTTCGATCACTCCGAACCACCGGTGATGCGGTGCTTCTTCGGACGGCCGGCGGGAGCATAATCGATAGCCTGAGCTACAGTCCGGAGTGGGGCGGCAGTACTCCGGGGCGCTCGCTGGAAAAAAAGGATCCGCTGGCCATTTCTATCGACCCGTCGCAGTGGGGAGCGAGTCTTGCCGAATCCGGATCCACCCCCCTGGAGCGGAACAGCCGCTACCAGCCTGATGAAACACCACCCGGGCTCCTGTATGCCGGGTATCTGTCGTCGCAGGGCAGGGTCGTTGCCAGGTTTAATGAATTTGTGCAGCCTGACCCGGCAACTCAGTTCCGGGTGGACGGAGAACCGGTGCGGCCGGTTGCAGGTGAGGTCGATCCGGGGGCGGAGCTCTTTTTTGAAACCGGCGATCTGCCCGGAGACCGAAACATGCTGATCAGCATAGAGAATTTGTCAGACTACCAGGGGAACCGATCCGGACTGCAAGAAATACCCGTCGCCCGTCCGCCGGCTCCCGGCAGCCTTGTTTTTAACGAGGTGATGTTTGACCCTCTGCGAGACGATTTTGACGATCTTCCCAACCAGACGGAGTATCTTGAAATCATAAACCTTGAGAGATATGCTGTCTCCCTGGAAGGGCTCCATCTGCATGATCGCCCGGATGAGAGCGGGGACGTCAGCCAAATGCACCCGGTAGAGTCGAAATCAAAGTGGATTCCCGCCGGGAACTACGCGATCCTGCAGGCTGCAGATGGGATTTTTGAATTTGATGAGAGTGGAAACAGCCGGTTTTTTGGATTGGATCGTACTTTCGAGCCGCACGTGCTTCAGTTCGACCGGGCAACGCTGAGCCTCTCGCTGTCGGGACGTGAAGTCTACCTGGCAGATAGCCTGGGCCAGGCGGTGGATATGGTAGCGTACGATCCCGGCTGGCATAATCCAAACCTGGTAGATACAAAGGGGATCTCGCTGGAGCGAATCAACCCGCGGGGCGAATCGAACCATTCGAATAACTGGGGCTCAAGCGCGGCCGCTGCCGGGGGAACACCAGGGGCTGATAACTCAATTCTGCAGCTTCCGGGTGAACCTGCCGACGCCGGCTCTGTCTCCCTGGAGCCAAACCCGTTTTCCCCGGATGGTGATGGACATGAGGATCGTTTAATGATAAACTACAGCTTTATGGATCCTGACTTTTTGCTCCGAGTTCGCATTTTTGATCGCTATGGCCGATTGATCGTGAATTTGGCGGATTCACACCCGGCCGGCCTCAATGGAACACTGACATGGGACGGGAGGATGGAAAACGGCGTGACGGGGCGAATTGGAATCTATATTATTCACATTGAGGCGTATAACAGTACGACAGGTGAAAGGCGAACGTTCAAGGAGACAGCTGTCATCGCCAGGAAGTTTTAAGCTTTCGGCGGAAGGGACCCCCTATCCGCAGGCGATGAGGCGGTCAAAGAATTGTGTCGGGTCAGGATCCGTTTTGGACAGAATCAAGCGCGGCATGGAGTCTCTCAATCAATTTTGGTATAAAAATTTCATGATCCCGCTTCATCAGTACACTTCGCAAAATGGTGACGGTTTCATCATCAGCCTTATATTCCGGGAAAGCTGCCGTAAATTGGGAAGCGCTCATTTTGTAGAGACTAAGATGAAATCCATCCCCGGGATCGGCAGACATTCCGGCATGAAAGAGCTTCTTGCTGAGTTGGGAGACAGCGCTCAGGCGTTGTTCAGCCGGCACCGGAAAATATCCTACAATATCCAGGTCGGGTTTTTGCAGCGTCTCAAATTTATCAGATCGGCTCAGTTTCCTGTAGAGCGATGCCGCAGCCCTGATGGTTGATTTGAGAACCGCGCCAAGCCCATCTTCCGATAGCGGGAGCAGTCGCAGTGTGGCCCAGAGTGCGGCTGCGGAAGCACCCGCCCTGGAGCACTCAAGACTAATTTCACCAAGATGGAGGTCGTTTGAGGTGAAATAGGTGTAGGGTGAATCGTGTTTGAAGAATGTGCCGACTGAAGGATCTTTAAATAGAATGCTCCCGCAGCCGTAGGGCTGCAGCCCGTGTTTGTGTGGGTCAATCACAATGCTGTCGGCCTGATTCAATACATCCCAGTGCCGTTCCGACGAAAGTTCGCCCGCAATAAGTTTAAAGAATCCACCATAGGCCGCATCAACATGAATCCGTACGCCGGCATTTTTTAGCCGGGGCAGAAGTTCGGCCAGCGGCTCAACCGTTCCAAGCCCGGTGGTACCCATGGTTATGACAACCGTTCCAATGTCTTCGGCATGATCGTTGAGATAATCCCAGCGAACGGAGCCATTTTCCTGTGCCGGAAGTTTGATGAACGGGGTGTTCAGCACATGGCACATCCGCTCGTGCGTGTAATGAGCGTTTGGCGATGCAGCCATCGCCTTGCCCGGATGCAGTTCCCTTGCAATGAAAAGGGCCTCGAGGTTGGCAATCGTGCCACCGGAGGTGAGGTGTCCGAGATAGTGTTCTCCGTATCCCACCATGGAGGCGAGCTTTTCAACGACCTCTTTTTCCATTTCGGAAGTTGGCGGCCCCCCGTCCAGAGCATGGTTGTTGGGGTTAACGGTCATCGCAATCGCGTAAGAAACCCATGCCAGGGGATGGGGCGGCTTCAGCATCTGACCGGCGTACTGAGGATGGTGAAACGGATAATTTTCCTGCAGCCGCTGCTGCAGCTCATCCAGAATGTTGGAGATGTGAGGAGTGTCATCAAATCCCACAAGCTGTTCTTCACCAAACAGAGAGCGCCAGTCGTCAAGTTTTCTGAGTGACGATTGTAATAGAGGAAGATATGCTTCGTACCTGTTCAATGGTTAACCGGGAATACGTTACTGTTTTTTAAATCAAGACAAATGACACACCGAGTGTAAGCGACTGGCGGACCTGTAGCTCCTCAGAGAAATCGTCATCAAATACAAGATCCAGCCGCACGGTTGTGTTCATGAAGTTGTTGATGCGCCCCACAATTTCATTTGAAAAGTAGATATCCGTGCTGCTGAGGGCCTCGCTAACATTTGTAAAGGTATCCAGTGAGGAACGCAGTACGAGGTTTGTGGCAACATTTTGTTGATAGGCAGCCCCGAGATTGAGGCCGGCTTCATTCCGGAACGTATCGCCTTCATCCAGGCCATATATGGTTGAGAGGTCTGTATCGCGAACAACGGTCTGCCGCAGGCCCAGTCCTGCCTCGAACGAGAGATGGTCATCAGGCACAAAGATAAGGCCAATGTTTTCAGAGATATAGGCTGGGGACAAGAAGCCGGAGATGAGAAGATCCTCATCGTTTGGCCCTGCATCGTACTCAAACCCATCATCGAACTGTGATCTGAAATCCAGGCTTCCGTAGAGGGAGAAATCGCTATTATTTTCGTTCAGGTCGTATGTGAAGCGATTTCTGATTAAAAGAAGGTCATCGGTTTTTCGGGTACCTTCATCCTCAATTTTGGTTTGTCCATATCGTGTGTCGATCAAAAAAGCGTAGGAGAAGCGGCTCTCTCTGAAGTGAGCTCTGAACTGAGAGCTGCCGATAGCTGAAATATTATTGACCCCGCCCTGCGCCCAATTGGAGTAGGAGGCTTGCGATCCGTTAATACTTGAGATCCAGCCATAATCCCAGCCGTCGAGCGTGTCGCTCACTACAATAGAGTCTTGCGCATAGGCTTGGAATGAGAGTAAAAGCAGTGAGAGAAGCAGCAGTAATCGTCTCATAAAAATCTGTAGAAATTAATTTATTGTTTGATTAAAAATACACGGTTTGGTTTGCCTTCAAGCAGCTGAAAGTCAACATGTTCGTTTATCTTTGTGGGAACAATGAGGCCCGTGATGCCGGCTTCAACAGGGATCTTCCGGTGACCTCTGTCAATAACAGCGGCTGTATAAACATCTTTATAGTCGTAAAGTTCCGGGATGGTGTTGAGCGCTTTGAACATTGTTTTTCCGCTGTAGATCACGTCATCTGCAATGATCAGTACATCGTGTTTCCGGTCAATCTCACCAGGTTTTTGAGAGCCATCCACAAAAAGCTGCTGATGAAACACCTTTGAACTGAAGTTGGCGCTTATGTGAGACTCGATGACGGAAGATACCGCGAAACCACGTTCGTTTAATCCAACCAGGTCCACATTGCGTCCCGCAGAAGTTTCGATCACTTCGTAGGCCATCCGTTTCAGGATTCGGTGGAGTCGTTTCTCATCAAGTAGAATCATGAACGATTAAAAAAATTAAGTTGAAATAATATTGACTTAATTTATTCATTTTACCTTTCGATACGAAACAGAAAAGGTCAAAATTCGTTATTATAAAGAAAGTTAAAGAGCAGATACGTAATGGAAAATGCAATGAAAAAATCAGCACGAACATTTGGAATTTTTGCAACCGGCTTAATGGCCGGCTACGCCGCAACCATGCTGTCCAGGAATTATGATGAATGGTATCCGAAAATTCAGCAGAAGTTTCGAGACATTTCGATTCCCAAAGTAGCCCCCACCATTCCTGAGTTTGATGATGAACTGCTATCCATTGAAGTAGATCCACACCTCGGTTTTCATGACACCGCCTGATTATCCATACGATGAGTCCCTGCTGCAATGGATTTGGCAGCATCTTGAGTTTGACACCCGGAACCTGGCAACCGAGTGTGGCCAGAAGGTGGATATTGTTGAGCCCGGAGAGCAGAATAAGGGCGCCGGCCCCGATTTTTTTGGGAGTATTATTCGGATAAATGGTGTAGAAGTTCATGGTGATGTGGAGCTTCATATCGTTCCGGAGGGGTGGGCAAGGCACGGCCATAGCTCGTCCGATTCGTACAACCGAGTGGTTCTGCACGTCGTGTACGATTATGGTAATTCTTCCGCTTCCGCTTTCCGTCCCGATGGCACGCGTCCCCCTCTTTTAGTTCTTAAGCCGGCTCTTCAAAAGCCACTTCGGCAGCTGCTCGAGAGGCAGGGAGTGTCATCGGTTCGATGCGCAAGCAATCTGCAGTTTATAAACCAGCAGGCATTTGAACAGCAGATTGAACATGCACATGCCGAGTATTTTGAGTATAAAGTTCAGTTCCTTCTCGAGCGCTATAAACCCGATCTTTCCCTGCCGAACGCCTGGCGTTACCTCTTCTCCGCCGGTCTGTTTCATACGCTTGGCATTCCGTCGAACCGGGATCAAATGGAGCAGCTCCACGCGCGGGCAATTCCGGCCGTGGAGGAACTTCGAGGCATAGACGAGCTGGCAAACCATCTGATGGATTTGGCCTTTTCCACCGGTGGCGGCCGGGCCATCGATTGGACCCATACGGGCATGCGTCCGGCCAGCCGCCCTCGCAAACGAGCAGAACAGGCGGCCGGTTTTCTGCACGTGATCTATTCCATGCCATTTAAAACATTTCTGGATCCAGACCTCTCCTCATGGAATCGTGTCATTAACTCGCTGCCAGCACCCGCCTGCCCCGGCCGGCAAATGCTTAACATTCTGGAGCATACCATATATCTGCCGGCAAGCTACCTGCTGGGAGATCTGTTATTTGCACATAAGCTGAAAAGAAATGCATACCGCAGGTGGCGGTCCATTCGCGGCGGAGTGCCCTATGAGGTAGCGGCTCCCTTTAAGCGGTCCGGGTTCGAGCTTAACCGCCATACACGAAAACCGGGCCTTGCTCACCAGTTCAAACGGTATTGTAAACCGGGAAACTGCCACCGGTGCGAAGTGTTTAAAAAAGCAATTACCTCTTGACTGAAAAAATTTACCTTTCTATCTTTGGGGTCTGTTTACTTTAACAACAATGCCCGGTCGTCTAATGGCAGGACAGCTGGTTTTGGTCCAGTCAGTGGGGGTTCGAATCCTCCCCGGGCAACAGCAAGAAGGGATACCGCGCCGGTACTCCTTTTTCTTTTATTCACCTTTGAACCCTTGTATCATTGGATACGCCGTTAGCCATATTTTCCGGGAGAAGCAATATTGCACTCTCACGGGCCATAGCTGAAAATTACGGAACCAAACTTGGCGACATCACCATCAAGTCATTTTCTGATGGAGAACTTTATGCCAAGTATGAGCAGAGTATCCGCGGTGAAGATGTATTTGTGATTCAGTCAACGCCGCCCCCGGGCGACAATATCATGGAGCTGCTAATGCTTCTTGATGCTGCAAAGCGGGCGTCGGTGAAGCGTGTGACGGCGGTCATTCCCTATTTTGGCTATGCAAGGCAGGATCGTAAAGATCAGCCGCGCGTGTCGATCACATCCAAGCTGATAGCTAATATTTTGGTTGAAGCCGGTGCTGACAGGGTTCTGACGATGGATTTACATGCCGCGCAGATTCAGGGGTTTTTTGATATCCCGATGGATCATTTATACGCAAGCCGGGTTTTTACAGAGCATTACCGTAAGAATCCCATTGAAAATCTTGCGGTGGTGGCTCCGGATGTGGGGAGTATCAAAATGGCGCGCGCCTACTCCAAGCGGCTGGGAGCCAGTCTTGCGTTTATAGATAAGCGCAGGCCGAACCAGAACATCGCCGAGGTAATGAATATAATTGGCGATGTTGAAGGAAAAAATGTTTTGATGGTCGATGATTTAATCGATACGGCAGGTACACTTACAAATGCGGCGGCTGCTTTAAAAGAGCGCGGCGCCCTGAGCATTCGGGCTGCCTCAACGCACCCGATACTTTCCGGGCCGGCATACCAGAGAATTGAAGATTCTCCTATTGATGAGCTGCTGGTTACCGACACGGTGCCGCTCAGAAAACCATCAGACAAAATTAAAGTTTTAAGCGTCGCCAATATCTTTGCAGAGGCGATAGAGCGTATCCATACAAACGATACGATAAGTGCACTTTTTGATGATTAATCAATAATTTAATAATCCATGACGCAACCAGAAATATACCCATTAGAGGGAACCAAAAGAGAATCAGGCAGAAAAGAGTCCGACAGGCTGCGTGAAGAACTTCGAATTCCTGCAGTTTTATACGGACCGAAAGTTGAAGAAAATGTCCACTTCTCGATTCTTGAAAGTGATTTGGAAAAAATCCTTTCCCGCAGCGAAACCAAGCTGCAGAAATTAACGGTTGACGGAAAAGAGTACCGTACGCTGTTAAAAGATGCTACATTCGACCCGGTGTCCGACCGTGCCCTCCATGCCGATTTTTACGTGCTGGAATCCGACATACCGGTTACGCTGAAAGTGCCGATTCGTGTTACGGGAACAGCGGTAGGGGTTCGAGATGGCGGTGGACGTGTGTTTCAGCCGCTGCGTATCGTCCGAATCCGTGTTCTGCCCGACAATATACCATCGCAGTTTGAGGTGGATATTACGGACCTCGATATAGGTGACAGTATCCACGTTGGAGATCTCGATATGGAAGAGGCAGAGGCGCTTGATGATCCCTCAAGAACAATTGTGACGATTGCACCGCCCAAGTCGGAAGCTCTGTTTACATCCTCCATTGCTGAAGAGGTTGCTGATGAAGCTGAAGAAGACGTTGAACTTGAAGAAGGTGAAGAGCTTGAAGAAGGCGAAGAGCCCGAAGAGGACGATAGCGAAGAGGACGAAAAGTAAACCGGTTCTCTCATAATTAACGATTTATGCCGCTCATTGCCGGATTGGGAAACATCGGAGCAGAATACGACGGGACCCGCCATAATATTGGTTTCGAACTGGCAGACAAACTGGCCCGCACTCTATCTGTTTCATTCAAAACGGGTAGCGGGCCTTTTTTGATTGCGGAAGGTTCATATAAAGGATCCAATGTATCCATTATAAAACCGACAACGCTCATGAACCTCAGCGGCCGGGCTATCACAAGCGCGCTCGCTTCCACGGGTAGCCGGTTGGAAGAGTGCCTGGTCTGCTACGACGATATCAACCTGCCACCGGGCAAGATCAGGCTCCGGCCGTCGGGGAGTGCAGGTGGCCACAATGGAATCCAAAACATTATTGATCGACTGCAAACGCGGGATTTTCCACGGCTTCGAATCGGTATTGGCGACGATTTTTCAAGAGGCCGCCAGGCGGATTATGTGTTAAACCGTTTTAGTAAAGATCAACGACCACGAATTGAAGAAGCACTGGAGGCGTCGGAGGAGGCCGTGTTTACCTTCTTGAGAGGCGGTATAGAACAGGCTATGAACCGTCATAATTGACGGCAGGGGTGGCTCGTGCCGGATCGTTGATCCGCTGCAATTTAATTTCAGAACATATGAATGGATAAGATGGATATTTTCAAGCTGATATATGAACACGATTTGCGTCTCGATCAGCTGAAGGAGCGGCACACCGACCGGAGCATCCAGGATGTATCATCGTCGCTTGAAGATTTCCTTAAACCCGACCTCACCTACTCAAAATTCTATTTCACCGGCACGCGAATTCACGATGAGCAGTTTGGCCTGAACACGTTGAACCACTATTCCAAGGTGATGGAATCCATTGCGGAGGCATTAAAGAGATACAGGATTCACACAAACGGGACCTACAGTCAACTTAGTGAGGCTGTGGAGCATGCAGAGATTGGTACGCCCATCATACTATCAGAAAATGAGACTGTTACGTGGGATGTTGAGGAGCTGACCATTGATTCTGCCAGCAATGTCGGCCATAAGAAAGAAGCGATAGCTGAGCTTTTGAAAACCGAGGATCTGTTGCTGTACAAGGAGCCGGCACACAACGGGTTTGATCTGCATCTCTTTTCCAGGGATAATATCTATCGAGATTTTTTCTATCCCTTGAAGAAACTTGTCAGCACTGATTTTCGGTTTTTCAGCATCAACGGGAAGAGGATCCGATCAGAGCGGAAGTTCTATTTTGAAACCTGGACGCTGGACCGGCCGCCGCATGGGGCCGAAGAGGTCTTTAAGCAGACGGTGTTGTAGGGTGATTTTGGAAATGCCCTGATCCACCCTGCTACTGCGATTTCGCTATCTCATCTGTAATTGCATCGCCAATGGCCAGGCCGGCTGTTGCTGCCGGGCTCGGGGCATTTAAAACATGCACCTGGTTGTCGTTTTTTTCAATCCAGAAATCGTCTAATATCTCACCATTTTCCTGAAGCGCCATGGCACGAACACCGGCGGGAGACGGCTTGATATCCTCTAATTGAATGGAGGGAATTAACTTCTGCAGGTTCTTTAAAAAAGCACGTTTGGAAAAGGAGCGATAGTACTCGTCAATCCCGCGCCGCCAATGCTGCCTGGCCAGCTTCCAAAATCCCGGAAAATTAACCGTCTCGATGGTATCCTTCAGGTTGAAGGAGCTCTTTTCGTACCCTTCCCGGTTAAACGCAAAAACGGCGTTCGGCCCGCATTCAACTCCGCCAAGAGCCATTCGCGTAAAATGAACGCCCAGAAATGGGAAATCGGGATTTGGCAACGGGTAGACCAGGCCGTTTACTTTGTGCACCGCCTGCTCTTTTAATTCGTAATATTCCCCGCGGAACGGCACAATCTGTATTTGGGGATCCAGGCCGGAAGATTTTGCAACCAAATCGCTCTGCAGGCCGGCGCAGTTTACCAGGTGCCCGGCGCTGTACGAGTCGGTTTCTGTATCAACCCGGAGGGCCCCACTGGTTGAATAGGTTCCGGTTACTTTTTGATCGTAGAGTATCTGCTGGCCTGCAGTCTGTATAAGCTCATCCAGTTTTTGGCATACGCCGCGGTAGTCTACAATACCTGAACAGGGGACGTGAATCGCCTCGATTCCCGCCACGTAGGGTTCAATCTGGCCCAGGCGTTTTTCGTCAATCAGTTCAATACCCTCAATCTGATTTTCAAGCCCCCGTTCGTAGATAGCCCTGAGCCTGGGCAGTTCCTGCTGTTCAGTGGCTACAATCACTTTTCCGCATACCTCGTGCTCAATACCATATGTTTCACAAAAAGCAACGAGCTGATGCCTGCCGTCCACACAGTTCTTAGCTTTGTAAGATCCCGGTGTGTAGTAGATTCCGGAATGTATCACGCCAGAATTTCTGCCGGTTTGATGCATTGCGGGTCCGGCCTCTTTTTCCAGTACCAAGAGAGTGGCATCGGGATACCGAAGTGTGAGCTTCCAGGCGGTGGAGAGTCCCACAATACCGGCTCCGATAATAATAAAATCGAACTGTTTTGTCCTGTCCATAGATCTTTTTTCTGAATCCGTGAAAGATAGAAGAACTTAAATGAGGGTACAAATTCCTGTTTTAAATAATTTCGGGTACTAAACGAATGACGTTTTGCATTGAATCCTAAGTGGTTTAATTCCGATGCTGTCCAAAAAGAGCGCGGTATTGCAAAAAAATTATCTATTTCGTCATCCCGGACCCCGATCCGGGATCTCCTAATCATATCAAAGGATGGGGATCCCGCATTCCCATGGGAGAAGGGGGGAGACGGCTGTCGGGAGTGCAGGCTCTGCCCCGAGGTAGTTCATTGCTGAAAGAGATGACATAATTGGCAGAGAGCAGTTTCAAAATAAAAAAAACCCGGCAGATCCCTTCAAACAAACAAATTGAGTGTGAATGACCTGCAGACGATGTTTATTTAAAAAAAATGCGCCATTCCTGAAGAAATATTGTGAGATTAATAGTAGTATTATAGATTGATAATCACGTCTGCTGGTGAAAACAAAGTCATAAAAAAATGAAAAATTTTAAAAGTAGTTCAAATCATGCAGTAAAAAGTCATTTGCCAATAATTATTTGCATTGTTCTTGTCATAGGGTTGGCTGCTGCGGCAGTACCTCCGGTGGGAGCCCAGGTTAATCCGGAAGATCCGTTCAGAGGCAATTACCTGCTGGGTGAAAATGCCGAAATCGTTGTTGTTGACGGAGGAAACGGAACGGCGTCTATCAGAATCATCGATGCCGGCGGCGATGTAACCACCGGTGGAATCACCGAGGTCGTCAATCAGTCAGTCCCGGCTCGCTGGGGTATACACGGAGATACCGAACAAGTGGATATTGCCAGGGGAGATTTTAACAACGACGGGTTTGATGAGTTCATAGGCGTTTGGCCGGGGCCTGACAGTACCATTACGCTGTACCTCCCAGAAATTAATCCAGCGTCTTTTGGATGGTCCAACGCCATTCAAAAGAGTCTCCAGGATGATGGATTCCCAAAATTAAAGGAAGAAGATACATTCCCGTTAAGGGGATGGATACGCATGGTAACCGGGCAGTTTGACGATGACAATGAGCCCGAGTTTGTCGTCGCTTACTGGGCAGAAACCGGAGATCCCGATGGAGGACCTATACAAATTATCCTCTATGACACGGATGGAACGTTAATGCCGCAGCCACGAGCAGATATTGCCAATCGCAAACTCAGCCCGTTTATAGCCGATGGAGAGCGAAACTTAAGACAGAGCAGCCGTTTTGATTTAGCCACAGGTGACTTTGACAAAGATGGTACAGATGAGATCGTTTTGATTTATGTTGAACCCGGGCCCGGTACAGACAATGTTGGTTGGAAGTTGTCCGCCTCCTTGTATGATGTCCAAAATGGAGAACTTGTGGAAACGTTTAATGCACCGGTAACCAACAGCTCCGGTAGTACAATTGAATTTGCGGGCAACTTCAATGAGTTTGTACAGCGTTTGTCTGTAACCACTGGAGATTTTGATGGGGATTTAAAAGACGACATTGCGCTGGCCTGGGATAAGGGAAAAACCAATGAAGCGATATTTGGACTTGCTCTTTACACTATTGAAGTACGTACGGGCCTGAATTCCATCACAACCAAAGACCGGCAAACCGAGGGGGGCTGGAGCGGCAGGGGGCAAAACGGATTCCCGCTTTCGGTTATCGGAAAAGATGTGAATCTTGACGGACCCGATGAAATCCTGGTTTACTATCGTAATGCAGTGCGCATCTTTGAGCCGGATACAAGTCTCACTATTAATGGCAGTGTTGAACTGATATCAATAAATACTACAGAGAACCGGCAATACCATCGGGCCATTGCTTTAACCGACGTAGATATTTCCGACAGCGATTCGTTGAGAATGGAAGCTGTAACGTTAGATGACAGCGGCATCAAAGTTTGGCAAAACAGCACGGATACCGACGATTTCAACATTGCGGGCACCGGCAGTGAGTTTACGGCAAGTGCCGCAATCGGCGGACTTGCCATGGCTACAGGTGATTTTGACGGGGATGCGGTTCGCCTCGGGCCCCCGGTGCGCCAAACCGTAACGGACATTACACAGCCGCTGGTGGTCCTGAATGCTCCGCCAATCCATTTCGATATTATAGATGGTACGACGTATGACATCAATGAATGCTTCAGTGGTGACTTTAGAATTAATTGTGAACACCGCTCGATTTACGAAAATGCCAGCAGTTCGGAAACCGAAGTAACTACCCAAATCAGCTCCGACTGGGGTGTATCCCAATCCATTGAAGCGGAGGTGGGAGCCGGTTTCAAATACGTACAGGCCAGTGTGAAAGGGTCATTAAGCCGTAGATACGGCGAGGGTTTTTCAAATGTGGAGGGATCGACGGAAACGGTGACGGTAAACGTAACGTCCGATGCCATTGAAGACGACCGCATTTACGCAACCATCTCCAATTACGATATCCTGGAGTACCCGGTATACGCCGATAATGCCCGTGAAGGCAGTGTGGTTGCCGTTGTACCAAAACTAAAAGGGGTTGAGAGCCTGCAAAATACCTGGCTGGGGAGTAAAAGCGGAAATGCACGGCAGTATATACCGGATCACGAAGTTGGCAATATTCTGTCCTACAAAGAAACTGCAGAACTGCCAAATGGAGCCGAATTTTTTGGTGTTGGCGGTTTTACAGGAGGCAGCGCTGATACCTGGGAGCTCTCGGGCACGGCTACCCAAACCTGGGAGCTTCGTTTCAGTTCTGAAAGCATCACACAAAGAGAGCAGTCGGCTTTTCAGCAGGTCTCCAGGTCACTCGAGGCAAATGTAAGTGGTGGATTCGGTCCGTTCCAGGCAAGTTTAACGGGAAAGGTCTCGGACGAATACAACAACGAGCAAATCTCCACCCATAAAACCACGGTCGGCAATGAAAGTGCGCTGCTGGTAGAGTTTGGCACCATCGACGCTTCCATTCTCGGTAACAAGACATACACGGTGTCCCCTTTTGTTTACTGGGATTCGAACGGAGCTTTGGTGTTGGATTACGCGGTATCACCCGATGTAAGTGCGGGTGTGCCTTCCTGGTGGGAAGAAAATTATGGAGGTCAGCCGGATCTGACCATGAACCTGCCCTGGAAATACGACCAGGAAAAAGGCATTGGCAGCACCAATCCGGAAGTTCAAAAAGAAGAAACAAGGGATATCGTTTTTGACCCGCTGCTTCCTGAACCGGGCGAAACCGTTACCATCAGTGCACGAATTCAAAACTACAGCCTGCTTGATAATTTTAGTCCTGTTACGGTAAAATTTTACCTGGGTGATCCCCGGAATGGCGGAACCCTTCTGGAGGATGAAAATGGCACCAGCGAGTTCGAAATTCCATCCATCATTGCCAGAAGCAGTCAAATTGTAACTCTCGAAGGCTGGGTAATGCCCGAGGGGTTAAACGACGACTCAAAAATATATGTGGTCATTGATGACGCAAATTCTATACAGGAAATACATGAAGACAACAATATTGGGTGGGCACTGGTAAATCCGAATTTGGGTATGGTGACGTCGAATGAAGAAGATTTAACGGAATCGCCTAAAAAGCATAGCCTCTACCAGAATTATCCCAATCCCTTCAATCCAACAACCACCATTGGGTTTGAATTGAGCAAACCGGCGAATGTGCGCCTTGAGATATATGATGTGATGGGCCGAAATGTCGCTGTACTGGTTGATTCCCGGATGAGCCCCGGGTCTCACGAGGTTCGTTTTGATGCTTCTGCTTTATCCAGCGGAATCTATTTCTACCGCCTGCAAACGGGGGATGCTGTACTTTCAAGAAAAATGGTACTTCTGAAATAGAAACCATGACCCGTCCCGCGACTGCTTTGCAGAAGCCTTCGGGAATGTAAACCGATGGCAAGAAGAGCAGAGGGTACTCTCTGTGATACAAACGTTTTGAACAGGTAGTACTTTCGTTGTTTGAATGAAGTGCGAATTTCACGAAAAACCCTTATCTTTACGTGCTAAGCCGGGGATGATTTGATGTCACTTCCGGTTTGATGAACAACCAGTTGAGGATAAAATGATGGGTATAATCAATAAATTACAGATTCTTTTGCTCGGTCTTCTTCTTATGGCAGGCGGGTGCTCGCAGGAGAATGAAGAGGTGCAGGAACAGGAAACGGCGGCTGACGTCCCTGAAATGGAGAATACTGAACATGCTGAGTTGATTCAAAATGCGTCATTTACAGACCTTGAGGGGAACACGGTTGAACTCAGTGAATTTGAAGGAAAGCTTGTACTGATCGATTTCTGGGAATCGTGGTGTGGACCCTGCCTTCAGGTATTTCCTTCCATGCAGGAGCTGCGGGAAGAGTACCCGGACGAATTTGAGGTGCTTGCTGTAACCGTTGGTCTGACGGAAGGGCCTGAGGAGGCAAAAGCGTTTGTCGAAGAGAACGATTACGATTTTACGTGGCTCTATGATGAAAACGGGTTGTTTGAAAAGCTTGGCGGCCGTGGAATTCCATTTAAGGTGTACGTAAATCCCGACGGAGAGCTCATGGAGATTGAAATGGGGTCCCGTGGAAGAGAGGGAGATTACAACTCCACTAAATCAAAAATTGAGAAATTTTTCTGATCAACCGCTGGCCGGTACAGTTGATGAATGGTTTGCGTATCGCTACCGGCTGCGTCTGTAGATTCATTATCCGGTTGATGTCATGTGCCGGAGCTTATGAAGTACACTGTTTTCACATGGTTCAACATATCGCTAGCCTTGAACACTTTTATTTAAAAAACTCCGTGCTGACGACGGTACGGGTGAACAATATACCAAAAGTTGCTGTTAGAGACGGTAACTTGTAAAACTAAACGATCAAAAGATTATAAATGGAAAAGGAAGTAGAAAAATTACCGTACAAAGTAAAAGATATAACGCAGGCAAAATTTGGCCGCCAGGAAATTCGCCTGGCAGAAGCTGAAATGCCCGGCCTGATGGCCACTCGCGAAGAGTTTGGTGAATCGAAGCCGCTGAAGGGTGCCCGAATTGCGGGTTGTCTCCACATGACGGTTCAAACCGCCGTGTTAATTGAAACACTTGTTGAGCTGGGAGCGGAAGTGCAGTGGTCTTCATGTAATATCTACTCTACGCAGGATCACGCGGCTGCAGCGATTGCAGAGAGCGGCGTGCCGGTCTACGCCTGGAAAGGAATGAATGAGGAGGAGTACGACTGGTGCATCGAACAGACGCTGTTTTTTGAGGATGGCAAACCGCTGAATATGATCCTGGATGATGGCGGAGACCTGACCAACTTAGTGCTGGATAAATATCCTGAACTGGCGCAGAACATTCGCGGAATTTCTGAAGAGACGACCACAGGAGTACTTCGCCTCTATGAGCGGATGAAAAATGGGACACTGACGATTCCCGCGATCAATGTGAATGACTCCGTGACCAAATCGAAGTTTGATAATAAATATGGGTGCCGCGAATCGTGTGCAGACGCAATCCGCCGCGCCACGGATGTGATGATGGCTGGTAAAGTGGCTGTTGTGGCCGGATACGGCGATGTAGGTAAAGGATCTGCTGCTTCACTGCGAGGTGCCGGTGCACGTGTTATTGTAACCGAAATCGACCCTATTTGCGCGCTGCAGGCTGCAATGGACGGCTACGAAGTTCAAAAAATGAGCAGTGCCGTACAAGAGGCTGATATCGTGGTAACAGCGACCGGTAATAAAGACATTCTTACAGAAGAGCACTTCCGCTCCATGAAAGATAAAGCCATCGTTGGGAATATTGGTCATTTCGACAACGAAATCGACGTTAAATGGCTGAAAGCCAACACCGAAGAAGAGAACATTAAGCCACAGGTCGACCTGTTTCGTTTTGAAGATGGTAAAGAGGTTATCCTTCTTTCACAGGGTCGCCTGATGAATCTCGGGAATGCTACAGGCCATCCAAGTTTCGTGATGAGCAACAGCTTCACGAATCAAACCATGGCGCAAATTGCACTCTGGAACGAGGAGTTTGAGGTAGACGTACACGTTCTGCCAAAACACCTGGATGAAAAAGTAGCCCGGCTGCACCTGCAGAAAATTGGTGTTGAGCTTGAAGAACTTTCCGAGGAACAGTCCGACTATATCGGAGTTCCAAAAGAGGGTCCCTACAAGCCGGAGCACTACCGCTACTAAAACGGTGACATTTTTTTAAAACATTCAGAACCAGCCCACACTACCGGGCTGGTTTTTTTTGTGAATTGAACTTCGGCCGCCTGCGATGTGGAGGATCAACTGCGGGTCGTTTGAGTCGTATGGCCGCATGGACTCAGAAATTGTAAACATCGCAACATGACGAGTGTTATGTCAACAATACGTTGTCGTATACAAGTCATCGGATGAGTCAACGATGAATGACATTTTAATTCATAATGACTTGATTTTTCAGAAACAACTCATCCGATGACTACAGAGATAGACGACACTTTATTAATGACAGGAGTCTCTAAATGTTTAACTAATCCATTCTAATGACCTATCTTGCATTTGCTCTCAAAGAGCGAAAGCTACTCTCATTTGCAGTATCTCTGACGTTTTTTTCCAGTTTTGGACAGACGTTTCTGATCGCCCTGTTTGTCCCCTATTTTATTACCTCATTTGATCTTACAAATGCGTCTTTTGGTACGCTCTACTCTGCAGCAACGCTGGTCAGCGCATTTTCGCTTCCCTATCTGGGCCAGTGGATCGACAGGATTCCGTTGCGAACCTACAGTTTGCTCGTTGCTGGCGGCTTGCTGGCATCGGCAGTTTTAATGACCATATCATGGCATGTAAGCGTCCTCTTTCTTGCCCTGGTGATGGTTCGGCTCACCGGGCAGGGCCTCAGCGGCCACACGGCTCAAACAACGATGGCACGTTTCTACGATCATCAGCGGGGTAAAGCTCTGAGCATCTCCAGTCTTGGATTTCCGCTCGGTGAAGCCGTGCTTCCGTTGATCATCGCGGGTCTCCTGGCAGCTTTCCACTGGAGGGTGACCTGGGTGATCATTTCTCTGTTTATTCTCATTGTGATGATGCCGCTCCTCTGGTTCCTGGTTGGAAAAAGTGAAACCGTAACTGAGAAAGAGGAGAAAAGAAAGCGTGAAGCCGGCACCCTTGAGAGCTACAAAATTATCATCGAACACCCAAAACTGCTCTTTATACTTCCCGCCACCCTGATGCCCCCGTTTTGGGCCACGGGACTTTTCCTCTACCAGGTGTCGTTCGCGGACCAGCTGGGATGGACGGCGGCTATCATCGCATCATCATTCGTTGGGTTTGCTGCCACACGTATTGCCATGGGATTGGTGTCGGGCCCGCTGGTTGACCGGTTTACGGCCCACAGAATGTTTCCCTTCATCCTGATTCCAATGGTAATTGGATTGTTGATCGGGGGACTGTTCAACGGAACATGGTCTGCGTTTGTTTATATGGCCCTTCTCGGGGCAACCATGGGAATGGCGGGAACAACAAAATCGGCGCTTTGGGCCGAGATGTTTGGTACAGGAATGATCGGCACGGTTCGGAGTCTTTTCTCATCGATCATGGTCGTCAGTACGGCCGCAAGTCCGTTTTTGATGGGGTGGTGGTTAGACAGCGGAGTACCCATGCCGACCATCTTTTTGATCGCACTTGCCACAACGGTGGCGGCCGGCCTGCTGTCTGCCCGACTGCTTTTTGGTGACAATGAAATTGTTCAGTAATCTATCCATCATAAATGGTTTTAGCGGAGAGGATCCTCACCGGATGAATATTTAAATTTTTATAGTATCCATTTCATGATTTGATGAGATACTATTTAGCCCCAACAACTGATCCGATGACGCAAAGTCAGCGGTTCAGGATTTTTCCATCATCCGGCAGACCTGCTTTGGCATAGCACGAGTGGAATGTATGTGAGCAGACAACCGTTTAGAACGGAAGAAGTTAAACATTAAATCAAACACGGTGAAAAAAATGAAAGCAGCCCAAATCAAAGAGCCCGGATCAGATTTTGAAATTGTCGACATCCCGACACCTGAACCGCAAGAGAATGAGGTTTTAATAAAGGTTGAAGCGTGTGGTATTTGCCACAGCGATGCGATGGTAAAGGATGGCCTCTTTCCCGGAATTGAGTATCCGAGAGTCCCGGGCCATGAAGTTGTTGGGAAAGTTGAACGTGTGGGATCAAATGTAACCAAATGGAAAAGCGGCCAGCGCGTCGGGGTCGGCTGGCATGGCGGACACTGTTTTACGTGCGATCCCTGCAGAAAAGGGGATTTCATCAATTGCGAAAACGGGCAGGTGGCCGGCATCAGCTATGACGGCGGCTACGCGGAATATATGACCGCACCACAGGAAGCCGTTGCTGCGGTACCGGATGACCTGAGTTCGGAGGAGGCGGCACCTCTGCTTTGTGCAGGAATTACCACCTTCAACTCCCTGAAACATACCGGTGCGCAGGCCGGTGACCTTGTTGCGGTTCAGGGCATTGGCGGCCTGGGGCATCTTGCTCTGCAGTATGCGGCCAAGATGGGGTTTGAAACGGTGGCAATCTCCACCAGCGATGACAAAGAGCAGCTGGCAAAAGATCTTGGAGCCCACCACTTCATCAACGCCAAAAAACAGAATGCCGTGGAGGAACTGCAGAAACTGGGCGGGGCGCGCGTAATAGTAGCCACCGCACCCAACACCGATATTATTGGGGAGATTGCCGGGGGACTGGGACTTGAAGGAAACCTGCTGGTGCTGGCCGCCACGGGCGAAACATTCGAGGTTTCCCCGTTTACGCTCATCATGGGCCGAAAACAGGTGAGCGGCTGGCCAAGCGGCACGGCAAAAGACTCCGAAGATACACTGAACTTCAGCTCCATGACCGGCACCAAGCCGATGATTGAAACCTATCCGCTCGATAAAGTGAATGAGGCGTATGACCGGATGATCAATAACGAAGCAAGATTCCGGGTGGTTTTGAAAATTAACGGATAATTCTTCGTTTGGAGATGTAGAACCAAGACCGCCGGCTATGGATTCCTGAAGCTGAGCGGTCGTTTCAATGGCTGAGAGCACTGTTAATGCGTGCAGGCAGTAAGTGTTCTGAAATGGCACGATTTGAATAATATTGTCGTTAAACGAACCGTAACATGTACAAAAAGTTAATGCTATGAAATGGATCTCAATATTAATATTTATCGGTATACCTATGACAGTAGTAAACTACGGCGATGAAACGGGTGATGACACGGAAGTAGCTACATTCGGAGCCGGATGTTTTTGGTGTGTGGAAGCAATCTACCAGCGGGTGGAGGGAGTCACCGCAGTTGAATCGGGATATGCGGGAGGCCACGTTGAAAATCCAACCTACAATCAGGTGGTCAGAGGCAATACCGGTCACGCCGAAGTGGCGCGTGTCACGTTTGACCCGGATGTCATTACCTACGAGGAGCTGCTCGAAGTCTTCTGGCACACACATAATCCAACGACGCTGAATCGCCAGGGAAATGATGTGGGCCCTCAATACCGGTCAGCCATTTTCTACCATAATGATGAACAGAAGCAAACAGCCGAGGAGTCGCTGAAAAAAACGGATGCTTCCGACTTGTGGGAGGACCCGATTGTAACGGAAATTACACCGTTAAAAAATTACAGCGTTGCTGAAAACTATCACCAAAACTACTTTAACAATAACAAAAATGCAGGCTACTGCTCTGTTGTTATTGCACCAAAAATAGCCAAATTTAAAAAGGACTTTCCGCACCTGCTGAAAGATTCTGCAAAGTAGCTCCAGTGCTAAACAAAATCTCAACATCACAAAGAATATATGAAACAACCACTATTTTACACCGCCGTATTGCTATTTGCACTTTTTTTCGCTGTTGATTCCTCAGCACAAGAGCGCACCACGGACCGGGTATTGGCAAGTCCCAACGCGTCCGTCAGCCAGACGATCGGGCTGACCAACGTTTCCCTGACTTATGGACGCCCCAGTGTTCGAGGCCGCGAAATTTTTGGTGGTCTTGTTCCATTTAACCGCGTGTGGAGAACAGGCGCGAACGAGTCTACCGCCATAACATTCACCGATGATGTATTGATAGAAGGAGAACAAGTGGAGGCGGGAACGTACTCCCTCTATACAATACCGGGAGAAGAGTCCTGGACGATTATCATCAATGATAAGCTCTCCTGGGGGACGCAATACGATGAAAACGAAGACGTACTCCGGGTTGAGGTGGATGCTGAAGAATCTCACTTCATGGAGCGCCTGATGATCTACTTTGAAAACGTGACGGAGGAGAGCGGCGACCTGATCCTCCACTGGGACGAGACAAAAGTGAGTGTACGGATAGAACCGGTTCGTGAATAGCCAGATTTGCAACCATAGGTATTAAAAATAGCCGGGGTCGGGAGGATTCCCGGTTTTTTTAACGCAAATATTTCAGTCTGTTCTTTCTATTTACATAAAAAAAGTTCTATCTTTGGAGTCTTGATATGAAAATGCCCTGGTGGCGGAATTGGTAGACGCGCTGGCTTGAGGGGTCAGTTCCCGTTCAGGGAGTGCTAGTTCGACTCTAGTCCAGGGCACTTGTAGCCTTGTAAGTTATTGACTTGCAAGGCTTTTTTTGTTTTCAGTGCAAATATACATTCATACAATTTTTAGGAATACAACTCCTTTCGTATGCTATTTGCATGTTCCAGATGGAGACGAGATCATTGGGCTTTGATTATGAGCAGGACAGTAGATCGTATAACGAAATACGTGATTCAATGACAATAAACGGAATCGATTTTATCGGGGATATTCATGGATATGCGGACGAGCTGAAGCACTTATTGAAGAAAATGGGCTATTCCCGGAAGGGAGCTGCCTGGAAACATCCCGGCCGATTAGCATTTTTTGTCGGGGATTTTATTGACCGCGGACCTAAAATCGTTGAAACCTTACATATTGTCCGGCACATGGCAGCCAGCAGCAGTGCCAAAGCAGTGATGGGGAACCACGAATACAATGCGATCTGCTTCAACCAGCAGAAAAAGGAAGGAGGGTACCTGAGAAAACATTCGGAAAAGAATATTCGTCAGCATAAGGGAACGGTTCAACAATTTCGCGGAAAAGAAAAGGAGTATAAAGAAGCGATCCGCTGGTTTAAAACACTACCGCTCTTTTTTGAATCTGATGATTTCAGGGTAGTGCATGCCACCTGGGATCACAAAAAAGTCAGGCATTTAGAGAGTCAGGCAATCGATGGGATTCTGGATGAAGAGCTCATACATCAATCAGCCCAAAAGGGAAGAGCACTGTATGATTCTGTAAATACAGTTCTGAAAGGGAAAGAGCTGAAACTACCAAAAGGTTATGCGTTTAACGATAAAGAGGGCCACGAACGTAAGGCGATCCGGATGAAATGGTGGGAGAATCCGAATGATCATACGTATGACTCTATAGCAGTCGGAAACATTGATGGCCTGCCGGTTATACCTGTTCAAAATCATGAATTTCATCATGATTCACTGTATGGTAGAGAAGAACGCCCAGTGTTCTTTGGTCACTACTGGCTTAGAGGGAATCCCAGCCTGTACCGGGAGAACATCTGCTGCCTGGACTACAGCGTAGCCAAGGGGGGAAAGTTGGTCGCGTACCGGTTTGATGGGGAAGAGAAGCTGAGGAATGAGAAGTTTGTGCATGTCTGACTGGTCTTGCAATAGTTGTCCGGCAGTCTTTCAAGTCCGGCATTTCAAAGAGCAAAGACTGACGCTATGGAAAATGAATGCAAATATGTAGCGAGTGGACCTCGTAAAGCCGGACAGACTCCGGTCGATTGGTCAGTAGGGGTGTAAATCACATAGTTTACATGGCATCTGTACAAATCGGCAACTACATTTATATTATTCCTTGCTGTATCCACCCCATACTATCATGAAACATACCAGATACAACTCCGAAATTGGTTCTCTGTTAAAGTACTGCAAACTCCCGGTTGAGGATCTTACCGGTGATGCGTCCGTCCTGTTTTTGGAAGAATGGGCGCAGGGGGAACTTGCCGGTGTGGTGGGGATCGAGGTGTTTGATGATGCCGGGCTCCTTCGATCACTTGCTGTTAGACCGTCATATCGGGGGTATGGATTGGGCACCAGGCTCGTACACCGTGCAGAGGCGCAGGCTGCTGAGATTGGAATTCGCACGCTCTGGCTGCTTACAGACTCTGCCGCTGAATTTTTCGAGTTACTGGATTATGAAAGAGCAGAGCGCTCCTCTGCACCGGAAGAGATCAAGCAGTCGGCCCAGTTCAGGGATCTGTGCCCGGAGTCGGCCGTGCTCATGAGAAAAGAGACAGACGGTATCTGACACTGTCACAAAATCAACCCGATGGGTTATTTGGCTTCAGTTAATTGCCGGGGTAGAATACAATTTTTTGGTATATATTCAACCAGCACTTTTTTTAAACGAATCATTACCGGGGAATTAGTTATGAGCATCAAAGAAGATTTTAAAAAGTTTGCGATGAAAGGGAATGTGGTTGATCTGGCCGTTGCGGTGGTGATTGGTGCCGCATTCGGCAGGATCGTCACCTCTTTCGTAAACGATATCATCATGCCTCCCATTGGAATATTAATCGGGGGAGTCGATTTTTCGGAACTAAAAGTCATTCTCCAGGAGGCAGCCGGTGAAACAGCAGCCGTTACACTAAATTATGGGATGTTCATCCAAACCGTCATCAACTTTTTTATCATCGCATTTTCGATTTTCTTGGTGATCAGAATCTATGAAAAAACAAAAGGGAAAGAAGAGGAAAAACCGGTACCGGTTGCGGCCATTCCTCCCCAGGAAAAACTACTGACAGAAATCCGGGATCTTCTGAAAGAAAAAGAGTAGTGTTTTGTCTAAATTTAAGAGTCATTGGAAATTATGTAAGCAAAACCCGACGGGAGTTTGGAGCTCTTGGAGGATTCGCCAATTATTAGCAATGCACGTTAAATAGTAAGCTTGAACAAACGCAGAGTAGACTTTTTTGACAGCCTCAGGGAGAGAGGATGAATTTCTGAGTTTAGAGATGTCCTGAACTTGGTTCAGAAACTTTATGAATAACAACACCCCTCCCTTGAGAGGCTGTGAGGAAATACGTAGTCAAGTATATCAGCCATTTGTTTTTGCCACGAGGAAGCAAAGTCACGAAGGTGCACGAAGTGAAATACTATCAATGAAATAACCTTCGTGAAATCTTTGTGTCGTCGTGCCTTCGTGGTCCACATAGCGAGTGTTTGTAATGCTTGTTATACTATTTTTTCACAGCCTCTCAAGAAGAGATTTTCCATTGATCCTCTCGAAAGGGTAGACTCCAGGATACCTTTTTATAACAAGCTAAACGTTAAGTTTTCGAAGTAGATAACTCGTGGCTACGGTCTGCTGTGGGTTTTCAACCTACCGGCTGATCCACTTTTCCACCAGGTCAAAAAATCCCTGGACTACGAGGGCGAGGAGGGCTGCGGGTACGGCGCCTTCTAAAATCAGCGGCACGCTATCCAGCCGGATGCCGGTCAAAATGGGCTGACCATAGCCGCCGGCCCCGATCAGAGCTCCAAGAGTTGCGGTACCAACGTTGATCACCGCCGACGTTTTGATACCGGCCAGGATGGAGGGAATGGCAAGCGGAAGCTCGATTTTACGAAGTATAATCCCCTCCGGCAGGCCCAGCGCGCGGGCCGACTCCATCAGCGGTCCGGCAATCGATTTAATTCCTGAATGGGTATTTCTGACAACAGGCAGCAGGCTGTACAAAAATAGAGCGGCGATGGCGGGGAAGGCACCGATACCGAAAAGCGGAATCATAAAGACGAGCAGCGCCAGGGACGGAATCGTCTGCAGAATGCCTACCGCCCCGAGAAGAGCGGTTTCCAGCGGCTTAATTTTGACGGCCAGAATACCCAGCGGAATAGAAAAAAGAATCGCCAGGGAAAGGGAAATAACAACCAGGTAGAGGTGGTCGGCCGTGTGCCGGGCGAGGCGGTGCCAAATGGATTCGGTAGCCGTATCATTCTCAATTTGAAACTTGTTTTCCAGGAATTTTGATGCGGTCACGGCATCATTCTGCCGGTCAATTTTTACCGCGGCATTCATCCGGATCATATCGCTGCGGGTTATGGCTCCTTCAAGCCGGAGGAAAGATTCCACGGCCCGTTTGTCGAGGTCGCTTCGGTAGAGGATGACGGCCTGGTAATTGGGAAAGAACTGGATATCGTCCTCCAGCACTTCCAGGTTATAGTACTCAATTTCGGGATCGGTAGAGTAGAGGTCAATCACCTGGATATTGCCCCCTTCGAGGCCGCGGTACGCCAGGTCGTGATCGAGCCCGCGTACGGTAGATGGAGAGAGATCCGCTGCTTGGCGAAGCCCCGGCCAGCCGTCCGATCGGTCCATGAATTCATTGCTGAACCCATACCGGAGATCGGGATGATCACGCAGGTCGGAGATCGACTCAATATCGAGCTCATCAGCCAGCCCTTTTTTCATGCCGATAGCGTAGGTATTGTTGAAACCGAGCGGCCGGGACATCTCAACACCAAACTCTGAGAGAACCTGCCGGAGCTCATCAATGGATTCGATATCTCGGTCGGCAAGGATCTCTTCCGTAATGGTCCCTGTATAATCGGGATAGACATCAATCTCGCCATCCAAGAGTGCATTCCATAAAATGCGGGTGCCGCCAAGCTGTTTAAACAGCTTTACACTCCGGCCATCTGCTTCGATCGACTGCCGGATCAGCTCCCCAAGAATGACCGACTCTGTGAATGCTTTGGTTCCCACGTTTACAGGCTCCTGCTGCTGCCGGGCGAATGCAGCTGAGCATACACCGTGGATCAGAATAGACGCCAAAAGCAGCGTGCTGAACATTCGATGTGTGGTCATCTCAGATCTCCTCCAGCGGGCTTCGCTGCGCATTTACGAACTGTTCTACAAAGCTATCGGCCGGGTGGTTGACGATATCTACTATGGGCCCCTGCTGGATGATTTCTCCGTCCCGCATCAGGGCGATGTCATTCCCGAGGTACGCCGCTTCCCCGAGGTCGTGCGTGATCAAAAGGACGGTTTTGCCGAGCGTTGAAAAGATCTCTTTCAGGTCCCGCTGCAGCTCATATCGTACCAGCGGGTCGATCGATCCGAGCGGCTCATCCAGAAGGATGATGTTAGGGTCGAGCATCAGTGCCCGCATCAGGCTGATCCGCTGGGCCTGGCCGCCGGAAAAGCTATCCGGCTTGCGCTCCAAGCTGGCGTATGGAATGTTGGTTAGCTCGCACAACTCTTCGATTCGTTGGTCCTCGTCCTTTTTTGTCCAGCCCAGGTAGTGGGTCACAAGGGTCAGGTTTTCGCGTGCTGAAAGGTGGGGAAATAGTCCGCCGCTTTGAATAACATATCCCATGTTGCGGCGGAGGGCAAGCACATTGTTTTTTGTAAGCTCTTCTCCGTCAATTCGGATGGTGCCTGAATCCGGCTGGATCAACCCCATGAGTATCCGCAGGAGAGTGGATTTGCCGCAGCCGCTTGGCCCGATCAGCGATACGGTTTTTCCGGCCGGTACCTCGAGCGTAACGTCGTTAAGAACGCGTTTGTCATAGGTTTTCGTGATCGCCTGAGCGTGGATCATTGAAACGGGTCATTCTACAGGTTTACGGTAGCCAGATGAATGTATCAATAATCTATGGAAGTGTGAAAATCTAAAATAGATGCCGCGGCCAGTTCCATAACGGACACGTGACGGCAGCCATCCAGGGAAAAGAAGCCCGCCGATTCCATCCAACATTCTGTATATTGGTGCGATCCTGACACTAACCAGATCCAGATACACCGGTTATGAATAGATTACAACATCTTCTGATTGCGGCACTACTGTTGACAAGTTTGTCTACGTGCGGTGAACAGACATCAGACCAGAGGCCCGCTAAAGACCCGCTTGATATCTATGAGCAGTCTCTCCTTGACATTCAGTACCTGGCATCCGATGAGCTGCGTGGACGGCGCACCGGGACGGAGGGGAACCGTCTTGCACAGATTTATATTGAAAACAGGTTCAAACAGGAGGGGCTTCAGATGTTTGGAGACAGCTACAGGCATCCATTTGACCATTCTGTTGAAAGCGACCAGGATGAACAAACGGAAGCCGTGAACCTGATTGGATATGTGGAGGGGACCGAAAATCCCGATCGGTACCTTGTCGTGACGGCCCATTACGACCACCTGGGAGTGCAGGATGGTGAGATTTACAACGGTGCCGACGATAACGCCTCGGGAACCGCCGGCTTGATGGCAGCTGCCGGATATTTCACAGAAAACAGACCCGAAAACAGCATCATCTTCATCGCCTTTGACGCCGAGGAACAGGGACTCGCGGGTGCGCATCACTTTGTTGGAGAACCTGTGGTACCGCTTAGCAAAATTGTGATGAATGTAAACATGGATATGATTAGCACCAATGATAAAAATGAGCTCTACGCGGTTGGGACGTATCACTACCCGTTTTTGAAGCCTGTAATTCAAGAGCTGACGGCATCGGCTCGGGTGGAGGTGCTGTTTGGATACGACTCAGACGAATGGGAGCAGGACTGGACGATGGCGTCCGACCACGGGCCGTTTCATCAACAAGGAGTTCCTTTCATCTACTTCGGGGTTGAAGATCATCCGCACTATCATGCGCCAACTGACGACTTCAGCACGATAAACCAGGACTTTTTCCAGGGAGCCGTTGCAGCCATCATTAACGTCATTGAGGGGCTGGATGAAAGGCTTGATGATGTGAAAGAAAAAGCGTCAGCAGAGTAGATCGGCTAAACGGGTGAAAATCAGGCCCAATCGATCTTACCTATTTGTGTTATGGACTGTGCATCAGGACGATTATCGTGCTGTCATCCTCGGGATAGGTGCTGTGATCATTTGAAAACACCTGGTCTTTAATTTCTTGAGCGATGGCTTCACAATCGCCTGGGCTGTTGCGGATTGACTGTTCAACGATGGAGTAGAACTCCTCTGTGTCGCGGATATTCCCTTTTTCATCGCGGGTTTCAACAAGGCCGTCTGAATAGAGAATAAAGATATCCCCCTTCTGCAATTTCGTTTCAATCGGCTTGTATGTTGCAGAGGATGTCATTCCCAGTGCAAATCCGGGGATTGTACGTTTTTCGAGGGTATTTTTCGACCGTGAGTAGTGGAGAACCGGCATGTGACCGGCATTCCAGATTCGAATCGTATCGTCTTTGAACCAGGCAACACCCATTGTTGCAAACAGCTTACGGTTTTTACGGTCCAGTAATTTTTGATTCAAAAAATCCAGTAGCCCGGCCGGTGACGCATGAAATGCAAGATAATCCTCAGTTTTGGTTACCAGCATACTCATAATTAGTCCGGCCCCGAAACTGTGGCCGGATACGTCCCCAACGGCCGCTACAACCGAACCATCATCCTGTTTCTGAAGATAGAAGTAATCTCCGCCAACCTGGCGGGCTGTTACAGAACTGCCAAAGCCTTGGATTGAGTCTGACTCTACAGCCTGGTCTTGCAGGAACTGCTGCTGCACTTCGCTTGCAAACGAGAGCTCATTCTCAGCTCTTGCCTTATGATCAAAAATCGTGCGATTCGCCGATAACAAGAGCTTCACACCCGTTGTGATGGCGGCAATGGAGTAGAAACTTACAATAATGCTCCATAGCGTTATTTGTTCCGGCTGTTCAAATCTGCCGAGGGTAAACAAGTAATAAGTCGAGGTGAGTAATAACAGGAAGAACCCAGCAGGAATGAGTATCAACTCGTGGCGGTCGTAAAAATCCCGGCTCTTCTTAAACAGAATGACAGCATACAATCCCACCAATACCAGAAGCAAGACGCCGGCTCCGCCAATAATTAACGTATTCCATGGGGGCGAAATATCTTTAAAAAGTGTAGAGATGACAATAAGTGGAAGTGAACCCAGTAGCGCTACAGACACAATAACTCCCAAACGCTCCTTCAGATTGGCTCTGTAGAACGGTTCAAGTAATCGTTCATCTTCCGTTACCGCCCCTTTCTCATCCATTGCTCGCTTCTTGGACCGCAGAAGAAAATAAAATCCGGTTGAAATCAGCAAGCTAATAATCGTTACCATTCCCCCAAATAAGAAGGGGATCGTACTATCGTCTCCATTTTCTTGTTGAATGATTGTGTCTTCTGCCGCTGATCCTAAAAAATATCCGCCTGCATATCCACAGAGAAACAGAAATAGAAAATAGAGCAGTACGTGTATAAATTTTTTCATGATAAGGAATTCGGTGGGAGCAAATACTAATCAAAGTTCAAGATGCAAGCAAAAATAGGAGAAAAGATGCAGGCATTTCAATCTCTGCGCAAAGACCAGCTTTTAAAACATGAGGGGCTCTACCCCGCGGCTGTCCAAAAAGTGCGTCATCCCGCACTCGAAGCGCTCATTTTTTGAACACGTTGCGCCAACGGAGTGATATTTCCTATTCTTGTTAATGGCAGGTGATGCCACATCGGAACGTGGTAGTTCTTGATTCTTGGAAACAGATGACGGAAGCGAGCTTTTCGTGATACGGTACAAATTTTAAGCCGGGTAGGAGGTGTCGGCAAAGAATCGGAACTACAGGAAACGTTGTGGGTACGATGTAGTTAGCGTATCTCAACTATTTTCTCTCCTGATACTTTTTTTACGTCAAAAAGTATCCAAAAATCGCCAGGCTGTCGAATTGCTCGCTCGGAGGGTATGCTTCGCTATGGGTTGGAATACCCATCGCCTTCGCTCCGCTTCGGCACTTCCCTTTTTAGGGAAGATTAGCAATGGTCCATATCTCTCATTGCGTGCAATCAACGATCGATCCGCTCATTTTTTGAACGCGAAGCGATATGCTATTTACAAGCAATCCCATACGCTCCGCAGAACCTGACCGCCTCGCTCCCAATTCCAAGGCTGGTAAATTCGGAAATTGCAAACGGTTTCAAATCCATTACAACGTTTAGGAGACGTTTGAGCTCGAGAACGATGAAGGATGTAGGGAATCCGAAGTTACGAGTGGACCTGCCTTTTATTATTTCAGGTTGAAAGGGAGGACAATGTTCCAATGACGTTGCTTGTTTATTCACAATGTTTCCGGTAGAACCAAAAAATCTATGGGGCCGGGAGCGGTTATCAATCGACAGGGAATCGGCTACACGTGGCGGGTCCAGATCTCTATTAGATGGTCAAGGATCCCATTCCAGCCCAGTAAGATAGCAACCAGAAACAGCACCAGGGCGGTCTGGAAATAGTAGCCAGACCGGTGGTTTATCTGGACCTTCGGCAACACGAGAGAGATCACCCCTACGACAGTCACAATTATAGCTGCAAATGCAAAATAGTCGGGCGTCGTCTGTATGAAATCTATCCGCAGATAGTCCGTAATGGATTGCATAGAACCTCCAGCGTAATGTGAGTATGTGGAGTGGGCAATGGCTGTTATCGGCTGTTCAATAGGTTTAGTTAAATTGACAAAAAAAGGCGGGTTACTGCCGCAAGGGCAACGTTACGGTGAAGAGTGCCCCTTGGTTATCAACATTTTTTACCGCAATTGAACCGCCATGCTCGTCAATGATATCTATAGAAATAGAGAGGCCAATCCCCAGCCCAAATTTTACATCCGTTTTCTTTGCTGGGATGTTGGGTTCAAAAATTTTAGTGAGATGCTCTTGCTTGATTCCGGGGCCGGTATCTTCAATTGTTACCTTCACCCACTGACCCACTGACCCACTGACTACTGATTACTAATCCTGTATCGAATAATATCTTCAAGTGGAACATCCTCTACTTGCTGAGCCTGAAGCTCCTCTATTAGCGACGTGCTAACCCCAATTCTCTGCATTCGTATCAGCTGGTCGGGCGTCACGTCTCTATAACCGAGATCGTGAACATTGCTGGTGTAAAAGGCGGTAACGCCGGTATCGCGAAGCTGCACCAGGTCGTCGACGGTAAGATCGTATCCAAGTTCAATCATCATGGCGGTAAATGCAGATGATACATCTGCCCTGGCAAGACGTCTTGAATCTTCAAGCGTAAGGTCCTCATACCCAAGCGACCGTATATTCGATACATAGGTTGCGGTTACGCCATCTTCGCGAAGTGAGCGAAGATCATCATCAGTAAGATCGACATATCCCATCTCGATCATTCGCGCATTCATTCGGTCAAGAAGATCCTGGTTCGGGCCAGATGTAACATTCGTAACAGATTCCACAAATTCGGATGGGCCGGATGAGGAAAAGAAACCGGTGCCTGTAATAAGAGAAAATCCAATAAATACAATAACGATAGCTATGATGATGCGCCCGATATTGTTGCCGGAGTTATTTTCTTCAGGTGAGTACGAAGGCCGTTTGTCGACCATTTTTTCAATGTAGGAATCGAGGAGATCCTGGCCCGATTGTTGTTGATGGCGTTGTGTCTTTCTATCCATAACTTTAATTTTTTTTGGTCAATGCACTATGGTACGGAGAATATGCGGAATTGTTTTCAGAATTATTGGCTGGAAAATAGCCTGTATTCATTATCTTTTTAGAAATCAGAAAATGAGATAATCATCCTCCACAAATTTTGAAAATGAGCTCTATGCGGTGGGAACCTATCACTATCCCTACTTGAATCCTTACATCGAAGAGTATACGGCTGATGCACCTGTGAACGTGCTGTTTGGTTACGACTCAGACGAATGGGATTAAAACTGGACGCTTGCCTCCGATCACGGACCGTTTCACAAGAAAGATATACCGTTTATCTACTTTGGAGTTGAAGATCATCCTCACTATCACGCCCCAACCGATGTGTTCGAAAATATCAATCCGGAGTTTTACATGAATGCAGTTGAGACGATTATTGATGTAATCGATCAGTTAGACAGGGATTTAGATGAGATTGAAGAGATTACTGGTCAATAAAAATAATTAGCACAACATTAAAACAGACGTTTGATGCGTATTACTCGAGAGAGATTATTTAAACAGGCAGCTTTACCATAAATAGTGCGCCGCCACCTTCAACATTTTCAGCACGGATGGTGCCCCCATGCTGATTTACGATATCCCGCGAAATAGAGAGGCCGATCCCCAGCCCAAATTTTACATCCGTTTTCTTTGTTGAAAAGTTGGATTCAAAAATTTTAGTGAGATGCTCTTGCTTGATTCCGGGGCCGGTATCTTCAATCGTTACCCTAACCCAATCGCCTTCCTGAAAGCAGTGAATAGAGAGCGAACCATTTTTGCCCATCGCATCAGCCGCATTCAGGATGATGTTGGTCCACACCTGGTTCAGTGCAGCCGCATTTGCACGAATAAGCGGGATCTCTTTGAGGTCAATGATGATATCATAATATTTGATGCGGTTGCTGGTGAGCTGCAGCGTATCGTGGATTCCCTCGCGGATATCAATCATTTCCCATTCCTGGTCAGAATCGCTCCGGCTGTAGCTCTTCAGGCTCTGAACCATACCGGAGATCCGATTTCCGGCTGATTCAATGTTCTGTATCATTTTTCCCATTTCAAAATAATTGAGGTAGTAGCTGAGGTCCTCTGGTCTTGTAACTTTCTTATCTGTGAGTAATGAAATCAGCTTTTCGGGAATTTGAGCCATAATCCTCAGCTGGTGCTTTCGTGCATCCGGAAACGTTTTAGCGAGCTCTGCTGATTGTTCGCGGATCGATTTTGTATCGGGATATCCTGACCGCTTCCCAGATTCGTAAAACATTTGTGCGGGTGAACGGCCTGTCCGGCCTTTTTCCAAATCCCTGATCAGCACCGAGATTTTTTGCTCAAGTGTTTCCCTTGAACGCAGGAGTGATGCGGCCGGGTTGTTGACTTCATGAGCGAACCCTGCCACCAGCTGACCCAGCGTGGCCATTTTTTCCTGGTAAATAAGGTGCTCCTGGGCTTTTTGAAGATCGTTGTAGGCTTTCTTCAATTCGTTTCTCTCTTTTTGAAGCCGCTGATTGACAGAATCGAGCTCCATCTGCAGGTTGATCGTGCTGCGAAAACGATCCAGCAGGTTCGCAAGCAGCAACTCATCAAAATAATCCTGCAGGCGTGCTGAGCCGGCTATCAACTCATTTAACTCAGATTCAGGAATCTGAAGAATCGTGCACGCCGTCACTGTCATGGCGGTGGTGAGGGATGGCCGGCCGGTGGTATAGGCCGTGATTCCAATGATTGATCCGGGTTCAAGATTCAGAACGGGGAAATTGGTATCGGATGGAGCTTTTTTCTTATAGAGTTCTGCTTTACCCTCAAGCAGGATATAGATGTTTTCCAGTTCGTCTCCCTCGCGGAATATTTCCTCGCCTTGTTCCAGGTTAACGAGAAACTGTCCGGAGCTGCCGTTTTCGTCAAGCAGGCGCTGGATAAGCTTTGAGACCTGTGTGCGATCCTCAAGCCACTGTGTACCAAATTTAAATTTCATGGATTAGTTGTCCGTGATGCCTCTTCCTTTTCGAATGTAGTCGGCGATACGTTCGCTGTCAAGCACGCTCATATACTCCAGCGGATTGTCCGTCTGTTCAAGTACAAAGTCGGTCAACAGCTTGCGAGTGGAGCCGACGAGCTCAGCCTTCTCCCAGGGTTTTGCAATGTAGTGGCTTAAATCTGCTTCATTGACGGCTCGCACGGTCTCATCCAGTCCGGCCTGACCGGTAATCAGGACTTTTCTCGTGCGTTCTGTTGACGGATTGCCCTGCATTTCAACGAGAAGCTCCACGCCGTTCTGGCCGGGAAGTACGTGATCGCACAAAATGAGACCAATGGTATGGCCTTCATCAATGATGGATGCTATGAGCTCCCGCGCTTCCTCCGCCGAGTCAGCCAATTCGATGGGGAATGAGTCTTCAAACTCTTCAAGATCCCTGACAATGGCATCCAGAACTTCCGGCTCATCCTCCACGACAAAAATGTAAATCTGTTGTTTCATAGCGAGTTGGGTTTAAATGATGTTGGGCCAGTAAAAAACGGCAAGAACCAGAACAAGAGCCAAACCAATCAATCCAATAATGGACCCGGACAAAAGCATATGCTTTGTTTTCAGAACGCCCGTGCTTTCGGCGATGGCGTTGGGTGGTGTTGAAATGGGTAGAATCATGGCAAAACTGGCCGAGAGTGCAATCACCAGCCCTACCAGCAACATACCAAATGTACCCCCAAGTGCGCCAGACGTCACCAGTGTGAGCGCAAGCGGTATGAGCAGCGAGGCCGTGACCGTGTTTGACAGGAAGTTGGACATAACGAGCGTCACAGCTCCAAAAACGACAAGCACCATCAGCGATGAGAGACTGCCCCACGCGATGCCGTCAACCAGCCAGCTTGCAAGCCCGGTATCCTTCATGGAGATACCGAGCGCAATTCCCCCGGCAATCAGCCAAAGGACCTCCCAGGGGAGGTTTCGGATGTCTTTTTTGCTGAACGCTGAGGAGAGCGTCAGCACTACAACCGGCAGCAGCGCAACGATACTGCTCTTGATGCCGTGAATTCCTTCGGTAACCCACATCAGCACGGTGATGCCAAATGTGACATAGAGCAGAATGGCGTGTGTCGATGTTTGTAGCTTCGTGTCGAGATCGAGCATAACACGATCGGTTGCCGGCGGATGCAGCCTTAGCAGAACCTGCCAGGCCACGATAAGCATGACAATGGCGAGCGGGAGGGCGTAAACCATCCAGCTGCCAAACGCTACCGTGAGTCCCTGTTGGTTCAGGGCCGCGATGACGACCGCATTGGGTGGTGTACCGATTGGCGTGGCGATTCCGCCGATGTTTGCGGCAAACGGAACAGATAGAGCGATGCCAATTTTCGCGGGATCACCAGCATCCATTTTAGCAATGATGGGAATGATGACGGTAATCATCATTGCGGTTGTGGCCGTATTGCTCATAAAAGCGGATAGCGCGGCCGTGACAGCCATCAACCCAAGCATGATGGTTGATGTTCGGTTACCAAAGGGTGTTAAAAGAATCCGCGTGAGGTTTTTGTCAAAATCGTATTTAACGGATGCATCAGCCAGTACAAACCCGCCAAGAAAGAGAATGATGATGGGATTGGCGAGCGTGCCGATGAACTGTGTGTAGGATGCGGGATCGTAGCCTGCAACGCCGGAGTAATCGATGATTCCCTCCGTGCTAAGGAGCAGCACCTGCGAGAAAATGACAAGTATGGAGGTGGAGTAGATGGGGATGGTTTCAAACATCCAGAAAACAGCAGCCAGAAGGAAAATACTCATGGCGATGTGGCCGGCAAGCGAGAGCCCCGGGAAGGTGAACAGAAACGGAATACAAAACCCGATGATGCCTAAAACAAACCCTGTAAGTTGCGTTTTTGTCATATGAAACCACCTTTCATCAAAATAAAACACTTCCTTATGGTATCTGGATTGTAGTGTCCAAAAAATGTATGATTGAATGATGAAGAAAATAAATAAATAAACAAATTCAGAAAATATTGACCTGGCTCTTTTGGTTGATCTGAATTTTTAAAAAAAAGATTTAATAAAAAGATAGGAAACCGGTTATGATCGACAATGCAGTTCCAATGATGAGGGTACCTAAAAGTAACCTTGTTTTAATCTCCATGATTTTGTTTTAACCAGATTGTACGTTCTGTTGCTGATGTATTCGCAGAATATTTAATTACATTATTGAGTGCAATAAAACCGTCCGTTACTACGGTTCTGTAGTCTTCATATCAATTAATTTACGCTGCTGTGTTATCCATACAACAACTTCCGCCCATCGCCGCCATTGCCACTCCCGTCGGGGAGGGAGGAATTGCCGTGATCCGGGTTTCCGGGAAAGAGGCTATAAAAAAAGTTCAGGGCTGCTTTAAAGGAAAAGAACTCTCAACGGCAGATTCGCACACCGTTCATTTTGGAAAGATCATCAAAAGCGATGGCCGCGTGGTGGATGAAGTGCTGGCTACGATATTCCGATCACCAAAATCGTACACCGGCGAGGATACGGTTGAGATTTCGTGCCACGGCGGCGTTCTGGTGACGCAGTCGGTGCTGGAAACCGTTTTAGAGCAAGGTGTTCGTGGTGCGGAACCGGGCGAGTTTACCCAGCGGGCTTTTCTGAACGGCAAACTGGACCTGGACCAGGCCGAAGCGGTGGCCGATCTGATTCATGCCAAGAGCATCAAGGCGGTGGATGCGGCCCACCAGCAGCTGGAGGGAAAACTGGGGAAGCATATTAAAGAGTTCCGCCAGCAGATTGTGGACGCCACGGCGATGGTGGAACTGGAGCTCGATTTTATTGAGGAGGATGTGGAGTTTGCCAATAAAGATCAGCTTCATCAACTGCTTGCCGACCTGGATGAGGAGATCGGTCGCTTGCTGGATACCTACGAAACCGGACGTCTGGTGAAAGATGGCGTGAAAACGGTGTTTATCGGCCGCCCGAATGCGGGTAAATCCACACTATTGAACACGCTGGTGGGAAGTGAGCGGGCCATTGTGACCAAAATTGCCGGTACCACCCGCGATACGATTGATGCGGACTGGAGTTACGACGGACTTCTATTCCGGCTGATCGACACGGCCGGCCTGCGGGATACGAAAGATGTGATTGAAGCGGAAGGCGTCAAGCGATCGCAAAAAGCGTTTGAGGAGGCGGATTTAGTGGTTTACTTGAAAGACTTGTCGCTTCCGTTTGATGCGAACGAGCGCGAAGAAATTGCCGGATTTCAGAAGAGAGCCGCCAAAACGCCGTTCTTGTTGATTGGTACAAAGCTGGATATTGACGACCATTCAGAGGAAGAGCGCATTCAATACGATTTGAAGATCTCGGCGATCGAGGAGCAAAATATCGATCAGCTGAAAAAAGAAATGAAACGGCGCGCCCTGGAGAGTAAAGATTATGATACCTCAAGCTTGCTGGTGACCTCCTCGCGCCATCGCGACAGCCTGCAAAAGGCTCGAGAAAATGTGCACCGTGCCATCACTGCCCTCGACCAGGGCATGACCGGCGACTTCCTGTCGATCGACCTCCGCGCCGCCCTCAAAGACCTCGGGACCATCACCGGCGAAATCACAAATGAAGATGTACTTGATTCGATTTTTTCGCGGTTTTGCATCGGGAAGTAAACGTAGAGCGGGTCGCTGACCCGCTTCCCCATAGCCGATCAAACCACGGAAAGCTGTGAAAGGGGCAAGCACTTGTTGATTGCTGGTCTTCGCAAATAGAACTATTCCGTTGATCGGATCTTTCCCTCTCGGCTAAGCGAGCCGAGTTACGCAGGCTCAATATTCTGATTGCTTCGAAACAGGTTTTCCGGGTCCCACTCCCTTTTGATCTCGTTCAGCCTTTCAAAGTTGGATCCGCATACATCGGGTATACGGTTTTGTTCATCCTGCCTCATCAGGTTGATGTATACTCCGCCGCTTGCAAAGGATGACATATCGATATGAAAGTTTTTTGCCCAGTTCATATGCATCTCATCTGCTTCAGCATTGTCCCACCCGGCAAAAATGTGCAGCGTATATGCCGACTCGCGGTGAGGAAAGGCGGTTAGTTCCGGTTTAACCCGGTTTACAGCTTCACCTAAAGATTCAAGATAGGCGACTGAGAATGCACCCGGAAGATTTTCGATATGAGCAAGCATGGTGTCAATCGCTCCGTCGGATATCTCATCCAGGTAGTGCGCTTTTGAATACCAGCGGTTGCCGCTTGCCATTCCTTCATCAAACATGGTGTGGGCTGCGGTGTAGGGTATCGGCTGAATAATGTTTAAAACCGGCTCTCCAACGTTCAGGAGGGGTTCGAGTTCTTTTTTGTCTTGTTTTGGAACCTCCGATATAGGCCGTAACCAGTGAAAGGACTGTTTTTCCATGGTAGGATTCTGGAAAAGCATCCACGGGAGTGGCATTTAGAAAAAAGGCGTAACAGGTGATCTCCTCCGGTGCATCCCGCATAAAATCGCGATAAAAACGGAGTACATCCCCGGCCTGCTCGAATGGAAACACGATCTGTCCGGCCGTGATTTCCGGTGCTACTTCATGCAGTTTGAACTCAAAAGATGTGACGACCCCGAAATTTCCGCTGCCGCCCCGGATCGCCCAGAAGAGATCTTGAAGATGATGTTCACTGGCCAAGAGTGATTCACCGAAAGTCGTGACAACCCGGGCTGAAAGCAGATTGTCGAGAGCCAGGCCGTGCTTGCGGGCAAGAAACCCGGTTCCGCCGCCAAGCGTATATCCTGCAATACCGACGGTTGAAACGGTGGCACCGGTAGTTGCCTGTCCATGTTTTTGGGCCACTTCATCAAACGCGCCCCAACGAACAACGGACCCCACGATAGCGGTGTTTTCCGCCGGATCAATTTCGATAGAATTCCCGGAAAGATCGATCACCAGTCCGCCGTCGCAGATCGATTTACCGACATAATCGTGGCCGCCACTTCTAACAGAAAACTCCAGGTCATGTTCTTTTACAAACCGGATACAGCGAGCCAAGTCATCGCTGTTATGACACTGAGCATTGGCGGCAGGTTAATTGTCAAAAAAGCCATTCCAGCCGGTTCTCAGGTTATCATATTCGGTATCACCTTGTTTGGTTATAATTCCGAGAAGTTCTATTCTGAGGGTGTCGAATTCACTTTCTTCTATAATTATGAATGCTTCTGCTTCATATTTATTACAATTTAGATACAATAAAAGCCAGATCATACAAAAAATGACCGATCAGGATAAGCGCAAAAGATTGATTATCAATCAAACATAGTGAATTGTGTTTCAGTAGCTTTGTCAGGGTTTTGTTTCGATGGATAAAAAATAGCATGAAGTCTTTTAAACTCCATGCTATTAGCCCTCTGACCGAATGGCCGGAGGGAGGCTACGAAAATATGAATGTTTTAATCATAAGTAACTAGTCGTATAGTTGGGGCAAACACATTTTCGACCAGCCAGAGATTATCCCATTTGTCAAACGTGATGGCTCCCGGAAGTGGAATGTCCTCCTCTATAACTTCACAGTTGCCAGAAGAAATATCGCACTTTTTAATAACACCACCCGCAAACGGTACTCCAAGATCGGGAGCGGCCGCAGCCAGGAACCCATTTTTTTCAAACTCGACAACATACAAATAGCCATTGGGACCAAATTCTATATCGATAACGGAATTGAGGCCGGTAACCGCTTTTGTACAATTTGCCGACGGGCAGGTAATATCGACTGACCCCGGTTCAATTCGCCAGATGCTGGCGAGACCTTCTGGGGATGGTGAACCGGTAAGGTTCTCAGCTGTGGTTCCATTAAGCTCGCTCACGTAATAGGCACCATCCGGCCCAACCTGCACAGCTGTGGGGACTGGTTCAACGGGGCACTCATATCCATCTTCAAGAGTTAGCTGAATGAGAGGAACGCCGCTCTCTGGATCTACAACCGGATCAAAAGTAGCAACTACTTCTATTGAGCCATCATTTTTTACGAGCAACAATGTATTTGCGGCTGCATCGGCAACGAGAACTTCATTTTCTGAAAGTGCTGTAATATGATAGGGATTTGATTGAGGCCCGGCCGTATATCCGGCTGGAGGTATACAATTAAAATTGAGCCAGTCGGGGGCCTGGCCTGAATCTCCATCCGGCCAGTCACCCAGTGTAAATGTTTCAATGTCTCCAATGATCTGACTGCTGCCCGGGGAAACGCGTAATAATGCAGTTCCAACGGCAAGATCGAGGCCGCTGCGCGACGCAAAGAAACTACCGCCGCCAATTGAGGTGAGGCCGTTAATGAACGTCACTTCCTCGGCTCCAAATGCCCCCGGTCCGTTAACGACCGGCAGTGTATTGACATCAGAGATGTTGCCATTAGGGTGAATCTCCTTAACGGTTGCAAAATCCGGAACCAAAAGGCCGCCGTCAGGGAGCGATGCGATATCAAATATCGGTCCATCAAATGAGTATTCCCGGTTTGGCGGAATGATAATATCCTGTTCATCACTGGCGGTTTGGCCAACAATTCCGCTCATTTGAATCTCCGCATCTTTATAGCCGCTTAACACGACGCCGGAAATTTCAGCTACCCGCTCTCTGTTTATATTTACAGTTCCGTTGGATCTCAATCTGGAGGGAAATTCATCATCTGCAAGATTAAGCACATCAAACTCAGGAGCAATTTCCATGTGTCCGGCGAGAGTCCAAATCACGGCTTGGATTTCGCGGTTATTCAGCTTGGGATACTCTTTAGCCAGATCATCCCGGATGCTGAAAAAATAGTTCATTGGCTTCCACTTCTCATTAGTGTGCGTGGTATACCATTTCACTCCCTGGTGAGTCTCTCCATCGGAGCGCAGTGTTTTTTTCCACTCCAGGCACCATGCATTTGTGACACCGTTACTTACAAATGGATTGGATTCTGTATTATTAATTTCCACTCTGAACCATCCGTCAGCATCTTCATTAGTCCCCTTGTTAATGGTTACATTTGAATTTGATGCTTCAGGGATTTGCTCGAGTCCCGCAAACAGCTCAAGGGATTCTTCAAGACCCGGACTTACATTGTCGTTACATGCATAGAAGCCGAACATCACTGCAAAGAGCAGGAAAAAAGGCATCCATGATCGTAGGTGTTGTGTTTTGATTGAGTTGTTCATGATTCACTCCGATATGATTTTGATTTCGCTTTTAAACTCCCCCGATTGATAGTGACTCAAAAAGGGTGGATTATCTTTGGAATTTTAGCTTAATATCAGGCACGTTCAACACAGGGTATTGGTAATCTGAGTTAAACAATCTGTTCAATACCTGTTCTATTGATGTAGCGAAAGTGGGGTACGGATTACCCCAAAAAAGTTATTTGGCACGAATTCGGGGTATATAAAAAGAGAGAGTTGTGTCGCGTCAATGCTTATTTGTCTGGGTAAGGTTCTATTCTCATCCAACATCTTCTCGTCATTGGATGAGTGGGGCAGGTACAAATCTTTACAACAGGTCTCGAACGGCCGGGTGTTTTGTTCGGGCGATTCACCGGATATAGGGAATTCATTCGGTGAAGGTCCTCATCAGACGACTCCGTCACTCTATTGATGATACAACAGTAGGTACAGTAGGTATAGAGAAAAAAAGTGACGTAACGAAGGAAATAAATGCAGAGTTATAGCTCAGAGAAATAATGAACGGTACGCAAACGGTCCAGCTTTTCATCCAGATCGCCGGGGTATTTCGATTTTATATGGCGAATGTAGTGATGAAGTAATTTGCTTGCAGCGTAGTCCTCTTCAAATTCTTCTTGATTTACGATGGCAAATGCCTGCTGAAAATGTTGTGAACTTACATCTGTCTGACCGTTTTTCTGATGGCTAAAGGATAGGAGTATCTGCAGGGTCACCGTCCATGGGTGATCATCCCCATAAATGTCTCTGTACAGGGTGTATGATGTGTCGAATGATTGAACAGATGTCGAAAAATCACCCTTTAGAAAGTGAACAAGTCCCAAGGTTGCATGCCCCGAGGCGGCCCAGTAACTGTGTTTCCCATGACGGGTAATTTTAGCATGAAGCAACTGTTCTGCGAACTCAATAGCGTTGCCGTATTCCTCCAAATAGATATAGGAGTACATCACGCTAAAAATAATCTTAATGGTATGTGGATGCATTTCTCCGTAGATATTACGCGAATGATCCATAGCTAACCGGTAATACGAATTTGCGTTACCATAGTTTTCTCTGTTCATATTCAGGTGGCCGAGATTTGTGAGCGCAATTCTGTGAATGTCATGACGCTCGTATCCCTGGGTTTTGATTTCTGTCATCACATCGTTAATGATCTCTTCTGATTCATCAAACCGGTCAAGAACCATGTGGGCTTGAGACATTCTCAGCCTGAGTTCCAGGATCTTGAGACTATTCTGCTGATACGTTTGCCCCACTTCAAGCGCGGTCCTAAAGGTTGAAAGTGCCAAGTCGGGCCGCTCTGTTCTCAGATAGCAAAAACCGAGATTTAGGAGGAGTTCAAAATATTCGCTCCGATATTGATTTATATGATCTGAATAAAACTGTCTTGAACGATTTAAGTATTGTTCTGCATCAAAGAACTTATTGTGTTCGGTGCGAATGATGCCAAGATTTAGAGCTGCTTCAGCTACTTCCTTGCTGGTCGGTGGGAAGTGATGCCGGGCGATGGAGTCTGCCTTATAATAAATTGTTTCCGTGTTCATATAATCGCCCATCCTCATGGAAGCCCGCCCGAGTTCACGAAGCAGTTCAAGCTGTACAGTGGGCTTCATATCCAGATCATTGAATCGTGACTGTCCCCGTTGCAGAAGTGCGGCAGCCGTAAGAGCACGGTCTTCATTTTGGACAGGATCGGTTACCTCAAACAGGTCGACAATAAAGTTTGTGACAGATTGCGCCGTTTCGGCTTCCATTGCTGTCTGCTCCATTTGTTGATTCATACGATGAAGATGGTAAATTGTAAACCCTGTTAGAATCACTGCCAGTACCAGTGCAGCGGCAAGCGACCTTGCATTTCGTCTCAGATATTTTCGGGTTTTGTATGCCCGGGTGCCACTGCGGGCATGAACCGGTTTATGAAGTATGTAGCGGTGAATATCGGCCGAAAACTCCTGGACGGTTTCATAACGAGTTTCGGGTTCTTTGCGAAGAGCCTTCAAAATAATCGCCTTCAGGTCGGCTTCAACCTTGCCAATTCCCGGGTCACTTTGACTGGCCGGGTTTGGTGGTGATTCGGTTTCAATCCGGGCTTGTGATTCTGTCAGAGATAGTCCATCAAAAGAAAACGGTTTTTGGCCGGTAACCAGAAGGTAGAGCATTACTCCAAGCCCGTACACATCAGTTGCGGGCCTGGATTCTGCTGATGCAAACTGTTCAGGTGCGGCAAATTCCAGGCTCGCAACATGCGAGCCTTCAAGGGTTTGATTAAAGAAGGACTCTTCGGGACCGGGATCCAGAAATTTGGCAATACCAAAATCCATCACCTTTACCTGGCCGTTATCGGTGATGAAGATATTATCCGGTTTCAGATCACGGTGGATAATGAGCTGGGAATGGGCGTACTGAACCGCCTTGCAGATTTGGAGGAAGAGTTCAAGCCGTTCAGCTATTCGCAATTCATTGCCTGCACAGTACTCATCCACGGGGACACCTTTCACATATTCCAGTATAATGTAGGGTGTGCCGTCCTCTGTGATGCCGCCATCGATGATACCGGCAATATTCGGATGGTTCAATTTGGCTAAAATCTGCTTTTCTCTCTTGAAGCGGTTTCGCATGGTTGGTGAAAAGAAACCGCCGCGCAGAAATTTAATAGCTACGGTTTGATTATACTCACCATCCACGCGCTTGGCAAGATAAACCATTCCCATCCCGCCCTCTCCAGCGGGTTTTACGATTTCGTACGGGCCGATCCGGTGGCCAATGGCAGGTGTGAGGCTATCGTCATAAAAGCCCCGTTCCACCATTTCTTTTCGTAAAATGGATGGGTTCCTCCGGTCGATGTCGAGAAATCTGTTTTGCTCGGCTTTTTCGATATAGGAGAGATAATCTTTCGCCTCTTTGAAGAGTTTGGGATTTTTCTTGCAGGCATTTTGTAAAAACGGTAGTCGCCCGCCTTCGTCAAGCTCGAGTGCCTGGTCAATTAACTGGTTGACTTCTTTCCAGTATGAATAAGGGTTCATCATCTCATATCCCGGCAGTTTTTGAGAGAGATATCTAAAGTCACTCCATTTACCAAAATGCGTAATTAGATAACGAGTTAACCCATCAAGTTTGATCTTTCAATTCTTTATACAAGAGGCCCCTGGCTTTGGCCCAGTCACGCGAGACCGTGTTTTTTGAAATCCCCATTACTTTTGCAGTCTGCTTAATTGTGAGGCCGCCGAAAAAACGATAGTCTACAACTTTAGCCATTCGGCTGTCCATCTTCCTGAGCTTTTCCAGGGCGTCATCTACCGATAGCATCTCTTCCGCCTCTTTTTCAGCCGGGATGAGCTCTTCAATATATGTTTTTCGAGTTAAATCTCCTCCGCGTTTTTGGGCCAGTCGTTTTCGGGCATAATCTACCAGCAATTGTTTCATGCAAAGTGCGGCTACACCATAAAAATGTGCCCTGTTTTTCCAGTCCATATTTGTGTCTCCGGTCATTTTCAAAAAAACTTCGTGAACCAGGTCTGTTTTTGAGAAGGTATGATTTTTTCTCTCGTAGACGAGCTGCCGGTTTGCAATATCTCTGAGCTGATCGTAAACAACTGTGAAAAGCCGGTTGTAGGCTTCATCTGAACCTCCGCTCACTTCGGAAAGGATCTGTGTAACGTCTATGCTCATTTTCTTTGGAGAAAATGTTAGAAAATACGTTCTAAAAGCTTCGAAGGTAGATTTTTAAAAATTAACACCATCATTGCTCATTCAGGGAGATCATCTACAAACCCTGTAATGGTACGGCTCTGTCCAAATAAGGAACTTCTTTGCTCAGTAAAAAGTCCAGTCACATTATTTTAAATGCATATACTCTACACAAAAAGGGAAAGAAAATTTTAAGTTAATAATGCTGCAAAATTTGATCAGACATCCGGACATAAAGTCTTACGGCTTTTTCACTATATTATCCAACCTATCTCTTGTTCATACGAACGTAGAATAATTAAATGCTCTTATGAGTTCAACAAAAACATCCCATTTGTACGACTATTTATTTTTAAGCTGATCTGAGCGATACGTAGAGCGGGTCGCCTGACCCGCTTCCCGGTAGCCGGGCAAATCACGAAAAGCTATAAGAGGAGCAGGTACCCTTTAACTACCATAGCGGTAAAGGAACCATTCCTTTGATCGGATCTTTCCCCTCGGCTCAGGCGAGCCGAGCTACGGAATCCACGAAAAGCTGTGAAAAGAGCAGGCACTTGTTGATAGCAGGTCTTCACATAGAGAGCCATTCCGTTGATCAGGTCTTTCCCCCTCGGCTCAGGCGAGCCGAGCTACGTAGAGCGGGTCGCCGACCCGCTTTCCATGAATTAAGCAAATGGAAAAACCTGGTGAAAGGGGTAGGAACTCGTATACCATCAGCTTAGAAAAAGGAAGAATTCGCTGATCAGGTCTTTCCCCCTCGGCTCAGGCGAGCCGAGCTACGGTTAGCCTGCAACCCCTGACACCACGACGTCACCTCCCACGGGTAGATTAGATGTAAAAAATATCGATGCAGCAAATTACCGACACACTGTTTCAGCCGAAACCGCTCCTTGAACGACGCCTTGGGTCTGACCTGTTCGACAGTATTCCGTCCGTTGCGGGAATCTACAGGTTTTATGATGCGGGTGGTGAGCTTCTCTATGTTGGCAAAGCAAAAAACCTGAGGCTGCGCCTGTTCAGTTATAAACGGGCCAGGCCGGGGCAGGTGTCGCGAAAGGTGGCGCGGATGATCTCGCAAATCTCCAGAATCGAAATTGAGGAAACGGAAACCGAACGGGAGGCTCTGCTGCTGGAGAATCACTGGATCCGCGAAAAGCGGCCGCCGTTTAACCACGCCAACAAGCAGACCGAAGCGTACTACTTTGTGTATCTGAAAGCGGATGAGGAGGCGCTGCAGTTTCGCCTGGCGATGCATGTTCACGACGACACGGACAAGAAATTCTGGCACGGCTGTTTTAAGGGGCACAACCCGGTCCGCCGCTCCATGGGGTGCCTGCTGCAGCTCCTCTGGATGGCGGAGCATGACGTATGTTCGCCCCACTACCTGCCGGTACAGCTCACCCGTCGGCTGACCCCCATGCGGTTTACCCTGAGGTGGAATTATCAGGACTCGCCGTCTGTAAATTACGGCCTGACCGAATTACTGAACGGGTGGATCAGGGGAGAGTCGTGTGAACTGCTGGAGTGGCTGGTGGTTCAGATCGAGTGCGGGCGTCAGATGGATCAATTCGAAACTCACTTCCTGGAAAACCGCCTGGAGTGCCTTAAATCATTCTTCGATCGGAAGCTTGTCCGCCACCGGATGCTGAGAGAACATTTGCCGGATGAGCGCCGGATGATTGGCCAGGATGAACTGGATGATCTGATTGTAGAACAGGGTTCAACCCTGTAAAAATTTACTTAATGCACGGTTGGTCACTTCCATATCTCTTTTTAATTCAGAGTTCGAATGATGCCGCACCTACGGCGCTTTTTTTTGATTTGGCCTCTTGCTATACCCAATGGAAATGCTTCGCATTCCCATTGGGTTACGGACATGCCGCCCCGGAATGGGGCTGGTGTATACTCTTGAAAATGTGACCAATTTTTTTATGTGATCTACTATATCAAAAAAGTCATCATCATCTTTTGTAGCGTGACCCGTTTGTATTGTTCTCGCAGAGTTCCGCGGATGAAATCGTAGAGTTTCGCTGATAACAAACCCAGCACCATCGGTGCGGCATTTGTGCACCCCTGCAAGATGAGTATCTGATCATCACCCTTTGTCGGAGTTTCAGCTAATTCAATCATCCATTGTATAAATCAATAAAATCACATTACTTATGGTCAGCACTTGCGACCCGCTTGAAACCCGATAAGATGAACCAACCCAACGTATTGTGACTGCCACTTTTTTGATTCTGCTTACTGCCGGTAGTATCGTTCTTTTGCTGTTTCTCATAATGGTGCTCCGCATCCAGGCGTTTATCTCCCTGTTGCTGGTGAGCATAACCGTAGCCGTGGTGGGCGGAATACCAATTTCAGATGTCACACAGGCGATCCAGGAAGGGATGGGCGGCACGCTGGGATATATTGCGATCGTAGTGGGGATTGGCACGATGCTGGGCGAAATTATCCAGGTATCCGGCGGGGCACAGAAAATAGCCGAAACGGTCCTCAAGGCGTTTGGTGAAAGCAAATCGCAGTGGGCGCTTGCGGCTATTGGGTTAATTGTTGCCATCCCCGTGTTTTTCGAAGTTGCGCTGATCCTGTTCATCCCCCTCATCTATGATATGACCAAAAAAACCGGTCGGTCGATTCTTTACTACGGAATCCCGATGGTGGGCGGAATCGCCGTGGCCCATGCGTTTATTCCGCCCACGCCGGGTCCGGTTGCCGTTGCATCGCTGATTGGGGCCGACCTCGGATGGGTCATCCTGATTGGTGTGGTGTCGGGAATTCCTGCGGCGGCTGTCGGCGGCGTCTATTTTGGAAAATTTATCGCCAAAAAGATTCATCGTGGGGTGCCTGAGTACATGGAGCTGGACATTCCCGAACCAGAAGATGGCGGGGCACGACAAACACCTTCATTCGGGATGGTCATCTCTATCATTGCGCTGCCGCTTGTCTTGATCCTGATGAACACCGCCAGTGATGTTCTCCTGGCTGAAGGTGTTGCATTCAGAGAATGGATGGGACTCATGGGTCACCCGTTTACGGCGCTGCTGCTGGCTACTCTGCTGGCATTCTATTATTTAGGGATTCGCCTTGGTTTCACAGCCGCTGAAATTCAGAAGGTTGCCACCCGTTCGATGGAGCCGGTTGGGATCATAATCCTGGTGACAGGCGCCGGTGGCGCATTTGGGCAGATTCTGATTTCAACCGGAGTGGGAGACGCCCTGGTGGCACTTATGGAGAATACAAACATGCCGGTTATCCTGTTTGCATTCCTGGTAGCAAGCGTGGTGAGAGTATCGCAGGGATCGGCCACCGTTGCGATGGTGACGGCCGCCGGCCTTGTGGCACCTGTTGTGGATGCGGGCGGATATTCAGCACCGCTTTTGGGCTGCATCACCATTGCGATCGCCTGCGGCGGCACGGTCCTTTCGCACGTGAATGACTCCGGTTTCTGGTTGGTGAATCAGTATATGGGGCTCACCGAAAAAGAGACGCTCCAGTCGTGGACCGTGATGGAGACGATCATCGGCGTTACGGGGCTGGCTGTGGCGCTGGTCATCGGGTCGTTTCTGTGAGTTCAATAACGTAACGTCTAAGCTAAAGATTTCTAAACAAGTACCTTTCGTGAATGAAGAATATTATACTCATGGGCGTATCCGGATGCGGAAAGACCTTGATAGGAAAGCTGTTGGCGGAGAAGCTGGACGTTACCTTTTTTGATGGAGACGATTTTCATCCGGAGGTGAACGTAGAGAAGATGCGGTCGGGGGAGCCGCTGAATGACCGGGACCGGCTGCCGTGGTTAGAAACAGTAGCCGGTCAGATTGAAGAGATGGATCGCGGGGGCGGCGGTGTACTGGCATGTTCCGCACTGAAGCAGACATACCGGGAGATTCTGCAGCGAGCTGATGCCCCGGTCACATTCGTCTACTTGAAGGGAGAACGGGATCTGATCGCCCGGCGCCTGGCGGAGCGTGAAGGCCACTACATGCCGGCTGAGTTGCTGGATTCTCAGTTCCGTGCATTGGAAGAACCGGCCAATGCACTTACGGTTTCAATCAATCAAACGCCGCAGGAGATTGTGAGCGAGATTCTGCACAAACTTGGCGACAAAAAGTGAATGGGTTACTTTTAATGCATAATTTAATTTCAGACTCATTGGGCAGTCTCACGGGAAAATTATTCTTCGCGGGTTGGTTAGTAATTACAGACTCAACGAAATTGTGAAACCGTGTTATCAACCATGAAGTCTCGAGAACCCAAAGAACAGATAGTTGATATTTAAAACCTCGTGTGTGATTGCGACCTCGTGTTCTCGTGGTAAAAATGAATGGCTGAGACATTTGATCACCAGTTTCTTTACAATCAAAAAAGCATGAAAAAATCAGACATCGGCGTTTTTGGTCTTGGTGTGATGGGCAGAAACCTGGCCCTGAATCTTGAAGAGAGCGGGTTCAGGGTATCGGTCTATAACCGTATGGAAGGCGGGGAGAAACGGATTCTTGACGAGTTTATAGACGAAGAGGCCGAAGGAAATGACTTGATCGGCTGCAGAAATGTGGAGGATTTTGTGGAATCGATCAAGCCGCCCCGCTCAATTCTGCTGATGGTCAGCGCCGGAAAAGCGGTGGATGCTGTTATCGATCAGCTGAAGCCGCACCTGGAAACGGATGACATGATCATCGATGGCGGGAATTCGCACTTTGACGATACCCGGCGTCGAGTTGAGAAGCTCTCAGCCGCAGGAGTTCATCTTGTCGGGATGGGAGTCTCCGGCGGGGAGGAGGGTGCCCGGTTCGGCCCCTCGCTTATGCCGGGAGGTTCAGAGCAGGCATGGAGATCGATCAAGCCGGTGATGGAGGCCATTGCGGCGAAAGCGGAGGATGGATCACCCTGCTGCCGGTGGATGGGCGGCGATGGTGCGGGTCATTTTGTGAAGATGGTGCACAACGGGATTGAGTACGGCGATATGCAGATTATTGCCGAGGCGTCTCACCTGATGCGTTCGGTAATAGAGATGACGGCCGATGAGATATCGCAGGTATTTCGGGAATGGAACAGTGGAAAACTGAATGGATACCTGACCGAAATTACAGCCGATATCTTTTCCGCCCGGGATGAGGACGGGGAGCCGCTGGTGGAGAAGATCCTGGATGCGGCCGGACAAAAAGGAACCGGGCGGTGGACAGTAATTGCTGCGCTGGAGCTTGGAGTGCCGCTTCCGGTGATTACATCAGCGGTCTACAGCCGCAGCTTTTCAGCCTTTAAAGATCTGCGTGTGCGGATCTCCGGGATGGAGAGTGGGAAGAGTTCAGCCAAAACCCGGGAGCGAAAGTCAACGCTTGATGAGCTTGAACAGGCGATGATTGCCGCGCGGCTGATGAACCTTGCGGAGGGATTTTTCCTGATCCACTCGGCATCGGAGCAGTACGGGTGGGAGATCGACCCAGTGTCGGTGGCAAAAACCTGGCGGGGTGGCTGCATCATCCGTTCGGCACTGCTCGAAGATGTGATTACAACCTTTGAAAAACATCCGGATGTAGTCCACCTGCTGCAGAGCCCGGAATATTTTGGTGAAATAGAATCATTCGTTGGCGGCCTGGTATCGGCGGTGGCTCTCGCCGGAAGGACAGACGTGCCGGTTCCGGCGCTCTCATCCGCATTGAACCAGCTCTACACACTAAGATCCGGAGAGCTTCCCGCCAACGTGATCCAGGCCCAGCGCGACTATTTTGGTGCGCACACCTACGAACGGACGGACCGGCCGCGCGGGGATTTTTTCCATACCGATTGGAATGAGTAACAGGAGAGACAGAAGAGCAGGCCGGCTATAAAAATGGGATGAACAGGCAGAGATCGGAGAGCAGATCGCCACGTGAAGCAGCGAATGGGTAGAATCTGGTAAACGGACTCTTCTATTCTAAGATTTTTGCCGCTTATCGATTTATCAATAAAGTACTGAAACGTTTAAATTTAAGAATTTTTCTCACCTACACGATAAGTGAACAACTCTGACGACTTGCACGGGGAACAGGTATTGTGTGCAGGTGAACAGGGCAGCCGGTACTTGTCACAGCCGGCAAACAGAACAGAATATCCATAAAATCATCTGCTATGAGACCTGACAGCTACTGCCGTTCACTCTTGATATGTGCATTAATTTTCCTGTTTGCCACTATTTCTGCTCTTCCTTCAATCGCCCAGCAAAGCAAAAAGCCGTTTTCTCTTGATCTGGGTCTCGGCAGCGGGCTGATTGGAGATGAGAATGTGCCGTCCACGCTTTTGCCGGAACTGGAGCTAAGCTTTATTCCGGGACGATACGGGGTCGGGCTGAACACCGGGTTTTATTCTTACGAGTCCGCTTTTAACCCTGAACAATACCGCGACGGGTTTGAAGATTTTACATCGGTAAACGGTGAGGGTGATAAGTGGAAATCATTTTTCATTGGCCTGGGTCCGCGGGTTGAGTTTGGGGCAAATTTGCCGGTACAGTTTAAAGCCGGCGCAGATCTCTCCCTTACCCGAAACGCTCCTCCAGAGGCGGACGTGGTGTTCAGTGATGAAACCGGGGTGTTTCACGATACGAATTTAACACTGTCGGAGTTTTCAGCGGGTGAGGATTTTAAGAAATGGACCACAGCTATCAGGCCGGAGGTCCAGGTACAGTTTTCACCGGGTCGATCCCAGCGGTTTGGATTTCATATCACCACAGGACTGCAGCATCAGCTCTCTGAAAACTCATTTACCTACACCGAACGAGACCTGAGCCGTGTCAAAAATCTTGACAACGCCCGGGAGATGTTTTTCCAGTTCGAAACAGCGCCGGTTATAGAGCGAACAGAAGAAGCTCCCAAAACCAACTTCTTTGTGAATGCCGGGATAAAAATAAAATTCGGTGGTAGCAAAGCTCCTAAAAATCAGAAGCCGGTATTTACTGAAAATTTAGACCCGCCCGTCCAGGACGGAGACCCGAAAGACGGGGGAGAGGATCCGCCGGAAGGGGATGAAGAAGGAGAAGAGGGCCAGGACGAGAACAAAAATGATGGTGATGAAGAGGAAGAAGACCAGGAAGAGCCCGCCCAGCTATTTGTTGGAGAAAATGGAGAGTTTGAGGTAGAAAACCTCAATATCACCGGGAACGGGCCTTTTTCAGGGTCCGGCGAAGTGTATATCGACTGGCTGCAGTCGTATGTTGCGGTGGAATTTACCGGTATTACCGTGAACCCGGGAAACAACCATCTTACCTCAGGGAAGGTCACGTCTGTGATCGATCCCAATGCACCGGCGTACCCGAAAGCCTGGGCATCGCCGCTGGCCACCAACTCGATTGCCTACAACCATCCGGAGATTGCAGACGTGCATAATTTCATGCTTCAGCAGCCTTTTTATGAATATAACGGCACGCCCATCACACCAACGGTTTTGGAGGCTCCAATCGGTGTGGAGCTGGATCCGGACAGCTGGTTTGCCATCATGGAGATCGTATTTGAGTCTGATAAATCAAAGTTTAATGCCTCCATCGCCTATGAAACGCCGGCCGACTGGAACAATGCGGACCTGGTGGGGTTTGCCGCTGAAGATCTCGAATTTCACCCGATGGATATTAGCTTTCAGCAGGGACGGCTTGAGATTGTGGATGACCTGATGGTGGGCAACGCCAATAACGATATTACGTTCACCTTTCTGGCTCCTGACGGCAATAACGTGGGCACGTTTATTGAATGGGACGAGACCGGCTTCACGCTCTTTGGAGTTGAGATTGAAAATGAATTTACGCGCGACTGGCTTCTCCCTGTGCCCGATAACGGCACCGATAAAGTGACGGCTACGCTCAGCGGAACCGGCTATTCGTGGAACAACCTTCTGCTTACAGGCGACCTTGAAAAAGCGGAATTTGTGGATGGTGCAGGAATGACCATTGAGGCAAATTCCCTGAACTACGATATGTCGGACTCCCTGAACCCGGCCGCCATGGAGTTCCCGCTGAACTATACAGGACAGGATACCACAGAGCTCTGGCGAGGTTTTTACGCCAAAAACTTTACAGTTGGCCTTCCTGAGTCGATCGAGACCCATGCCGGCGGCCCGCCGCAAGTTGGGGTGCAGGATATGATTATCGACCACCAGGGTGTGACGCTGGAGGCGTTTGCTCACGACGTCTACCAGTATCCCGATGCGAGCATAGCCGACCTCAACGCCAGTGTGGATACGGTAAATGTGAAAATCGTGACCAACACCTTTACAGAAGCATATATCAGAGGAAAGGTTGCAATACCGGCTACGCACCCCGATTCATTGCAGGATCCATTGAAATACACCGGGCTGTTTGTAACCGGGTTTAATGCTCCCTACGGAAGCACACTTGAACTGGTGATTGTTCCGGATGGCCCGATTTACGCCAATATGCTGAAAGGAACGCTGACGCTTGAGCCCACATCGCACATTATGGCATCGGCTGGAAATGGTGAAAAATCGTTCGATATGACCCTGAATGGTGACATCGATTGGGGAAATGTGGACCTGGATCCGATCACAAATGTGAATATGGGGCTCGAATTTAGCGGCCTTGGGTTTGACTACCAGAACAATACCGGCCTGATTTTCAACATGGGGTCCTGGAGCCTGGCCAGCCCGCAGAAGTTTATGCACAACTTCCCGGTCTCGTTTCAGAATATTCAGTTTATTCCACAAAGCCCCGGGCCGGGTCAGCTACTGAAAGGGAAGATCGGTTTCACGACGGTGTTTAACCTGAGCGAGAATCTTGGCGGGCAGACCACCATGGGCATCGGAATTGCTATCGATGATGATTCAGCCAATTTCAAAAAGTTTGCACCCAAGTACGACGGGCTAACGCTCGACTCCCTGATTGTCAGTGCCAACCTGAAGGCAGTCAATATCGATGGCCTGCTCTACATTGATAATGATGACCCGGTGTATGGAAAGCGGGTCGGGGGCAGTGTGCAGGCAGAGTTTACCGGGGCCGGGCTAAATGTGGAGGCAGACGCACAGTTCGGAAACACATCCTATCAAAACGGCGGGCAGCTCTATCGCTACTGGCAGGTGGATGTACAGGCTGATTTTCCCGACCCCGGGGTTCCATTCCTGAGTGGCGTGGCATTTCGCGGGTTTGGCGGCGGAGCCTACAACAATATGGAGGTGGCCGTGAGCCCAACCGGTGAACGGAGCTTCACACCTCTCAACAACATGTTCGGGTTTAACGCAGGGGCTACCATAGCCACAACGCCTGAAGAGAAAGGATTTAATGCCGACGTGACGCTGATGGGAGAGTTCAATACCAATGGCGGCGGGATGACCTACGTTGGATTCAATGGTGATTTTGGCACCGGCGCCTCCATTACAGACCGTCGCAATGGAAAAGGCAAAGTGTTTGGTAACCTGTTGGTGGATTACGTTTTCCCGACCAAGAATTTCACTCTTGCCGCAAACGCAAATATCAATACGGACCCGGTCAAAACGATTCCAAATGAACCGTTCAATCTCACGCTGAATATTGACGGAATGGCCAACGAATGGAGCTTTAAAGCCGGTGTTCCAACGAACACCAACGATGTGGAAGTGCTGGGTGTAAATCTCTATGAGTACCTGATGCTCGGAAATTCAATACCCAACCCAAACGGTTTCACGAACAGGTTTGCAAGCAACTACGCACAGCAGTTTGGATACAGCCCGAACAACGCCCACATGCAGGGACAGATCGACAACAATATGGCGGAACTTGGGGCCGGTTTTGCCATGGGACTTGGATTCGAATTCGAGGCCTCAGGTAGTCAACAGGTCTATTCCGGCGTATGGCGCGACTGGTCAATCGGGTATGAGGCAGCGGCCGGTGCAGAACTTCACCTCTCGTTCCTGGAGTACGCCAGCTGCAGCGGTTATAACGATTGGGGAATCAACAGCTGGAGAGCGGGCGGTGGCTTTGGATTTTACGCCGCCGTTAGTGCCCAGGCGAAGGGATATCACCGGAACAATGGTGAATTTGATAAAATCTACAACCTGGCCACGCTGAAAGCGGGCGGATACCTGACGGGTAAGTTTCCCAAACCCGTTTACGCTTCAGGAGCCGTAAGCGGCAGCGCGGAAGTACTCAATGTATTTGATGTGAACTTTCACCAGCAGTTTCAGTATGGCACCAACTGTTCCGGCAGCCCGGTCCAGCCCAATGTAAATGTAACACCGGGTGATGCCGCAGCGGATTTCGACGGCGCATTGGTCAATTACGTTGTGCCTCTCTCGTACTATAATTTCCCGCTGGAATCACCTCTCAGCGTAAAATATGGCCTGGTTCCGGATGAACAGTTTAGTGTGCCCGAAACCCAGGCGAACGGCACCATCGAGATGCGAACATTTAAGCTGGAGAAAACGGTGACGCTCGAAAAAGAGGTAAATGGAGCGTACCAGACAGAGCCTCTGACCGATTCAATTAACAATCTTGGGGAGTATCAGTATATCATTCCCGGTCCGCCGCCCCTGGTTAATGCCGGTCCCGTGGGTCTGGCTCAGGGGTTAGGGGCTCCATCAAACGGTGGCAGCCCCGGGACGGGAACAGGATCACTGCCCGCGCTGCAGCCGGCGCAAACCTGGAACCCGGCACCGGGTGGGGGCAGCGGATCAATTCCGCCCTACCAGGGAGCTATACAACTGACGCCTGCCGGAGGTTCGGGTGGCGGTAATAACCCGCCAAACTACGGCAACCTTCCCCCGGAGCCGCCACCACCGGTGAATGATCTCGAAGCCGATACCTGGTACCGATTTACGGTAGATGCTGTGCTGGTAGAGTTCGTAAACGGCAACTGGGTCACCGCTACAGATAATAGCGGCAATCCAATCACCCAGACGGAAACCAAAAATTTCTTCACCGGTGATCCGGGACCGCTGCAACCATCCGGCCCGGGTTTTTCAACCTATTAAAGCGGAGCAACTATTATGACACGACGATTTATGGATAATAAAACAACATCTCTGTTCTTCCTACTTCTCACAGGAATGGCCTGGCTTAATACCGCATGGGCCCAGCAGACAAATGACGCTGAAATACGCCTCTTTGCCCGCTATGTAGACGGCACAGGGATCGAAATGCGGTGGTTCTCCGACAACAATGAGGTGATGCGCAGAGGAACCGAGTCAGGATTCATCATCGAAAAGCGGGTGTCAGGAACGGGTGCTTTCCAACCCATAACAACCGTACAGCCGCTGAATGAGGCCGAAACCGAGCAGCTGATTCAAGCCAATAATGCTCAGGGTAAGCGGGCGGACCGGCTTCGGGTTGTGACGGAGCTGAGAACATCAGATACAGAGCACATGCCCGGGGAAATTGATTTTCAAAACCGGATCGAAGATCTCGTAAACCGGAAAAGCGCCGAGGATTTTCGAACCATGACGTTCATGCTGAGCTCCTTTGAGGATTCGCTTGCGGCCCGCGTTCTGGGGCTTTCTGCTACGGACGCAAATGTTACGCCGGGCCAGACCTATGAGTACCGCGCGAGGCTGGCATCCCCCGGCGGACTGAATGCGACGTCCATCATCACGGAAATAACCGCCACGGAGCAAACGGCTGAGTATGACGTCCCCATTCTGGTAAACGAAGGCGATGGGGAATTATCATTCATCTGGGAGCAGCCGGAGAACTCGGTGGGTCTGTATGTTCAGCGATCGTACGGTGAAAACGGGCCATTTGAAGACTTGAACGACGTGATTGAGCTGAACCTGAGAGGGCATCAGTATGATGGCCCGCAGCGTGCAACGTTTTCTGATGAAGAACTCAATAATTACAGAACCTACCACTACCGGTTTTTCGGGCAAAACGTGTTCGGCGAGCGGGTGATGATAGGAGAGGCCTCCGGCACACCACGGGATCTGACCCCGCCGCGGGAGCCGCTGCTGCTTCAGCCAAAACATGAAAGTGAAGATACGGTTCGAATCACCTGGCAGATGCCCGAGAGCCTGGCTGATGATCTCGCAGGGTTTGCCGTGCTGCGCGGTGATGGCACCGATGAGGAATTCACGAGGCTTCATCCGGATCTGACAGACCCAAACCTCCGGGAGTGGGTGGATGTCGATTTTAACCGCGATCTGGATACGTACTACGCAATTCAGGCCGTTGACACATCAGGGAATGTAAGCACGTCCGCCGTTCTGCCGGTATCGTATATTCGATTTAATCCGCCGGAACGGCCCAAAATTGGCCAGGCCACGATCGGGGATGACGGATCCGTTGAAATCATCATCAGCCCGGATCCCGAGGGGGCAGTGGATGGCTACAAAATTTTTATGGCGAATGATCCGGAGCATGAATTTTCCGTGGTAAGCGAGATGTTTGGTGATTCACTTGTAGTTGACGGTCAGCGCACGGTTGTACGCGACACCGTCATGCTGAACACACTCACCAGGAATGTCTATTACCAGGTTCGCGCTTACGATGTGCACTTTAACGAATCGGAGCCAAGCGAGGTGATCGCCCTGGAGAGGCCTGACATTGTTCCCCCGCCCCGCCCGGTGTTCAGAAATGTGAGCACAGGGTCCACACAGATTGATTTTGAAATCGCCCTGCCGTCCGTGAATGACCTTCAAACCGCTACGCTGTACCGCAGATCGGGTCCGGAGAGCGACTGGCAGCCCGTTAAAACGTTCAGGAAAAAACGGGAGATCGCAAGCTACACCGACCGGCGCCTGGAGCCCGGGGCAACCTATTCCTACCGGTTGCAGGCGGAAGATCAGAGCGGATTAACGTCCGACTTTAGCCGGCCCGTACGGGTGACAACGGTGAACAGGCGCAGGGTGAATGTTGCGGAGAATCTGTCAGCACAGAGGGGTGATCGCGGTGCGGTGATCCGGTGGGCCTACCCCGGCAATAATCTTGAAGATGTCTTTTTTGTGATCTATCGGCGCAGTGTTGATGGTGGTTTACGCCAGGTTGGCCGGAGCGATCAGACCTCGTTTACAGATCGCAGAGTACGCCCCGGCAGGTACGAGTACCGGGTTCGCGCGTTCCGTAAAGATGGAAATCAAAGCGGGATGAGTGAGCCTGTAACTCTGTCGTTTACTGAATAAAGCATATGTCGCCGGATGAGGGATTTGTCACCGGATGAATTCCCTTCATCCGGTGACTCGGCAGGGCAATACGCCGGCCGTAAAGACCTCTTTTACATGGGTCTGGGCTTTCTCCAACTCATCCGATGACGGGAAGTCGTCGGATGAATTGTGGATAAGATTCTCTCCAATTTTAATCGTATATTCACGATTGAATGAAATCAAATCGTGAATTATGACAGAAACACCGTCTTTACAGCTCGATGACAGATCCATTAAGCGTTCGGCTGAAATTGCCAAAGCACTGGGTCACCCCGCACGAATTGCTATTCTGAAGCTGCTGGCTCAGCGATCCACCTGCTTTTGCGGTGACATTACCGAGGTTCTCCCGCTGGCGCAATCCACCGTTTCTCAGCACCTGAAGGCTCTCAAATCCGCCGGACTCATCAAAGGGGATGTGGAAGGAGTTCGGACCTGTTACTGCCTCAATCCGGATGGTATTAAGGAACTCGAGTCTACTCTTTCTGAGCTTTCCAGTGAACTGATTAAGAAGTGTTGCTGATTGTCAGGGACGAGTTTTTAACTGACAATAAAAAATTACCCATTGACCATACAACACCGCTATAATATAAACCACCCTCAATCCAACTGATCAAGTATGTACAAAAAGCTGGAAACCAATATTACAGAACTGAAACAGGGATTTGATAGGATACCATCAAGCCGAAAAGAGCGACTGGGTGAGGTGGCGGAATTTATCAAAAAAGAGCTGGATGAGAAGGGAATCGTCAAGCTAAATTTTATCTGTACACACAATAGCCGGAGGAGTCAACTGGCACAGATTTGGACCCAGACAGCGGCGGCTCACTATGGAATTGATGGCGTAAGGACCTATTCCGGCGGCACCGAGGCAACCGCCTTCAACCCAAATGCCGTGGCGGCCGTTGAGCGGGCCGGATTTAAGGTTGATACTCCGGGCGGAGATAATCCAAAATATGATGTTCGCTTCTCAGAGGATGCCGACCCGATGATCTGCTTTTCAAAAACTTTTGATGATTCAGCCAACCCCTCCAAAGATTTTGCAGCGATTATGACCTGTTCAGAGGCAGATGATAACTGCCCCTTTGTTCCGGGCGCAACATTCCGCAAACCAGTTCCGTATCGCGATCCCAAGGAGGCCGACGGTACCGGGAGAGAAAAGGAAATCTACGATGAACGCTGCCGGCAGATCGGTACGGAAATGATTTTTCTGATGGAGCTTCTGACTACCAACCTGTGATTTCTGATAGGTTTAGTGGGCTAATGCTTGATCAATGAACGGTACGAACGCCCTTTTTGGACTGCTTAACCCATTATTTTTTAATCGAACTCAGGTGGGTACTTGTTCAGGGTGTCTAACTCTACTCTTCTTTTGATGGCGGCCTTCGATTATCTCCCGAAATGGTATCAATCAGCTTGTTGTATGGATCGATTCCTACGGACACAGGCTGTTCATCAACAGTAATAGTGAACTCGTTCATGATATCAGTGAATTTGCGTTTTTCGAAATAGAGCACGGTTTCGTTTCCTTCCTCATCCAAACCAAACACACCCACATCAATCCAGTCGTTGAGGGGCAGCGATTCTACCGGCCGGCGGCGCCCTTCGATCTCCACCGCAAGACTGTCACCGGCTTCATTTTTATAGATGCGTTCTCCCGTTTCATCCGCCCGGTACTTGGAAGCCTGTAGCGACAGATGTACTTGATATGTGCTGTCAACTTCTGTGTAGGTCGCCTCTTCCACCCGGTTGTCGTACAGCGTGATGGTTTCAAACATGTCTTTAATAAGATATTGCATTGAATCGGGTGTTGCCTCTTTCAGGTATTCAACAAGATCCAGTGAGATCGTGTAAGGCGGCTCCTGGAACGCCACCTCATCAATGTAATCACTCAGGGCGGTATGTAGCTTATTCTCGCCGATGTAATCACTCAGCGCATAAAACACAAGCGACCCTTTGTTGTAGTGAATATACTGCTGATTCTCGTTGTAAATCAGCGGCAACTCCCGCTGAGATTCAAACGTCCGCCCGGTCAGATAGCTGTCGAGCGCGTCCTTGAGGAACCGGCGCATTTGATGAACGCCATACTCTTTTTCCAGTACTTTCAGGGCACTGTATTCCGATAGGCTTTCAGATAGCATGGTGGCACCCTGCACATTGGCCCCGATCACCTGGTGGGCCCACCACTGGTGCGCTACCTCGTGTGCGGTAATACTGAACGGGTAATTTACGGCATCTTGATCCGTGGTATCTACATCGGCGATGAAACCGACAGCCTCAGAATAGGGAACCGTGTTTGCAAACGACTGCGCAAAGCTGCCCCCGGTTCTCGGGAACTCAATAATACGGAGCTGACGAAATTGGTAAGGACTATAATTTTTCGTGTAATACTCCAGAGATTTTTTTACTCCGTCGATCATATACTCCAGGTTGTAGGTGTGATCGGGATGATGGTAAATTTCGATATTGACATCGTTCCAGTTGTCTCTTACAACATCAAATTCAGCAGAGATGAAGGAGTAAAAATTCACCATGGTACTGTCCATTTCGTAATGGAAATAGCGCCGGCCGTTCTCCTCCCACTCCCGCTGCAAATACCCGGGAGCGATGGCAATCTGTTCCGGGGAAGTCGAAATTGTTGTTTCAAAGTCGATCCAGTCGGCATCGCTGGAAATATAGTTGTTCATCCGTGCCAGGCTGTCCGTTGGTGGTGCCATGCGGTCTTTGGGTGGTAAGCCGTACCGTTCACGAGACTCCCGGCTGCTCAGTTCCCCGGATTCCTGGTACCCGATTCTCGGGAAAAGTGAGTTGTTGAAAAAAGTTCCGTTATATCGAACAGGCGATTGATTTTCCAGGATTTCATTAGGCTCATTGGCCAGGGTAAAATCGAATCGAATCGAATCGCCGGGCATCAGTGGCTCCGCAAGCCGGTAGATATCGTAATTCATCGTGTCATCTTCAACAACCAGATCAAAGTCCTGGTCAAAGGTAAACGTGCTGATAAAATTATTGTGATCAATGTGAATGGAGTCGATAGCCGCAGCCGTTTTATTTACCATGATATAATGGCCACTGGCTTCCAGGTCCCTTGTTTCGGGATAGAGGTCCAGGTTAATTGCCGTCGACACGATTCGTGGATGCGGCCTCTCTTTATATTTGCTGTATCTCTTTTCGAAATTTGCCGCACGCTGCTCCCGCTCCTGCGATGAAATATAGTCGTGCCTGATGTTGTTGACGTAGTAGATCCACGAACCGACACACAAAAACCCAATGAGTGAGAGTGCAAAAACACCTTGAAGCCTTGGTGTAAATGCTTCTCTTACATTTTGCATTCGCTCTTTGAATCCGCCGGGAAGCCCTCTTCTGAATAATGCAATTGCAAGGGTGTATAGAGCAATTCCAAGCAGCAGCCAATATCCTTTATAAATGAAATAGGGGCCAAGCGATCTCCCGTATCCGTTCATATCGGAATAGGCCGTGCCGGGTGCCTGGTTGAATTTAAAGACGGTTTGCTCGATGCCAAGCTGACCCAAAAACGTAATGCCAATGGAAACAATCAGAAGCAGGATAAACCCGATATAGTAGTTTTTAAACAGGCTGTGAATAAAAATCGACAGCAGCCCCCAAATTACGACGTGAATAAGTGATATGGCGTACAGATCAAATAAGTACTGGCCAATTTCAAAGTTGTAGTAGCCGTTGTAGATCTGTACACCAAGTCCGGCAATCATAATGATGGAAAGCAGGACCATCTGCATGAGCATGAGCGCCAGAAATTTGGAAAACAGAATGGCCCAGTTCGGAGTCCCGGTCACATGAATCAGCTGATCCATCTTATCACCCCGGCTTCGATGGATGAGCATTCCCGCATACAAAAAGGTCAGAATATTGATGAAGAGGCTGAAAAACGTTCCCGGAAGCTGCAGCATCTGCCAGGTGACCGGAAGTGTATCTGTGCCAAAGATCTCACCGCCTAAAAGAATCACGCTCAGCGATATCAGCAAACCGATCAACCCGATAATAATAAATGGCCAGCTACCCACAACGTATCGGAAATCAACTTTAGCCAGCTCCCAGGAGAGGGTCAGATTTTTTATAAAAGAAAAATCCAGGGTTACGTCCGGCATATTCACCGTTAGAATACTGCCGAAGTTCTTCTTGGTAACCGCGTCGCCTTTTGTCTTACGGAACAAAGTTAAGCTGAATGCCTGCTGGCTAAAACTAAAGGCACTGTAGACAAGGCCAAAAATGAGGATGCCAAGTCCTCCCCAGATCAGCCGGTTATACAGAATGACTTCGCCCCAGGGCAGCGGGTTTTCATTCTGCTCAAAGACCGTCCAGTATTCTGCATAGTAGGCGTTGGCCTGCATGCCGTACGGATCTAAAAGAGCAGCCAGCATTTTATTATCCAGATCTGAGGTAAGATTCTGAGCAAATATCTGAATCAGAAAAAATCCCAATATAACAATAAAGGCGACATTGATATTCCGGGTAAAGGCAACTACGGCAAACACTATCGCCCCGAAAAAGATCATGTTTGGGATAAGGTAATATAAAAATGGCTGTATATAGCTCATCAGGTTGAACGGGCCGAGAAGTTCGGGGTTGGTTCCGGGTGTAAGAGTACCAAGGATAATTCCCAGAGCTGCAGCAAGCATTACCAGAGATGAAATGGTAAGTCCTGCCGTGAATTTCCCGAGCAAATACTCCCACTTTTTGAAAGGATAGGAGTACAGGACTGAATGCATGTTGTGTTTGTAGTCCCGGTAGATCGTTCCACCTATGAGAGCCGGTAAAAAGAAGTAGAGGATGATGGCCATCTCATTCAGGATCCCGTTGATGGCAATGGGAGAGTTCACAATTGTGATAGTATTCATACTCACCGTCAGGCTTTCAAAAATTCCTGCGGCAGAGACCATGACAAAATAAGAGAGGGCAAACATAATGCCGGCGTACACGTAAAGCGACGGTTTACGCATCCAATACCGAATCTCAAACAAGACTATTGAATAGAACATGATGAATGGGTTTTTAATCAGGCGGCTACAACTTCTTTGTCTTTGCGCAGGGTAACGAAATAGACATCCGCGAGGTCAGGCTCTTTTGCATGGAAGGTATCATCCGGCTGCTCCATGCTGTGAACCCGAATATTTAGGGTGTTGTCCTGATTGAAGTTGGATGAAATAAGATTGAACGCTTCCTGATGTTCTTCCAGTTCATCCCGTTCAATCACCTTCGTCCAGATTTGCCCGTTCAAAGCTTTCGCGGCTTCTTCAGGTGTATGATGGCTCAATATGCATCCGCCATTCATGATCGCCATATCATTGCAAAGCTCTTTCACGTCGTCTACAATATGGGTCGAAAAAATCACGATATGATTGGTTCCAATCTCACGAAGCACATTCAGAAACCGGTGCCGTTCGGATGGATCCAGTCCGGCGGTAGGTTCATCCACGATAATTAGCTTTGGATTGTTCAGCAGCAGCTGGGCAATTCCAAACCGCTGTTTCATCCCGCCCGAATAGCCTGCTACATTCTTATTTTTTACATTAAACAAATTGGTCACTTCCAGGGCGGTGGTTACCATTTCTGATCGTTCGTTTTTGTCCGTGATCCCTTTCAGCCTTGCAAAATAGTGCAACAGGTCTTCGGCCGACATCTTGGGATAGACTCCAAACTCCTGGGGCAGATATCCCAGCACCTTTCGAAGGTTCTGCTTGTCGTTCAGTATATCGATGTCATCGAGGGTAGCGGTCCCCGAGTCGGGCGCCTGCAATGTGGCGATGGTACGCATCAACGTTGATTTACCGGCGCCGTTGGGCCCCAAAAGCCCAAACATGCCCGATTCAATCTCTATGGATACATCATCAAGAGCTTTCACCCCGTTTTTGTAGGTTTTCGATAGATTGGAAAGTGTAAGTTTCATACCCGGCCACTTCGTTTTATTTCTTGATCAAGGTAATTTGTAGTTCAACGCTTTAGATGGAAAAATCATCAGGATGTTACAAAAGATTTTTTACAAACATGACTTGTTTTCCCAATTATATTTTTTATGGTTCTACGGGAATCCTTGTGGGTAGAAAATAAACTCAAGCGCCATTAAACTTTTTCTTGTTCATTTTGTCTTGTCCCAAGGACTCCTTCGGAGAAACAAAACGAACCAAAAATTCAAGGCTGTGAAAATATTAGCGGCGGTCAGGTTTAATCCCCAAATACATTCTAATTGTCATGAATTTGAAAACTTTATAAAATACCCACAAGGTTTCCTGTAGAAACTTTTTAAATATAAATCCTGGCATCAGGTAAAATGCCATAATCGCCTCCTGCAACAGGATGACATACATATCTGCGTCTCAAAACCAGTGGTATGTCAACAAAACGTTGTCGCATGCAAGTCATGGGATGAGTCAACGATGAATGACATTTAAATTCGTAATAACTTGATTTTTCAGAAACAACTCATCCGATGTCTACAGAGATATACGACACTTTATGAATGACTGGACACCAGAATATTTATTCGTTGTAGGCTTATCTTCACTTTTGAAGAAGTTCATTCATTTTACCGTAAATCACTGTGTTTAATTGGTATTTCCCAAAATGTTTTCGCATAATATTCGTAGAGCAATACTTAATAGCAAATAAAATACTGATGAGTATTAAGAGTGGGCCTGATTCCAAAACAATTATCGAGCAGTTTTTCGACGAACAATTCAGCGACACATCAAGGTTTTTTCTTTATAAAGACAAGCAGTTGTTAAAAAATGGAGAGTACGCAACGTTTGCCAGGCACCGGTTACAGGAGGTACGACGGGCGTTTTTCGGGGGAGTCTGTTTTTTCCTGCTTTTCATGCTTACAGGGATCAGCTACTATTTTCAGTATTCAGCAGGGGCCGGATCGGAGGTATTTCAGCTCACCGTTTCGGTACTCAATTTCATAGCCGGTATTGGAATCCTTTTCTTTTCAACGAAAGAGTACTACTCTATTAAAAGCTCTATGACGCTATTGCTTATACTTCTTGAGGAGGAAAAGTCTGTAGAGGGTGATTCAATCGGCATTCTGGAAACCTGAGTTCAATTATTGAGTAAAGGCATCGAAAGTTGTGAGCCCGCGCTGTACCAGGAATTAAATCGTTATGTGCGTTGAGGCATAATGCAAAGATATATTTTCTGAATGATGCCGATTTTTAGATCTATAAAACGGAGTTTTGCCGTCCGGAAACCTTTTCCGCCTGAGTATGAATCTATTCTAAATCGGAATGTCAGAATCTACAAAAAACTCAACACCCGAAGGAAAAAGCTTCTTCAGGAGAGACTGAAGATTTTTATGAACGAAAAAATATTTGAAGGATGCGGGGGGCTGGCAGTTACGGACAAAATGAAGGTTGTAATTTCAGCTTACGCCTGTCTTTTAATCCTTGAAAATCCATCCGATTACTACCCGTACCTGCGGTCGATCCTGGTCTATCCGGATGATTATGTTGCCCCGGTTTACGAGGAAGATTCCGGGGGAGTTATCACAGAGGGAAATGAGAGAAGGGAGGGGGAGTCGTGGGATAGCGGCAGTGTGGTACTTTCGTGGGCTGACATCAAGAAAACCACACAGTCGCGGAGTAACGGCAGCAACCTCGTCATTCACGAATTTGCCCATCAGCTTGATCTGCAGTATGGAATGTCAGGATCGGTTGATGTTAACGGGAACGTGCTGAATTTTGAAGATGAGTGGTCCATAGAGCTTGCAAAAACGTACGGCCAGCTTGTGAAACATCGCCGGCTGGGAAGAAAAACAGGTGTGCTGGATCTGTACGGTGCAATCCATCCTGCCGAGTGTTTTGCTGTTGTGCTGGAGGCATTTATCGAGAAGCCCCGAAAACTCTCCATGCAGTACCCGCGTCTCTACAGATTGCTCGGTGATTTTTTCTCTATTGATCCGGCACGATGGTGAAAATTTGCGGGTGTTAATAATTTGTTAACATATAATCATGAGATCTGCCTTCAATAGTGTAAAACAAATTTTATATTAGGCCTCCTGTCGGGTCCGGGAGTTTCAGGCCCGACAGATCTGCACAGCAGCAACTAACCTGTAAAATGAATTATACCTTTTTCGATTTTCTGCAGCTGATCGGCGCACTCGGAATTTTCATTTACGGAATGAAAATTTTTAGTGATGGCCTTCAGAAAGTTGCAGGCAGTAAACTGCGGGCCATTTTAAAAGGAATGACCACGACCAGATTTCGTGGCATCATTACCGGGTTTGCTACAACAACGATTACCCAGTCTTCCTCCACAACCACTGTGATGGTGGTTAGCTTTGTTAATGCCGGCCTGATAACCTTCGTTGAGTCCACAGGTGTGATTATGGGGGCCAACATCGGCACAACCGTTACCGCCTGGATGGTGTCGATTTTCGGTTTTAAGATGCAGATCACGCCGATTGCCATCATGCTGATTGGTATCTTTTTTCCCTTTATGTTTTTTGGTAAGGAGAAACTGCAGAACCTGGCGGAAGCGATGATCGGCTTTGGTATCCTGTTTATTGGCCTGGAATTTATCAAAAACGGGGTTCCCAACATCAGCGAAAACCCCGAAATGTTTGCTTTCCTGGATCAGTTTACCGATTTCGGCTTCCTTTCGATCCTGCTCTTCGTAGTTGCCGGGACATTGCTTACGCTTCTGACCCAATCCTCCTCAGCGGCATCGGCCATTACGCTGGTGATGCTTTTCCAGGGCTGGATCGACTTTCCCATTGCGGCGGCAATGGTACTCGGTGAAAATATCGGTACCACGGTGACGGCCAATATCGCCGCTATTGTGGGCAATGTGTACGCCAAGCGGGCCGCCCGGTTCCATTTTGTGTTTAATGTGTTCGGGGTTGTGTGGATGCTGCTTCTCATGCAGCCGTTTCTGGTGGGAATTGATATGACGATGACCTACTTTTCGCCGGAAGCGGGATCGGTATTTGATGCAGTGGATGAGGTTGGGCGGGCCAATGCCACGCTGGCGCTCTCTCTGTTTCACACCACGTTTAACGTCATCAATGTGCTGCTGCTCTTCGCATTCGTTCCCAAAATTGTCTCCTTCGTTGAGAAGGTTCAAACCGAATCTAAAACATCGGACGACAAGTTCCGCCTTCAATTTATCTCATCCGGTATGATGTCCTCGCCGGAAATGTCTATTGAGCAGGCGCGCAAAGAAATTGAGCTTTTCGCCAAACTACTTGAGAAGATGCACTTTAGTTTCCAGGGATTGTTTTTCAAGAAGCAGAAAAAACACGAAAAATTCCTGAAAAAAATTAAAAAGAGGGAGGAGATTACCGACAACATCGAGCTGGAAATTGCAGAGTACCTGACAAAAATTTCGAGTTATAACCTGTCCGATTCGGCGACCCGGAAAATACGCGCCATGCACAGTATCATTAACGACATGGAGCGTGTGGGCGATATTTACTTTCAAATGTCGAAAACGTTCGAAGACATGGAAAAAGAGGGTATTGAGCTGCCGAAAGGTGCCGTAGAAGAAATAGGTGAGATGTTGAATGTATTGCATAACGCCATTAAGCATGTTCGCCGGAACCTGGATAAACAAAATGGCGATTTCGATCTAAACAGGGCGATCGATATTGAGAAGGAGATCAATATCATGCGTGACCAGCTCATGGATAAACATTATCAGCGTCTTGAGAAAAAGGAGTACTCCAACAAAGCCGGGTTCATTTATCTGGACTACCTGAACCGCATGGAAAAGATTGGCGATCACCTGTTTAACGTTAGCGAAGCACTTGCGGGCCGCAAAGTAAAAAAAGCGTATTCAAACGTTATGGACGATCGGTAGGACTGCCCGGCAGGGTCCTGGATGGGCGGCCTCTGAAAGCCAATGCCGGACCGTGATCGCCTTACCCTTTTTTGTCTTTAACGTAAATCGCTTTTGACTGGCCCTCGCCTACGGACCGTTCCTCAATTTCAAAAAGTTTCATCGCTTTCACAAGTTCCCCCAACTTCTGGAACCCGTAGTTTCGAGGGTCAAAACCGGGCGACTGTTTCGCAATATAGCTTCCAACCGGTGCAAGGTGTGCCCAACCACTCTCATCGGAAGCCGCTTCAATAGCATTTCGAACCAGGTTCACAAGTTTTGTATCCTGTTTCAGTTCGTTGATTGGCTGCCGCTTGCTTTTCGTTTTTTCATCCGGATCGTCTTTCAGAACTTCGGTGTAGATAAATTTATCGCAAGCGGCTACAAAGGGGTCCGGAGTTTTCTTCTCTCCGAACCCGTAGACTGTCAGGCCCGATTCCCGGATTCGGGCGGCGAGTTTGGTAAAGTCACTATCGCTGCTGATTAAGCAAAACCCATCAAAACGCCCGGTATACAGCAGGTCCATAGCATCAATAATGAGCGCACTGTCGGTGGCATTTTTCCCCTTTGTATAGCCGAACTGCTGGATCGGCTGAATGGAATGTTGAAGGAGAATATCTTTCCACCCCCGGAGCTGTGAAAGGGTCCAGTCTCCGTAAATTCGTTTCACATTAGCTGTGCCGTACTTGGCAATTTCCGCCAACAGGTTCTCTGTGATGGCAGGTTGTGCATTGTCGGCATCAATTAAAATAGCGAGTTTCTGCGTGGTTTTAGGTTCCATAACGTCGGGATTTGGCAATGATAGTACATAATGATCCGAAAACATGCTGATAGAACCAGCAACGGTTTGCAGCTGGTACGGTGCATGCCGTTTGTGAAGCAGATGTAAATCTAAGGTATTAACTAATTTGATGTAAAGTTGAAAAATACCCGAATGTTTTTGTATCTATAAAGAAGAGTGCCGATCTGCCGGAAGCGTTTATTGATGGTAATGTATCGGCCGTAATATAATGTGGCTGGTAAACACCAGTGTACAAACTACATGCAATCAGAACAGGAGTATTGTTTATGCCTAAATGTGAACTTTATAAAGACGTTAAAGGTGAATGGCGCTGGAGGAGGACGAAGAAAAATGGAGACATCGAAGCGTTTTCCAAGCAGGGCTTTAAAGATGAAGAAGAATGTAAAAAAAATGGGAAAGAGGAGGGAAATTGCACCAGTTTTAGAAAAGGAGCTTTCCATTAAAACGTGAGCCCACAGGATGCAATTAAAAAAAGGGAGGGATAACATTCTCATCCCTTTTTTTGTTAGGATGAAGCGATATGAATTCCGATGGGTGGATGAATTTTATTAGGTATTGGTTTTGATAAGCCATATATTAAGAGTGTTAATTTTAAACCCACCTACGGTACGACAATTTTTTTGGAAACGACATGGTATCGCCCTTCTTTTCATTAGATCAACACTTAGGTGTATAAATTCTATATATATTATGAGTAAGCAAACAGGTAAAGTAAAATGGTTCGACGCTGAAAAAGGTTTTGGATTTATCCAGCCAGACGAAGGCGGAAAGGACATTTTTGTACACAGAAACAACATCGAGAACTTAGGCTTTCAAGAAGGACTTGAAGACGGTGAAGCCGTTGAGTACAATGTAGAGGAAACTCCCAAAGGACTCAGCGCTACGGATGTAGTAAGTCTTATTTACGAATAAGCACCACATTTTAATGTGTATCAAAAGCCCGTATTTTTACGTACGGGCTTTTTTTTGGCTTTAGTTTCGTTTAAAATAAAGCCCGTATTGCCTTCATCTTCCCGGCCTGAAAGCAGGTAATTTTTTATAGATCTTTTCTCATCCTTCAAAGTAGGCCCTGGCAATAGCTGTGAACCTGCCCGGTTGGTCCAAAAAGGCATAGTGTCCGGCATGATCAATCTCAATCAGCGTTCCGTTTTTGAGGCTCTTTTCAAGACGTCGTCCCTGATCGATTGGTGTCGCCTCATCGTCCATTCCCCACAGTAATAACACTTCTTCATCAACGGATTGCAGGCTGTCATCAAAATATTCGGTAACCGACTTCACAAATGTCTCTCTCATGACACCGGTTAGTTTACTGTAGTCCGAAGAGCCGAGGGATTTCCAAACCGCGGTATCTCTCAGCCAGTTCATGGCGGATTCACGTCTGGAGGGAATCACCAGCTTTACAGGAAGTTTCAATAAAGTTGCCGTAAACCGTTTGATGTAGTACCGGGCAGATCTGCGTGGTTTAAGCCCTGCACCACCCGTGATAATAATTTTTCCAAATGGACCGCTTTTTTCCGTGCGGCTCAGCAGTTTGAGCATGATACGCCCGCCAAACGAGTGAACAAGAAAATCAACAGGTGTATCGGGGAATTCCTTCATCATCAAGCTATTGATCATATCAGCATAGTCGCCGACATCCCATGCCCGGGGCGGCTCCGGGGAGTGCCCAAACCCCGGCAGGTCTACGATGACGCAGTTTCTGATATCAGAAAGCCGTTTTGCAAGTGGCTTCATGACCTCTGCACTACTGCCCCAACCGTGAAGAATAATCAGAGGGTTTCCCTTACCGGCAGTGTACCAGGCAACGGTTGCTCCGTCAAACGTAAAGATATGTGATGTAAATGGCATAGAATCTGTAAGGGATGTTCAATTTTTGGATCATAAAAGTAAGGATGAACCAGAAAGGAGCAAACTATGAAACGAAGATTATTTTTTTGGATCGATAAACTTCAAATACAGAGAAACGAACGGATTGTGCTCTCATGGTTGATGCTGCTTGCGATGATTCTCAGCACGATTGTGCTTTTTGCGGATCTGTCCCCCTCGCCGGACCATTATGACTACTCCGAACTGGAGCGCGTGTTCCGCGAAAGGTCAGAGCAGCAGCAAAAAGAGCAGAGGGCCATCATGGCGCGTTACAGTCCGGTGCCTGATCAGGAATTAAATGCCGGCAATCAGGACAGATATACTGACAAAAGTAAACTGGATCAACAAAAGAGCCTGGAAGACGTAAAATCTCTTAAAACGAAGAAACAGAACGGTGTGTCTGCTGATACAACGGTTATCAATATAAATCGTGCAGATGCAGATCGGCTCCAGGAGCTGCCGGGAATCGGACCTACGTATGCTTCACGGATCATTGAGTGGCGAAAAGAGAATGGCAAATTTGAGTCTGTAGACCAACTGCTTGAAATCCGCGGGATTGGTCCAAAACGGCTGGAGAAAATAAAGCCACTTGTGATTCTTTAGTTATCGGTCCGTGTTTCCAAAAGGCTGCGGCTTTGCCTATTTTCTATGTGCAGACGGATCTGCATCAAATCAGGATAAACATAACGGGAAGATGGCAAACCAAATATTGTGGGCAGACGATGAAATCGATCAGCTCAAATCGCATATCATTTTTTTGAAAAACAAGGGATTTACGATCACCCCCGTCACAAATGGCGAAGATGCTGTATCGATGATCAAGGAGAATGTGTTTGACCTTGTGTTCCTGGATGAACAGATGCCCGGCATGGATGGCCTGGCCACACTCGAACAGATTCAGAGCCTGCAACCCTCTCTGCCGGTTGTGATGATCACCAAGAGCGAAGAGGAGTCGATCATGGAAGACGCAATTGGCAGCAAAATTGCGGACTATCTGATCAAACCGGTCAACCCAAACCAGATTCTTCTCTCTATCAAGCGGACGCTCGATAAAAAACGGATCGAAAAAGAGAAATCGGCTCAGTCTTATCTCAAGAACTTTAATGAACTCAGTTCCCGGTTTAACGAGCAGACCGACTGGAGAGGCTGGATTGACATCTACCGGACCCTTACCCACTGGGAACTGAACCTGGAGGACAGCGACCAGGGACTACAGCAAGTGCTTGAAGATCAGTTCCAGCAGGCAAACCAGGCTTTTGGTAAATTTGTTGAGCTCGAGTACAAATCATGGCTCACAAAAGAGAAGGGAGAGCGGCCTATGTTGAGTCCTGATCTGCTGGAGGAGAAAGTATTTCCAAGAATCTCGGATGATGAAACCGTTGTCTTTTTTCTTATCGACTGTATGCGGTATGATCAGTGGATCCTGTTTGAACGGATCCTTACCGAATATTTTTCGATTGAAACAGATTTTTACTACTCCATACTTCCAACCGCAACTCCGTATTCCAGGAACTCTATTTTCTCCGGACTCTACCCGCTTCAAATTAAAGAGAGGCACCCCCAGCTGTGGGAGATGGGAAAGGATGAATATTCTCTGAATCAGCACGAGGAGGAGCTGCTGGAAAAATATATGGCACGACACCACTTATCGAATTCTTTTAAGTACGAAAAAGTGGTAAGGCCTGAGGATGGCAAACGGATTGCAGATAAAATGTCGAATTATGCCCAATCTGCATTTTCAGCTATTGTATATAACTTTGTGGATACACTGGTCCACAGCAGGTCCGATTCCGAAGTTCTCAAACAGCTGTCGCCAGATGTACCCGCGTTCCGGTCTCTTACCGAATCCTGGTTTCAGCACTCCTCGCTCCTCCAAATGTTCAAGGAACTTGCGCACGAAGATGTTACCGTTGTCGTCTCAACAGATCATGGATCTGTCCGTTCAATGCGGGATACAAAAGTTTTTGGGGATCGCGATGCTGCCACAAACCTGCGGTACAAATATGGCCGAAACTTGAAGGCTGAGGAGAACGCGGCTATTTTTATTGATAAGCCGGAAGAGTATTTTTTGCCGGTTCCCCCCGCCGCCAACAGTTACATAATCGCTAAAGAGGATTACTATTTTGTCTATCCAACAAACTATCATAAATTTCAGAATCTGTACAAAGATACCTTTCAGCATGGCGGCGCTTCTATGGAAGAGATGATTTTGCCCGTAGCTACGCTTAAACCCCGGTCCTGATATATGGAAGAGGTTATCTGCAGCGATGAAACGCAGACGGCAGCACTTGCCCAAAGGATAGGCAAAAACACAGTTGCCGGCGATATTATATGCTTGAAAGGGGAACTTGGTGCAGGTAAAACTCATTTTGTGAAGGGATTTGTGAGAGCTTTTGATATTTCGCCGGAAGCTGTTTCAAGCCCTACATTTTCCATTATACATGAGTATAGCGGACGCTTAACTATTTATCACTTTGATTGCTACCGCCTGTCGGATCCGCGGGAGGCAGTTGAAATTGGTGCAGAGGAATATTTTTATGGCGACGGCGTTTGTATCATCGAATGGCCCGAGCGTATCGAATCCATTCTTCCGGGGCATGTTAAGTGGATTGAAATTAACACGATAAACAGTACCACAAGGCAGTTCAGGTTGCATTGAAACGTCTTGCCGCAAAAAGAACTTACGATGTCAACGAAAAAACGACGACTTTCATACAGACTGGATTTGCTACCCGTAATTCTTCCTTATCACAGACGGGCAACGAACACCGTTCAGCTGGGTGATCTTGTCTACTACGGTCCATCACCCGAGTATTATGGTATCGGCGAGGTTGTGGATATTAGTGACAAATACAGCATTGTTGATTTTCGCGGAACCGGACTACTCGGCATCCAAAAAGATGTGTTTGCAAACAAATACATCATTCCCATCCACAAGCTAAACCTTGGAAATATCCTGAAATCTACGTAACGGTTTTGCCAGGCTTCTGGTACCGGGCTTGCCGCACATCTGTGTGGGTCCCATACGTATTCAATCCCACAATTCGTTGCAATTTCAATAGGTTTACCATCCGTTCGGTTCGACAACCAGGGGCCGAAGGTTTTCAGCGGGGGCTTCATTGTCGGGCTTTCCCTATAATCCAAAGTACTGCTGCAGCTGCCAGGCCGGGGTAGAACGGTTCCGTACCGGCAAACAGATAGCCCTGATCTTCAGTGGCGTACATTGTTCCAAGGATAAGCCAAATGAACGAGATGAGAGTAGGAATGACAATGGCATACACTGCGACGGATTTTTTTATCTGAAAGATCCGGGAATAGATGCCCAGCACAGGAATTAAGAGCCCCGGTATACAGACGGAGCCGATCACATACCAAAGATCAATCACGCTTGGATAAATGACGGTGAGCAGAATACCGATCACAGCCGACAGTAAAATACCCGTACGAGTTAATTTGTTCGGTTTTATGGTGGGCAGAAACTTCTGCAGGTAGTCGCGGCCAAGCGTCTGCCCGGAAATAAACAGATAGCTGTCCAGCGTGGACATGATGGTGGCCAGGAGGGTGACGAAAAAGAGCCCTTTCAGCCCGAATGGAAGAAGCTGATTGGCCAGTATCGGGTAGGACAGGATTGGGTTTTCTATATCGCCGCCAAGAATCACAAAGGCATAGAGACCGGTGAAACAGGTGAGAAAGTCGAATAACGTCCAGAATCCGATAGAGATAAAAATTCCTTTTTTTGCGGTTGCAGGTGAGTCTGCCGCCGCCGCACGCTGATGGAAGCTGGGATCAACAAACGTCCACAGGGCGATAAAAAACCAAACCAGAATAAACTGCCAGCTAAATCCACCGGTCAAATCTTTATGGAGGTCCGGCAGCTCAGAGAAGAGAACCCCAAAGTTCCCGGTATCGGCTACTGCAAATAGCAGCAGCATACCGAACCCACCGAACATGAGTATAATTTGCAGCATATCCGTGCGGATCACGGCCCCAAAACCTCCAATGGTTATATATAAGACGGAAAAAAGGGCAACCAGTGATGCATAGAGTATGTAGGGAGAATCACCGCCAATCATATATTGAAACAGAACGCCAAGCATCAAGATATATGGCGCGGGACTCACCAATATGAAGATAGGAAGCGCGCTGATCCGGCCGGCAAGCGGGCCATAGCGGTCGGCCATGGCCTCAGGGATCGTCAACGCCTTGTTGAGCCGAATTTTACCTGCCAGTAAATGAGCAAAAATAGCCGAGAATAGATAAAACGGCATGCCAAAGATTAGCCATTGAGAAATGCCGAACTGGTAGCTGAATTCACCTACACCCAGTATACCACCGTACCAGGTGGACACCAGGGTGGCTACAAAAGCAGGTATGGTCACCTTACGGCCGCTAAGTAAGAACTCCTCTTCAGATTCCTCTTTCCAGCCCTTTTTCCAGCTCAACCAGATCAAGAAGAAGAAATATATTAGAATCAGCGCCCAGTCGATGGGTTGAAATGATGCAGACACAGTTCGCCTACCCTTTGTTATGGTTTATGAAAAAAAGAAGTTCACCCGTTTTAAACGAAATGGTTATTTCCGGTTGAGTTGTCTTGTTTGATGTGCCGTCAAAAACACCATTTTGCAGCGTGTCGTTTTGCAGTGGGAACTGCAGGCCGCTGCTTGTAACGCCGGTCACTGTTCCGGAGAGAGGGAAAAGTGAAACGGATGTGCCGGTGGGCAACGGCTCGGTGTGTGGTGATGAAAGAAGCTTAATGTCGCTGAATTTGTCTCTGAATACCAGGCTGTTGAACCGTGAGTGAAACCGTTTCAAAACGGAGAGGTTTTTTACTGTATGGTCTACACGTTTACCGGTGGCACCGAACACAACAGCCGCATCCATTCCTTGTTCCAGGGCGTAGGAAAGTGCTTTTTCGAGATCATTGGTGTCTTGATCAGGATCTTTTATAACGGGACACGGAGCCTGTGCAATGTCCGTGAAGCTATCCATATCACCAATAATAACATCGGGTGTAAGGCCAAAGTCCTGAGCCGTAAAGGCTCCTCCGTCTGCAGCAATAAACAGGTCCGCTGAATGGAGTGAATCTGTAAATTGACCTTTGGTTGGCGCCTCACCGTTACATAAAAGTATGGCGGTTTTTGAATCAATTTTCATGAACACGGTGCATTTGTATGATATTGAGAACTGTTTTGAAAATTAATTTGACTCCTATTGATGGAACCATCATTTTAACAGGCTATTTTTTATGCTAATTCATGCTAAGAATAAGAATTTATGTTTAAAGAGTTTATCGAAAACGTAGAGAAGTATCGCCGGGTAGGAGTTTTTTCGCACATTCGTCCGGATGGCGACTGTATTGGTGCGCAGGTTGCCCTCTGTTCGTGGCTGCAGAAAAATGGGCATGAAGCCATCGCCTTTAATGATGACGATATAGCTGAAAATCTAATCTGGCTGACCGACTACTTTCCCGTAAAAAAAGCAACGAAAGAGCTGGCAGATAGCTGTGACCTGTTTATTGTGGTGGATGGGAATGCCCCTCACCGATTCGGGACGTATGAAACCTGGCAGGAAAATCGTCGACGGCCCGTTTTTATGATTGATCACCACCCCAATCCTGAAGACGTATTTGATTTGTCCGTTTCTGTGGATGATGCCTCTTCCACATGCGAGCTTATCTACAATCTTTACAAAGAGCATGCTATTGAGCAGATCGATGAAGATGTTGCAAAAGCGCTTTATACCGGTTTGATAACAGATACCGGTTCCCTTCAGTATGATAGCGTGAAACCAGAGACCATGGAAGCGGCAGCAGATCTCCTGCGCAGGGGTGATTTTAAGCCAAACCAGGTTGCTGAAAGAGTTTTTTCAAACCAGACACTTCCACAGCTTCAGCTTTTAAGCCTCTCGATGGGAACAATTAAACTATTTGAAGACAATCAGATTGCGGTGATGACCGTTACGAAGAAGATGCTTGAGGATACCGGTACCACGAACGCGGATACAGGCGGTTTTGTAAGTTACCCGCTCAGCATTACCGGGATCAAGGCGGCCATACTGCTCAAAGATCTCGATGATGAGGGAGTTAAAATGAGCCTGCGATCCAAGAGCGAGGTCGACGTCAATGTATGGGCTCGTGAACTGGGAGGTGGAGGGCATAAAAAAGCAGCCGGAGCCTGGCACCCCGGACCGCTGGAAAAAGCCATAAGAGATACGGTAACAATAGGTTCAAAACAGATTCAACAGCTACAACTTGAAGAAGAACGTACTATATAGCCTGCTGATTGCTTCCGTCGCGCTGACCTTCTCAGGATGCACCGACTATAGGAGCGACGCCTCAGCCCCCTTCTCAGCTGCTGTTGTGGAAAACAGAACGGATGCACCGGAGCCACCGGCTGCAAAAAACACAGGCACAAAGGAACCAATAAACAGAAGCCGGGAAAATGCAATCACGGCGGCTGTAGAGAAAGCCAGCAGCTCTGTAGTCAGCATTTTATCAGAAGCTACCGTTGAAAGGCCCGGATTTCCACGGGATGAATTTTACCGCCACTTTTTCGGCGACCGGTTTCAGAAAAAGAACCGGCGCATGGGGTCGGGGTTTATCATCAGTGATGACGGGCTGGTCGTTACCAATCAACATGTCGTTGGCAAGAACCCCGCGTCAATAACCATATCCACCACATATGGAGAGAACTATGATGCGGAACTGATAGGGAGCGATGAACTAACAGATATCGCGCTTCTTAAAATTCAATCGAATGAGCCGTTTCCGTTTGTTGAATTTAGTGACTCCGATAGCGTAAAGGTTGGGGAGTGGGCCATTGCCCTTGGCAATCCATTTGGACTGTTTGATGACGGAAAACCCACGGTAACGGTTGGTGTTGTTAGCGCCATGAATCGCGATTTCCGCCCCGATCCGAATAATCCGCGGGTTTACCTTGACATGATACAGACGGATGCCTCCATCAACAGCGGCAACTCAGGCGGACCGCTGCTGAACAGTAACGGCGATGTAATTGGGGTGAACACCTTCATTTACACCGGTGGAACCGGCAGCGGGTTTGTAGGGCTCGGATTTGCAATTCCAAGCAACCGGGTAGATCGCATAAGCTCCCAGCTATTAACCAGCGGCAGCGTTGTGCTTGACTATAATCCGGGAATGGAATTTACCGGTTTAACCGAAGAGTTGGTGGTCCGGTACAGGCTCCCTTATGTACAGGGTTTACTTGTCACAAGTGTCAATAAAGACGGACCCGCTTTTGAGTGTGGCATTATGCCCGGTGATATCATCACACGGATAGGCGGAACACGTGTTGTGGGTGAAATGCATGCCTGGGCACTACTTCGGGAATATAGGGAGGGCCATATGATGAATATAGAGCTTCTGAGGGATAATCAATTATATGAGACCGATATGCACCTCCGGAAAAAAATAGATGCGACGGATGCCGAATAAGCATCGGTGTGACTATACTTGACCCGTTTTATTCAGCACCAAAGCAAAAAGCCATATCCAAAAAAACTTTGGATATGGCTTTTGCCTCTTGATCTCTCAACTTTTTTTAAATGAATTCCCCCACTTGATGTATGAGGCTACCTTAATCAATAGTCACTTGTATGATCCAAAAAAAGGCATTCCCTTACACTTTTTTTTAAAGTTTTTTAAGATCGCTAAAATCATCGATATGGGGCAATATTTTACTATTTTTGGATTATGCTTTTACAAAAAGAAAATAAGCTAACAACAGAATACCTTCTGGAGGTGCCCGCCGGTCAAACCTCCGATATCCGTCTGGACAAATACATTACAAGTTTTATACAGAATGCTACAAGAAATAAGGTGCAGAAAGCGATAAAGGATGGGTTTGTGTCTGTTAACGGTACCCCTGAAAAGCCGTCGTACATTGTACAGCCTGGTGATAAAATTGAGATCAGGCTTCCGAAGCCGCCACCGCCCGATGCGAAACCGGAAGAGATGGAGCTGGATATCGTTTTTGAGGATGAGGATATCATCATCGTAAATAAACCGGTAGACATGGTGGTGCATCCCGCCTTCGGGAACTGGACCGGGACCCTGGTGAACGGGTTGCTTTACCATACTCAAAAGAATTTATCGAAAACCGATGAAGATACACTTCGGCCCGGAATTGTACACAGGCTCGACAAAAATACAAGCGGGCTACTTGTAGTGGCAAAGAATAACCCGGCACACCAAAAATTGTCAAAGCAGTTTGCTAAAAAAACAGCAAACCGGACCTACTGGACCATTGTTTGGGGAGATCCACCGGATAAAGGTACCATTGAGGGGAATGTGGGCCGCTCGCCAAAGGATCGAAAAGTGATGACAGTACTGCCGGAGGGACAGGGTAAAAGCGCGGTTACTCATTTCGAGGTTCTGGAGCGTTTTGATCACCTCGCTCTTTTAAAAGTAGAGCTTGAAACTGGGCGAACTCATCAAATCAGGGTCCATATGCAGCATAACGGTTATTACGTTTTCGGCGACACCACATATGGCGGCGCGGCCGTACGGTATGGCCCCAATACGGGCAGCAGAAAACAGATGTTTAAAAACCTGTTTGCCTCAGTTACCGACCAACTGCTGCACGCCAAAACGCTGGGAATTGTTCATCCCGCCAGTGGCGATTATATGGAGTTTAATTCGGAACTCCCGCCAGAATTTACACACGTTTTAGACACACTCAGAACCAACTGCGTCCTCAAATAAATCTATAAGAAAAGATTATTATGTCTGGAAACAGCAAGAAGATTAATATTGAAGTAGAACTGGATAGTAAAAATATTCCGACAAATATTAAATGGAATGCCACCGATCTGGAAGGTTACGATGAGGCGTCATGCCGGGCAATGCTGCTGTCTCTGTGGGATCATACCCAAAAAGATACCCTGCGGCTGGATCTCTGGACTCGGGATATGACCGTCGATGAAATGAAGATCTTTTTTCATCAAACGCTGGTCACGATGGCCGATACGCTCGAAAACTCCACCAATGATGAACGGATAAGCGGAGACATGCGCGATTTTTGCAGTTATTTTGCAGAAAAAATGGAGATAAAAGAGTAGCACAGGCCTGCAGATCCGCCGGTATAACTTTTAGGTAATAAAGTTACTATATTCAGGACCGACCGATTCAGATTAATTCTCAAATTACCCACAAGCAATGCAATATCTTGATTTTGAAAAGCCGATCGCTGATCTCGAAGATAAGATCCAGGAACTGCAGGACCTCTCCGTTGGCGACGGTGTTTTAAAACCGGAGATTGACCGTCTGAAGAAAAAGGCCGAGCAGCTTCGTGAATCGATCTTTACCAATCTTACCCGATGGCAAAGAGTTCAGCTGGCCCGCCATCCCGAGCGTCCCTACACCCTTGACTATATTGAGCGGATAACGGAGGATTTTATTGAACTTCATGGCGACCGGTACTACGGAGACGACCATGCCATTGTGGGAGGATTCGCCACGATCAACGACCAGTCCGTAATGATTATTGGTCATCAAAAGGGCAGGGATACGAAGAGCCGGCAGTACAGGAATTTCGGCATGGCCAATCCGGAAGGATATCGAAAAGCCTACCGGTTGATGAAGCTGGCTGAAAAGTTTGATGTTCCGGTCGTGACACTGCTGGACACCCCGGGTGCATATCCCGGCCTGGAGGCAGAAGAGAGAGGGCAGGCCGAGGCGATAGCCAAAAACCTGAAGATGATGGCCACACTGGAAGTGCCTATAATCAGCATTGTTATTGGTGAGGGAGCCAGCGGCGGGGCGATCGGCATAGGAATGGGCAATGAAGTGTTTATGATGGAAAATACATGGTACTCTGTCATCGCTCCGGAATCATGCTCATCGATATTGTGGAAAACATGGGATTATAAAGAGCAAGCTGCCGCTGCACTAAAACCAACGGCCAAAGATCTGCTTGAGATGAACGTGATTGATGGGATCGTTCCGGAGCCGATTGGCGGGGCCCACCGGGACTACACGAAGTCGGCTGAAGCGGTAAAGGAGTGCTGTTTGAAAAGCATAAAGAGACTTCGCAAATTGAAAAATGATCAACTGGTGGATCAGCGCATTGAAAAATATGCATCGATCGGCGTATGGACAACCGCCGGTGATGCGTAGGATATCATGGTACGATTTCCTGAGAAACCACCACTGTTTCGCTATCAGCATGTTCTCAGAAGTCGCTACGGAGAGACCGACCAGATGGGATATGTATACTACGGCCGGTACCCCGAATTTTTTGAAGTTGCCAGGACAGAAATGCTGCGGTCGGCCGGACTGACCTACAGCTCCCTTGAACGCGAGGGCTTTATGCTGCCGGTTATTTCGATGGAAATTGATTATAAACAGCCTCTGTTCTACGATGAAGAGATGCAGATTGAGGTAAAGCTGTTTGATGCCCCCGTAATAAGACTGCACACATACTATGAGATACACACCACACGGAGTGAGGAGTCGTATGTGAACGGTCGGGTGTCACTATGTTTTGTTAATGCTGAAACTCGCAAACCGGTCAAAGCTCCTGCAACACTGCTGAATATGCTGAACGAATCATGAAGTTTGAGATCTCGAACACATACCTTTACCTGCTCTCTGTAGCAGGTAGCCTGGCGGTGGTTCTGTTTGCATCTGGCGAGCTGCTGTGGGGGACATCCAACGATGCAGGGCCACACTGGACCGAACATATGTTTTATGGTATTTGCCACAGGATTCCTGACAGGACATATGGGTTCGAAAATGCATTTATGGCCGTCAATACTCGTTGTTTTGGTGTTTTTGCAGGAAATTTTGCAGGCTGGTTATTTCTGCCGTTATTTAGCAAAATAACAGTAGGTAAGAGATGGCCAATTTTTTTACTTTTACTTTCAGTGCTGCTGCAGGCAGCGGATGTAGCGGGGAACATGGCCGGGCTGTGGGAAAACACGAATCATTCGAGAGCGCTGCTCGGCTGTCTTTTAGGCTTTGCGATTCCATTGTCAGTATCCGACCTGTTTTACCTTAACCCAAACAAAACATCAATATGAGGTTCCTATGGAAAATGAACAGCATCGATCGTCCGATTCGCTCACGTTAACAGATTATTTGCCCTCAGCAGGCATAATTGGCGCAGTATTTAGTATCATTTCCTTTGCGCTAAGCCTCGCTATTGGCTATCAGCAGATAAATTCAGAACCATCGGGTTCCATGTTTTCACCGCAATCGCTTGGGGGAACCTTAATCTGCCTGGTATCCTGCTTTGCGGGTGCATTAGCAGTATGGCATTTTACAAAAGATGTGACTCCCCACATAAAACTTGGACAGGGAGCGGCACTTGGTTTTTTAACCGGGGTAGTTATCGTCATAGTCACGGCTCTTTTTAATGAAATATGGTCTTTAATAGATCCGGAATATACCGATAAATTGGTAGAAGCTACGGTAGCCAACGTGGAAGCGATGGATCTGCCGGAACAACAGAAAAATCAAATGGTGGACGGTATGGCAGAGTCCGTCCGGTCACAGCAATCCATAGGCTCGCAGCTATTGTGGGGTATTCCTATTTATGGAATACTAAACCTGCTTACCGCAATGATTGGTGTAAAAATATTTGCAAAAAAAGAAAACGAGGAGACATTCTAGCAGTTGAATAATTATCAGACGGATCCATCATCATCTACAGCTGAACGAATATCGTTATCCTGGGTAGAAAAGAAAGGCTTTGCTCATTGGGGCCTGGCTTTGCTCTGGCTGCTTCTGATGTTCCTTCTTTCGCAAATTATTGTTGCCGTTGTCGCCGTAGTATACCTGCTTGTAACTGGCGAGGCCACAACTGTGCAGGAGCTGCTGAGCGCGGTAAACAGTCGGCTGGATGTGTTATTCCTGGGTAATTCAGCGGGGCAAATTCTCTGTTTTGCACTTGCCACATTACTTATTACCAGGCTGCATACTGCGTCAGAATCCAAGCGATCCTTTCTTCGGATGACGTGGACGTCGCACACCCCACGGTACATGCTTTTGGCTATACCGCTGATTTTGGTTATACAACCAACCATTATGTTCCTGGGATACCTAAATTCTTTTCTCCCCGTGCCCGATATCATGGCAGAGATGCAACAGAATCAATACCAGATGTTTGAAGATTTTTTGCGTCAGGACGGTGTTCTGCTGCTTGGCCTTTTCCATATTGCCCTGGTGCCGGCATTTGCAGAAGAGATCCTTTTCAGAGGGTATATTTTCAGAGCCTTCGAAAAAAGTAAAGGAGTGATCGGAGGGCTGATATTTTCAAGCTTAATCTTTGCCCTTTTTCATCTACAGCTAACAAATATTCTACCTCTGGCAACGCTAGGTGCCGTAATGGGGTTACTTACATGGGTAAGCGGGTCGATTTGGCCGGCAGTGGTTGCTCATTTCATCAATAACGGCTCTGCGGTGGTGGTGGGGTCGTATATGCCCGACACGGCATTTGCTGATCTGACGCCGGAAACACTTCCGTCACTCTGGATGCTCGGGCTGAGCATTATACTGACGGCTGTTTTGGTTCGTATTATCCTGTATAATTCAAACTACCAGCTTAAAGAATGAGTTTTTTCAAACGGTCAAAACCCAACAAAGTTGAAAACTGGGTATGCGTGATGGAGCGAAATATAGAATTTGAGGTAGAGATGGCAAAAAACTACCTTGCAAATCGACGAATTCCTTCAAACATCTTGAACAAACGCGATTCGGCTCATAGCATAAATATTGGCGAAATGTCGCTGATCTACCTGTATGTGCCAAAAGAGTTCGAAAAAAGAGCACGGAAAGTTCTCGCCGAGTTTCAGGATGAACTTGACGACGAATCCTGACCCGGCCATATTGAATGAACTGACAAAACGAATTCTATTTGCCGCTCCTGCTGCAGCTTTATTTTTATGGGTTGCATGGCTTGGTGGCGCGTATTTCAATGCCTTGATGGGAGTGCTTGCGCTCGTCACAGTTTGGGAAATGGACCGCTTGCTAAGCAGTGCCGGTTATCCGGGGTATATGATTATAAGTATTCCATTTGCCGGTCTCCTTTGGTTTAGCCCCTCCCTTTCTGAGCCCATTCGAATAGCTGTGGCACTTGCAGCCGCGTTGCCTTTCGGATTAAGTTACACTCAAACCGGCGCTTCTTTTGTCAAAAAATGGACCAGCACCCTTTTGATTGCGCTTTACGCTCCTGTGGGATTTTTGACAGCAGTTATGGTTCGCGGTTTTTACGAGGGAAGTGAAGGCTTTTGGCTTATTTTGGGCCTTTTTTTAATGATATGGGGAAATGATGTGTTTGCATATTTTGGAGGCAAATCATTCGGAAAGCGTAAACTGGCTCCGAGCATCAGCCCGAACAAAACCTGGGAAGGCTTTGGGTTTGGTATCCTTGGTGCAGCTGCCGGTGCTTTGATTGCCTGGACTGCCTCCAGCACATTTCCGGTTTCTCTGCTGGATTTAATTCCTGCTGCGCTGATTGCAAGTGTAACAGGCCCTCTTGGTGATCTGACCGCAAGCCGGCTGAAACGTCTTGCCGGCATGAAAGACTCCTCAACGTTGTTGCCGGGTCATGGGGGGCTGCTGGATCGTTTCGACGCAATGATCGTAACGGCACCATTTCTCTACTTTTATTTCGCTTATATTCTGTAGCATTATCTCAATTAATCATTGTGGCACCGGATAACTTGTTGTGAATAGTTGATTCTACCCATGACGTTTAGTGCTTGATTCGACCGGAGAATAGATAAACGATGACACTTTATAAAAAAACGCTATGCAAACGAAAAGCAAACAATTCCTGATAAGCGGTGGAACGGGTTTTATCGGAGGGTATTTGTGTGAGCGCCTGATGCGAGAGGGCCACTACCTGACGCTGCTAACACGATCGCCCGAAAAATATGCTGAGGAGAACTCAAAAAATCAGCAGTTTATCAGCTGGGAGAGTGATCTTTTGTCGGCAGTAGAGAAATCGGACGTCATCATTAACCTTGCAGGAGAAAATTTATTCGGGCAGCGCTGGACCGATGAGGTCAAGAAACGTCTGTATCACAGCCGGATCGATATCACAAAACATCTTGCACAAGCTATCAAACAAGCGAAAGCTCCCCCTGAGCTCTTTATATCAGGATCAGCCGTAGGAATTTACGGGGATGCGGGGGGAAGGCTCCTGGATGAAGAGTCTGCCAGTGGTGATGACTTTCTTGCCAAAATATGTGTGGACTGGGAAAAAGAGGCCATGAAAGCTGAATCTGAGAAAACCCGGGTAGCAATTCCGCGTATTGGTATTGCCCTGGAAGAGGACGGTGGGGTTATTGAACAGATGAAACTTCCCTTTTCGCTCTTTGCCGGTGGCCCGTTAGGCGATGGCAAACAGTATGTGCCCTGGATCCATATGTACGATTTGTGCGGAGCGATTCTTTTTCCAATTGGTAATGAATCGCTCAGCGGCCCCTATAATGCATGCTCCCCGAACCCGGAAACGATGAATGAGCTGGCCGCAGCGCTTGGCCGGGTCATGAGGAGGCCGTCACTGCTGCGAGTCCCGGAATTTGCCTTGAAACTTGTGCTGGGGGAAGCTTCAACCCCGGTATTGTCCAGCCTGCGTGTACAGCCAAAGCGATTACAGAAACTGGAATTCGATTTCCAGTTCGAGGATTTGGAGTATGCGCTGGCCGATATTTTGTAATGATTTTCCTTTTACATTAAGACTGTAAATTGATTATCTTACAGACTTGGGGCAAGTTCCATACAGCCAGCTCCCTGTGAACTCCGTCAGGGTCGGAAGGCAGCAGCGGTAGCAGGTCGTAGCGGCGTGATATGGGTAGCTTGCCCCTCTTTTTTATTTTTATTTTTTTTTGACCGAATGGCCCATCTACCCTGAGAACAAAACTTTATGGCTCAAAGCCCACCCTATTCTTCAAAAGCTGTTCCCTTAGCCGGTTATCTGCTATTGTCTCGTTATTAATAAAATGTCGTGTTTCTCTGTAGTCATCGCATGGGTTATTTTAGAAAATTCAAGTTATGATGAATTAACATGTCATTCATCGTTGACTCATTCGATGACTTGCATGCAAGAACGTATTGTTGACATAACACTATAGTTTCTGCTCAATATCTTTGGCTATGTGGTCTGCATGAACGCGCGTGTTCTCAATAAACAGTCGACTGGTATCCATTCCGCCGCAGACTACACCCGCAACGTACATTCCCGGCCGATTGGTTTCAAGGCTGTCCTCTTTATGTACGGGCATTTTTACCTCGTCATCCGTAAGTTCAATATTGAGTTTCTTCATTAAACCGTAGTGCGGTTTATAGCCGGTCATGGCAAGTACAAAATCATTAGCTATGGTTTTTAGTCCTTCCGGTGTTTTGATGTCGACCTCTTTTTCCCGGATCTCAAGGACCTCCGAGTTAAAATACCCTTTGATTGACCCCTCTTTAATACGGTTATCTATATCGGGTTTTACCCAGTATTTAATGGTCTCTTTCAGGCCGTCATGGCGAACCAAGACGGATACATTAGCGCCCGACCGGTACGTTTCAAGTGCAGCATCGGCAGCAGAATTTCCACCGCCCACAACCAGCACATCTTGCCAGGCGTACCGATGCGGCTCGTCATAATAGTGGAGAACTTTGTCGAGTTCTTCTCCGGGTACATTCATTTTTCTCTCTTGTCCGTAAAAGCCTGTGGCCACAACGACTTTATCAGCCGGGTAGGTGTTTTTGTCGGTAACTACCTGGTAGGCGCCATCTTTTCCGTGTACTGTCTTCACAGTTTCGTAAAGCTTTACATTGAGTTCATAATGGTCGGCACATCTGCGATAATATTCCAGGGCTTCTTTTCGGGTTGGTTTGGGCCCGTGTGAAATGAACGGAATGTTTCCGATTTCAAGCCTGTCTGAAGTCGAAAAGAACGTCATGTTCACCGGGTAGTTGTAGATCGAATTCACAAGGCAGCCCCGGTCAATAATTAATGATTTAATGCCGCGATTTTGAAGCGCAATAGATGTTGCCAGGCCGATAGGTCCGGCTCCGATAATCACTACCATAGGAGTGTATGTTTGAGTGTGATTCTTTTAATTAGTCGCTGTCCTGAAGTTATATTAACATGTATGACCAGAAATCATTCAGTTCAAAGATAGCAAAGGCAACGCTTACTCGTTGTGATGATTTCTCAACAACTGCCTGAAATAGAGCGCTACAGTTTGTTCAACCCATCCCGGCGGCATACTCCAGAACCCCACATGTCCTCCTCTCTCAGGAAATAGAGGATAAAGTGAAGGATTTTCTTCAATTACCTGCAGAGGAACTGTATCAAACGGGCAGAGCGGATCTTCGCGGCTGTGAATCAGGATGCCGGGCGTGAGCACCCGATCCATAAAAAATGCGCTGGAGCAGAGCCGATAGTACTCTTCAGCATCTTTAAATCCATGAACAGGTGCCGTAACCTGGTCGTCAAATTCAAACAGTGTTGATCCGGTAAATCTGGGCAGATCCGGGAAGTACGCACGCTTTTGCTCGAGCTTTTCTTTCAGCGGGATTAGAAACTGGCGGTCGTATATCCTGTTGAATCCTTTTTGTAGATTGAGTGATCCTCTGTGCAGATCGTAGGGAACAGATATAGCGGCAAATCCGATTATCCGGTTGGCGTCTCGTTTGGCAAGGTAGTTTAGCAATACGCTGCCTCCGAGAGAAAACCCTGCGGCAAGCTGCAATGAACCGGGGTAGGTTTCCTGCAGCCAGGCAGAGATCGTTTCCAAATCACCGGTGTCTCCGGAGTGATAAAATCTTCTTGTCCTATTCAATCTGCTGCCGCAGCTCCTGAAATTCAGTGCAGCAATCGAAAATCCGGAATTAAAAAGATGGCGCGCCATATTCCGGATGTAGTATCGTTTAGAAGATCCCTCGAGTCCATGAAGTAAAATAACGAACGGGCGATTTTCTGTTTGTTCGGCAACATCGAGTTCAAGGACATCACCGTCCGGAGTCTCGACATAACGGCGTTCAACAACCAGCTCTGCCGCTTGAAACAACAGGGATGCGAGAATGGTATGGAAATGTCCATTCAGACACCAGGGAGCAGGTCTGAAATTTGGTGGGCGGAAGCTGACAGTTGAATTCAAAGAGTAGAGGTTAATTATCGGCCAGTTGCCGGTACGGGCGAAAAGACAGCCGGGTTCTTAATTTAAAGAGGGCGGGAAGTTGGGAAATTCAATGCATATCATTTACTTATGATCTGTGATAAACAGAATATCTAAAGCAGAAACCTGATCGGGTCAGAAGAAGAACAAAATCCGAAGCTGCAACATAGTAAAATCAAAACAGATAAAATAATATGCCAGATACCCATCCCCGACATGTATCCCGAAGAATCGCTGCCATTGACCTTGGAACAAACTCCTTTCATGCGGTAATTGTCGATATCTATCCTGATGGCAGTTTCCAAACGGTGGATAAGTTGAAGGAAATGGTACTACTCGCGGAAAAGGGATTTAAAAACCGACTGTCTGACGCCGCCATATCGCGAGCTATGGAGGCATTAAAAAAAATAAAAACGCTTAGTGATCATCAGAATGCAGAAAAAATCCTGGCCTATGCCACAAGCGCAATTCGGGAGGCTGAAAATGGGGGAGAGCTCATACAGCGCGCCATCGACGAGGTAGGCATCAAAATCATAGCCATACCGGGAAGGGTAGAGGCTGAATTGATCGGCCTTGCTGTACAGCATGGAGTCCAGCTTCCGGATGACCCGGTTATGATGGTTGATATTGGTGGTGGCAGCGTAGAATTCGTAATTGGTGATAAAGATACATTTAGCCATCTGTCGAGTAAAAAGATCGGGGTTGCGCGCATGACGGCACAGTTTGTGGATCATGATCCGATAACGAAAGATGAAATAGAGAAACTGCGCACCCATTTCGAGGAGCAACTGACGGATGTGGCACAGGCATTTGCCTATCAGCGCGCGCTGCTCATGATAGGGTCATCCGGAACGCTTGAAAATATCGGGATGATGATTGCACGGCGTGAAAAAAAATCTCAAAATCTGTCGGTAAACGAACTGGAGTTTACGGACGAGCAGTTTTTTGATCTCTATGATGAACTAATTGGAATGACCCGTAAAGAACGTGCAAATCTGTCGGAGCTGGACGATAAGCGAATCGACCTGATTGCTCCCGGACTGGTATTGGTACATTATATACTGAGAAAATTTATGATCAAACGGGTAAAGATTTCGGCCCAGGCACTTCGGGAGGGAATTATCCTGAGGTATATTAAGAAAGAGATGAAAGATATAAAGGCTCTTGCCCCGTTTAGTGACCCGAGGCAGCGAAGTGTAATGGAGCTTGTTAACCGGTACGAATGGCATGAAAATCACTCAAGGCATGTGGCAGATCTATGCCTGCAGCTTTTTTCACACTTCAGGGATGACCTGGATCTTGCCGATAAGGACAAAGAGTTGCTGGAGTATGCCGCGTTTATGCACGATATCGGCTATTTTATATCGCACAGGAAGCACCATAAACACGCACTTTACATTATCCGCCATTCAGAATTACTGGGGTTTAAAGAGATAGAAATTGAAGTAATGGCGAATGTTTCAAGATACCATAGGCGCTCAACGCCCAAAATGAGGCACCGGTATTTTAAGAAATTACCAAAACATGAACGCAACCGGGTGAAGAAACTTTCCGCGATCTTGCGGGTTGCCGACGGGCTGGACAGAAGTCATTTTCAGAATGTACGAAGTGTTGATGTAGAAAAGCTGGATCATAAAACGGTTATCTATATTTCTACTGAGACGGATCCGCAGCTGGAGATCTGGGGGGCGATGCGTAAACGTACGCTTCTCGAAAACATGCTCTCCACATCGATCGATATTACTGAGGATCAAAGCAGATTCTTGAAGTGACGAGCTTGATGAGGAATGAACTGCCTGAAAAGATCACAGATCTGCTATAGTCTGTGGTTATTCATTCTTGTTCTGCCTGCCGCTCCTTAATTTTTTGAACGTATGAATGCCGAGCCTTGATGCCGGCCCGATTTCCGTAAAACATTCCAAGCCAGCAGGCAAATGCCAGTACTATGACAAGAATCAGTTCCGATCCTCCAGCCGACTCACTGATCAGATAAATCCAGGCGGCCGGTGGAGCGAAAATAAGGAGCGCAAGCAGGTAGTGCTTGTTGGTCGGGGCCGGCACTTTTGTGATGTAGCGCTTGATGGCCGCATACGATAGGTTGAGATAAACAAAACCGATTGCCAGGAGTGTGGCAAGCCCAACCCAGCCGGGATCTGAAACAAACACCAAAAAAGAGTTTCCTGTCAATATAATGGCGAGTGATATCATCACTGTCCAGGTAGCGTAAGCAAAAAAACGTGCACCGTCCTGCATATAAATAGCTTTGAACTATCGATTAACCGGCAACATCCGGAACTATGTGTGTGACAAGATAACGGTATATCGCTCGATTTTCACTCCGTATTATCTTGAATCGTCTGACACAACTCAACCAGCACGCCATGATTGCCTTTTGGGTGAAGAAAGGCGACAAGCTTATTGTCCGCTCCCTGTTTAGGCTGTTCGTTGAGCAACGTAAATCCCTCGTCTTGCAGCCGTTTCATTTCCGCGTGGATGTCTTCCACTTCAAACGCCACATGGTGGATGCCTTCACCCTTTTTATCCACAAATTTCTGAATGACAGAATCAGGTTCTGTGGGGCCAAGCAGCTCGACTTTGGATTGCCCGGTTTCAAAAAAAGCAGTCTCCACTTTCTCGCTATCAACGCGTTCTGTTTTTGAGAGCTTTTTATTCAGGATTTTTTCGTAGGTCGAAATCGCTTCGTCCAGATTGCTGACGGCAATTCCAATGTGGTCAATATGCATCTTCAGGGTTTTTAAAGTGAATATAAAATTTAACCGCCTCGCCTATAATCTGCAGAACGATCACCGGTAAATGTTAAAGGCGCAAAAAATGGTAAACATTTTTCTGTAAAAATGAACCTTAATCGCCGCCAAATATACCTGATCTACACTAAACTATAGATTGTTGACAAGAGGTTCAGAGCGCATCACCGCAATATATGAAAATCGAGCCCAAGCATCACGAAGCCGGAACCGGACTCGCTGCGGAGCATCAACGAATTCTGGTACGGACGGTTTTTTCAGGAGTTGCCGATTTGCGGGTATCCGGTTGCCGCAGGTGGGAGATGAAAAGATAACAGCTGATGGAAGGTTGGGTTTAGTCCGATAGAAGAGATGCTCAATAGACATATATTGAAATTTCAAATTATTTTATTCATAATATAAATCAACCACTACACAAAGACGTGTATTCGTTCGTGTACTTAATGAACGTACGCATGAAGGACTTTTCAACAGCTATCAGAACAGGAGCCAGTGGCGAAAATGTTTGGTGATGCAATAGATGTGAATCTCTTTTTCTACTTTTTTTCATCGGAACGGTGAAAACCGGGAGTGCGGGAGTGTTTGAATCAGGTGCACATCGGGAAAGTCCCTTCGTATTTCATCTTCATGTCAACTTTAACTCAACATAAGGACGTATGAAAACTAAGCTACTGTTTCGTAAGATTATAATTTTGGGTCTCACATGTTTACTACCGGTCCTGGTAGGAGCTCAAGGTACAATTTCCGGTACCGTAATAGAGCAGGAGACGGAAATTTCAATACCGGGTGTCAATGTCCTTATTCAGGGGCTTGATATCGGAACAGCCACCGGTGCAAACGGGGAATTTGAGATTACCGGTATTGATGAAGGGTCTTACACCCTGCAGGTCCGGGCCATCGGCTATATTCCGCAAACAGTCGATGTTGATGTGGTGTCGGGAGAAACGACGGAACTGACGATCATTTTGCGAGAGCGAAGGGTAGAGCTGGACGAAGTGATCGTAACCGGTACGGCGGGGGGTATGCAGCGCCGGGCCCTTGGAAATACCATCACCTCTGTGGATGCTGTAGAAGCCATGGAGTTAGCTCCCATCCCGAACATGCAGTCGCTGCTCAATGCAAGGGCCAGCGGTACGGTCATTATGCCCGGTACCGGTATGGTTGGATCGGGGTCGCGAATTAGAATACGCGGTGCGTCCAGTATTTCTCTGTCAAATGAACCGATTATCTACGTGGATGGAATACGCGTAGATAATGCGCAGGGATCCGGGCCCGCCGTGCAGGGGTTTGGTTCAAGCGTAATCAACAGGCTGAATGACTTTAATCCACAGGATGTGGAGAGTGTTGAAATCCTGAAAGGACCGGCTGCCGCAACGCTCTACGGAACAGAAGCCTCGAATGGCGTTATCAATATCATTACCAAGAAAGGTGTGGATGGAGCTCCAAGGTTTAGCTTTACATCACGTGCCGGAACAAATTTCTTTGCAAACAAGGAAGACAGGATGTTCACGAACTTCTGGCGAAATCCTGATACCGGCGAAATTGAGTCACTGAATTTAGTGACCTCAGAAGAAGAGAGGGGAACACCCATTTTTGAACCCGGATTTTTGCAAAACTATAACCTGAACGTCCGGGGAGGATCCGATAAATTTCAGTACTATATTTCAGGAAATTGGAAAAATGAAGAGGGTGTAGAACCGACAAACGAATTAAATCACTACGGCGGGCGGCTGAATTTAACTCTGAATGCCACCGATGATTTAAGGATAAACAGTTCCCTTGGATACCTTACGGGCCGGACGTACCTGGCTCGTGAATCGGGAACGGGAGGTGTGACCTGGGGATCCTATTTTTCCACACCGGCGCACCTTGAGCGGAATCTCCCCGAAGATGCTCCCCCGCGAAGAGGATATCGCAGCTTTACATCGGATGCCTATTATGAATTTGATGACTTCCAGGACCTCACCCGGCTGACCGGAAGTGTGACGGTTAACTATACGATGATGGATAACTTCAGCCACAGGCTGGCAATTGGTGTTGATGAAGTGATTGAGGATAATCAAACCATACTGGAGAACAGCCCGATTTACAGGGAGTTCGCACCTGGTGAAGATGGGTTTAAATCTGTATCGCGCCGGGATGCGCTGAACCAGACCATAGACTACAACAATGACTTGAGGCTGGACCTCTCGGAGGATTTCGGTTCGAGAACAACGACCGGTTTCCAGTACTACAGGAGTAAGACAACCATCACAAGTGCTACCGGAGAAGATTTTGCACTGCCGGGACTCCGGGCTGTCAATGCGGCTGCGCGTACAGAAGGGGGTGAAAACTTCTTTGAAAACAGGACGTTTGGCGTTTTTGTGCAGCAGCAGTTTAATTACCAGGACCGCATCTACCTGACGGGAGGATTGAGAGGTGATGACAACAGCGCATTCGGCCAGGATTTTGACCTCGTGCTCTATCCCAAAGTCAGTTCGGCCTGGGTGATAAGTGAGGAGGACTTTTTCAATGTTCCGTATGTAAACTCCATGCGCCTGCGCGGCTCGTATGGGCATACCGGTCAGCAACCCGGCTTTTTTGATGCACTGCGAACCTTTAATGCCGTTACCGGCCCGGACGATCGGCCAACGGTAACGCCCGGCTCAATAGGGAATCCGGACCTGGGTCCCGAACGAAGCATTGAGTGGGAGACAGGATTTGAAGCCTCCCTTCTGGATGAGCGCGTGTCAACCGAGTTTACCTACTACAACCGGACGACAGAGGATGCCATTCTTGTACGCAATGTGGCTCCGTCTATTGGGTTTGCCGGAAATCAATTTATTAATGTAGGAGAAGTTGACAACTGGGGTGTTGAGTTCTCCCTGCAGGGCACCCCGATTCAGAGGCGAGACCTGAGTCTCGATCTGCGCTTTAGCATCGCCACAAATGATAGCGAGATACAAGATCTCGGACGCGATGACGAGATTGTTGTAAATTCTGCCTTTGGTATGGAGCACCGGGTTGGTCAACCCATCGGGTCGTGGTATAAGCCGAAGCTGCTCGATGTGGATATCACCACAGATGATATCGGTGCTCCGGTTGCTTCAAACTATATCTGCGCGGACGGAGAGGGAGGACAGATGCCCTGCTTTGATGAGAGTGGCTCACTCATTGCTCCGGATCTGTTTATCGGGCAGAGCATTCCGAAATATGAAGGCTCATTCTCGGCCACCCTGAATTTCTTTGGCAACTTCAGGGCGTATGCGCTGATTGACTACAAGACGGGCCATCATAAATGGAACTATAACCAGTCGGTGAGGTCTCTCTTTGGCCTATCGAGAGAACTGTACTTCCCGCTGGAGAGCGATCCCCTGAAGGTGGCGGATGCACTCAATTTCCGCACGTTTGATGTAAACATCGAAGATGCAAGCTTTGCTAAACTTCGGGAGGTCTCCCTGACCTATCTTTTCCATGACCAGATTTTGGATGCATTTGGTGTGCAGCGTGCCTCCGTATCACTTGCGGCACGGAATCTTTATACCTGGACTGATTACTCAGGAATGGAGCCGGAAGGAATGTTCCTGACAGGCGGCCGTGGAGGGTTTTCCACAATTGAGCAGAATAATCTGCCTCAGCTTACCCAAATTGTTGGAACGTTAAGCCTCGGGTTTTAATAAATGCATCCAATAAAAAAATTGATCACTCCAAATACGAATATCATGAAAACTTATAAATCGAAAAAAACGATCGGTGGTTCGCTATCATCCGGGTGTAAACGATGGATATCCATTCTCCTGCTGGCATTTATTATAACGTCCTGCAGCGATATTCTGGATGTCGATACGCCCACACTTGTTGACGAAGAGGATCTGCAAGATCCGGCACAGGCGGAACTTTTAGTACGCGGGGCAATCGCGGATTTTGAATCTGCGTTTGATACCTACATATTAATGGGTGGTGTTCTTGGAAACGAGCTCGGAGATGCTACCTTTACTGCGTCTCGCTGGCCCGTCGACCGCCGAACGGTGGTGGCCGCCGATGATGTCCACCCGGCCTATTTCTCATACAGTCCATTATCGACGGCTCGGTGGTCGGCTGACAATATTATTGATAACCTGCAGCAATGGACCGATCAGCAGGTTGAAAACCGGCAAAGCCTGCTGGCAACAGCGGCTGCCTATTCCGGGTATAGCCACATACTGCTCGGAGAAGGATTCTGCACGATGGCAATTGACCAAAGTCCGGAGCTAAGCCGCGAAGAGGTGTGGGAAATGGCGATCGAGAAGTTCGATCTTGCCATTGCTGAGGCTCAAAGTTCCGGCAACGATGAGATATTGAACATGGCCTACGTGGGCCGGGCAAGAGCAAATCTAAACCTCGGCAACACGGCTGCAGCCGCCAGCGATGCTCAACAGGTAGATGAGGGTTTTTCTATCACGATGACCGCCTCTGATGCCAGCGGGCGCCGCCAAAATTCGGTGTTTGCAGAAATGAATGCTCAAAATATCACCATCACGGAGCAGTTTCGCGACCTTGAGGTGCAAGGTGAACCTGATGTTCGAGTGCCGGTTGTCGATGAAAATGCCGCTCCTGCCGGTGTCCCTGTATTTACAACACCCAAATACGACTCCTTTGGTGCCGAAATTCCAATCGCCAGGTGGGAAGAGGCACAGCTGATTATCGCAGAACACGAGGGTGGACAGACAGCGGTTAATATCATAAATGATCTGCGGGCCGAACACGGGCTCCCTGAATTTTCAAGCACCGATGAGCAGGAAATTCAGGACCAGGTCATCGAAGAGAGGCAGCGGGAGCTGTTCCTGGAATCGCACCATCTCTATGATGTTACGCGCTACAACCTTGATCTGTTCCCGGCACCCGGCACCCCGTTTCCCAACGGCGGAACCTACGCGGATCAACGCTGCTTGCCGCTTCCTGATGTAGAGCGGGATAACAATCCAAATATTTAAATTGCAGGCAGTAATGGCGAAGAGTTTTTTCTCTTCTTCAAAGATAAAGTGCAGCACCTGCTTTAAACGTAACCGAAACAATGAGGTCAACCGGTATTCAATGACTGGTTGATCTCTTTTTTACTTCAATCATCTTCTCTTTTTTTAATACACTCTGTTTGCATTACATTACGGCAATCTTTGGCCGAATGATGTTCACCGTGTGCAGCGCCAATAAACAGCGTGAAGAGTACTATTTCATGATATGATGATTCAGGAAGTACTCCCGACCCGGAATGGCAATCTTCAGAGTTGTTGGGTGCCCCACTGGTACCGATTTGCTTCGCCAACGATGGCCGCGACTAAACAATGTAACGAAGGTAAATCTATCATGACAACGAAACATATTAGCTGGCTTCTTGGCTTCTTTTGTAGCGCAGCAGTTATTCTATCATGTCAAACGAGTGAGCCACTCACAGAGGAAGTGGATAACGAACAGGCTGAAGCGGTCTCCGGATTAGAGCGCATATTTTTGGAGTCTGAAGCGTTTTCAGGAAGCCACACGGGATTTGTTTTATATGATCCCGAATCGGATTCTTTATTATACGAACGGGACGCGAATCGCTATTTTGTGCCGGCATCGAATACGAAACTGCTTACGCTCTACGCATCCCTCAACGCGCTTCCCGATACACTCGCTTCGCTTCATTACACCGTTAAAAATGATACGCTCTATTTCAGGGGCAGCGGGGATCCGTCATTTTTGAATCCCAATTTTAATATTGACGGGGCGTATCGTTTCCTGGATGAGAGAGAGGAGGTGTTGGTATATGATGACAGCCATTATGATGATGAGCATTTTGGATCGGGCTGGCCGTGGAACTGGTACCCCGCTGCCTATGCCCCGGAAAAAAGCCCGTTTCCAATTTATGGAAACATGATGAGGCTGCAGGCCCAGCAGGTGGCGCTTGTGATGCTGAACGAAAAAACACCCGTTAAACCGGCGTATTTCGAAAAGTTTATAGATCAAAAAGAGTGGGACAGCGGGCAAGTTGAGCTTGTGAAGAGGGGGTTTAGAGAGAATACCATCTCCTATGTTCCAAAATCTGACACTGCGTACCAGGAGCGAAATATACCGTTTGTTTATGAACGAGGATTAATTGCTGAATTGCTGGCTGATACCCTGGGTCGAGAGGTTCATCTTTCAGATGGAGAGATTTCGGCTTACGATTCCACACTTTATGCCACACCTGCCCGGCCGCTTTACGAACGGATGATGATTTCCAGCGATAATCATGTTGCCGAACAGCTGATGCTGATGATATCAGACCACGAGTTTGGTGAAATGAATACCAGGCGTGCAATTTCTTATTCGCTTGAAAATTATTTGGATGATCTGCTGGATCGGCCGAGGTGGGTTGATGGCTCGGGCCTGACCCGCTACAACCTGATTACACCATTCACAACCGTTACACTGCTTGAAAAAATCTATCAACTGCTGGGGAAGGATGAAACACTGGCCCTGTTTCCGGCAGGCGGCCTCAGGGGTACCATCCGGGGGTGGTACGAAGCGCCCGAAGGTGAGCCACCGTTTGTCTATGCTAAAACCGGTACCTTGAGCAACAGTACAAGTCTGAGCGGGTATTTATTTACCGATTCGGGTCGCCGCCTCACGTTTAGCTTCCACAATAATAATTACGTGGTAAGCAATAATCGAATGAGATCGGAGATGAACACCGTGCTTCAGCATATCCGTGAAAAGTATTGATGAACAGAACATCTAATCTTCTGTACTTTACTGCCATTTACAAACCAGATCAATCAACAGAATGAAAACATTATACAGAGCATCTATACGTAAACTATTGCTGTTAGCTGTTGTGGCTGTAGCCGCGTCAGGCGTAGCACACGGGCAAGAGGGCACCCGGCCGATGGAAACAGTCTATGAAAAAGCGGAACAGATGCTGAGCTGGAACTTGAACGATAAAATATATACGCGCTCCGTTTCGCCAAACTGGATCGATGACCACAGGTTTTGGTACAGGGTGGATACAAGACAAGGAACCGAGTACCGGGTAGTGGATGCCTCGGAACAAACGAAAACGGCCGCATTTGATCATCAAAAACTGGCCGCTGAGATCGCCGAAATAAGCGAAATGGACATTGATCCCATGGATCTGAAACTGTCAGAATTGACGTTTGACGAATCCTTTCAGTCGATATCGTTTCACTTTAACGAGAGGACGTGGCGCTGCTCACTGCAAACGTACAGCTGCACGACCGCGCCGGCGGATCAGCATTCCATATCTAACGCCGTTGTCTCCCCGGATGAAACGTGGGCCGCTTACCGAAAAGATCACAACATATGGGTCCGCAATCTTGACACCGGTGAAGAGCTGCAGCTTACAGACGATGGGGAGAAATACTATGGCTACGGTACAAACAATCACGGCTGGTGGAGAAGTGAGCGACCGATCGTAACCTGGTCTCCCGATTCAAAGCGAATTGCCACATTCCGGCAGGACGATCGTGGGGTTGGCAAGATGGCACTTTGGGAAACAAAGGTCGGGAGGCCGGACGTGGATATCTGGCCCTACGCCCTGCCCGGCGACACCGTGGTGCCGATGCTGGAACGTGTAGTGCTTGATCTGGAGACGAACCAGAATATTCCGCTTGAAGTGGAGCCCGACCATCACCGGTCTTCAAACTGTTGCGGACTCGTGCGGAATGGCCAGTGGACAGATACCGAGTGGAGTGCCGATGGTGAAAAACTTGCGTTCGTATCCACCTCCCGGGATTATAAAGAGGTTAAGCTTCGCATAGCCGATGCGGAAACCGGCGAGGTTGCTGAAATCTTTCAGGATCGTGATGAAATCTTTTTCGAATCAAACCTAAAATCGCGCGGATTTCCAAACTGGCGGGTACTTCATGAAAGCAATGAATTTATCTGGTTTAACAGGAGCGATAACTGGGGTCACCTGTACCTGCACGACCTTGCCACAGGCGAGATGAAAAACAGGATCACCACGGGAGACTGGAATGTGGTCGATATCGTGAGTGTGGATGAGCAGAACCGGGTGATCTATTTCACCGCCGTGGGAGTGGATACGGATCGTGATCCATATCATGAATATCTTTACCGTGTGAATTTTGACGGCACAGGAATGGAGCTATTGTCGCCCGGCAATGCGCATCATTCGGTAAGCCTCAGCCCCGACCGATCGTATATTGTGGATACATTCAGTGACTTTCAAACACCGCGGACAACCGTTTTGCGAAATGTGAATGGAGAGGAGCTCATGACAATCGAGAGTTCCGATATTGAGGAGTTGATGGCTACAGGATGGCAAAAACCTGTTCCGTTCAGCACAAAAGCCCGGGACGGTGAGACGGATATCTACGGTATTATGCTGCTTCCATCAGATTTTGATTCAACCAAAACCTACCCCATTATCAATGCTATCTATCCCGGGCCACAGGGCGGGAGTGTGGGAAGCCGTCATTTTTCCGCATCCCGAAGAGGCCAGGCCCAGGCGCTCGCAGAACTTGGATTCGTGGTTGTATCCATAGATGCAATGGGAAGCAGCCCGATACGATCACGTGAATTCCATACCGCATACGCCGGAAACATGATTGACAATGGACTGCCCGATCAGATTGCCGCTATGCGTCAGCTTGCGGATCGATACTCCTTTATCGATTTAGATCGCGTAGGAATTTATGGCCATTCAGGCGGTGGTTTTGCCACGGCCGCGGCGCTTACACAATACCCGGAATTCTTTAAAGTGGGTGTTGCCGGTGCGGGAAACCACGATAACAGAAACTATACCTACTACTGGGGAGAAAAATACCAGGGACTTCTTGAGGAAAAGGACGGCTCAGATAATTACGCGCCGTCCGCGGTGCAGTTACAAGCCGAAAACCTGCAGGGAAAGCTGATGCTCAGCTATGGGTCGATGGATACGAATGTTCACCCCGGAATGACACTTCTTCTGGTTGATGAACTCATTCGCCACAATAAAGACTTTGAACTTGTGGTATTCCCGAATCGCGGCCACGGGTACGCCAACGAGCCCTATAACATTCGCAGGACATGGGACTTTTTTGTTGAGCACCTGGCCGGGAAAACACCGCCAAAAGTGTATCAAATCAGCCGGTAAGCAATGGATAACTCGCATAAAAAAATCGAGATGGATACCCAAAGTGAAATGTTGAGATCTACAGATAAACCGTCGTAAAATGGAAAACGCCATCATATACGAAGTTATCGGGTATGTTGCGTCAGTGTTGGTTGCGGTATCCCTGATGATGAGCAATATTATCAGGCTCCGGGTTGTAAATTTGATCGGGGCAGCTACATTTTCGCTGTACGGCATGCTGATTGGCTCTGTCCCGGTAGCGGCGATGAATGGGTTTATTGTGCTGATTAACATCTACTACCTGGCTCAAATTTTTGGAAACCGTGAGTATTTTAAAATCCTGGAAGTAGACCCCGGGAGTGCATACCTGGAAGAGTTCCTGAACTTCTACCAAGATCAAATTAAAACATTTCAGCCAGGTTTTGAGGGAAGATGGAAAGGGGCCGACCTGAATATTTTCATACTGCGCGACATGGTTCCGGCAGGTGTGCTGATTGGGCATATGACAAAGACCGGGAGTTTAAGCGTGAACCTTGACTTTGTGACTCCGAACTACAGGGATTTTAAAATAGGACATTACCTTTTTAAAGAGAACACAGAGTTTTTCAGAGAAAAGGGAATTGAGCGTGTCAAATCATCTTCAGGGAGCAAAAAACATAATGAGTATCTGGCAGAGATGGGCTTTGAAAAATCAGAAGGTGAGGAAAACGAGTATATGCTGCATCTGTGAAAACCTCCGGAAGTATGGCTCCCGGAGATTTCAGCTGTATGTTTAAAGCAAAAAAAATTAGCAGTTCTTCGATCAGGAAGAACTGCTAAATATCATCTACAGACGGCTATTACCCCATTTGCACTTATAAACATACTTGTTGAAACTACCTACCGCAATACGTAAACATACGTAATTTAACTACGTATAAATACGTAATTCTGACCTCAGTTGTAGTTTCCTTCCTGGAGTGCATAGCGAACCAGGCCCGCCGTATTTTTAATATTCAGTTTATGCATCAGATTTGAACGGTGTGTTTCAACGGTCCTGGGGCTGATGTAGAGCTGTTTTGCAATTTCTGAGCTTGTTAAACCCTGGACAACCAGGGAAAGTATTTCCTGTTCTCTTTTGGTAATAGAGTCTCTGTTTATGGATAGAGGGAATTCCTGATTTGCACTGTAGTGTTTTGTTATGGATTCAGAAACATCACGGCTAAATGCCTTATCCCCCCTGCAGAGGGCGATGACAATCTTCTCAAGTTCTTCGGCAGATACACGACGGGTGACATACGCCCGAATTCCTTGTTTTAAGGCCGTATTTACTTCCCCGATATCAGCTGATTCAGCAACTATCAAAACACCGCATCCGGGATTTACGGAGCAGAGTTTTTCCATCAGGCAGCCCAGGTCCATTTCAGAATTTACCAGGTTAGAGGAGATGACGCAGACGCCATTTGCTGATTGCCGATATGCACGAACCAGGGATTCAGCCGAAGAGTACTCAAAAATGGGGCCCGCGCAGTCGAAACTCTCCATCAGACTTATCAGCCCCCGTCTTGAAATCTCAGATGCATCGGCAATATGAATGGCAGTTTTGTCCATGACGATTCTCTCAGTGTATTATCATAAATAAATATATATGAATTTATATAAATGTAAATAGAGAATCTGTGAAATCGTTATCCGTTTTCTACGATTATCAGGCTCTAAAATCAAAGAATTACACAGCCGAAAGCAGGCTCTTTTTATTCCACAAGTCGAATAAAACAGAACGGTTGCCGGTGGATTAGCCTGCTCTAAAATACCGCAACAAGTGTCTGTTTTCCAATATAGAGCAGCAGGCAGACCCGAACGGTCCACAAAACAGTTCTGATCCAGTTTGTCAAGACGAGTTTTGATACAGCAGATGTAATATAATAATCTGCAATCTGGGCATGCCGGGGGGTCTGCAACAGAAATGTGGACAGCCAGATAAGTCCAAGAAGACATAAACCGGCCAGAAACAGCAGGGTGTAGCTTGTGCTATAGTACCAAAGGTAGATCCCCGTTGCTAACTCAGTGAGCATAACGGGAATCACAATACACGAGATGCGAACCCGGTGTATATCCATCAGGCGGGCAAAATCATCTCTGTTCAGGTGGTGAAAAAAAGGGTAATGGAGGAGCTGAATGGTCCATATTACGCCGGCCATGATACAAGTTGCGGCAAAGTGGATAATAAAGATGAACGTCATTGAAAAATACATTGGGCTTAAAAAATTGAAGTGTCCGATAAATTCCAGCATCCATGAGCGGTCGCGCCCGCCGCTTAATTAAATCGATTTGAGCAGGCGAATGGTTTGCATATTGTTTATTTTAGCGCTTCTGCAGACAGAACAAAAGTTTTTTTTAAATAATTAGTGTATTTATGAGCTGGGTTCGCACACATACTTGTGGTGATTTGAGAAAAAAAGATATCGATCAGGAGGTCGTGTTAAATGGCTGGGTTTCCTCAAGACGGGATCTTGGAGGAGTGATATTCATTGATTTGAGGGATCGATACGGCATTACTCAAATCGTGTTTGATGAATCTAATAAAGAACTCCATTCAAAAGCGGAAGATCTCCGGTCGGAATACGTAATTGGTGTAAAGGGTACGGTGCTGCAGCGCGATGAAGAGACGATTAACCCGGCGATGGCTACAGGCGATATAGAGATCGAGGTGTCGGAACTGACCATTTACAGCGAGGCGGAGACACCTCCTTTTGAAATAAAAGATGGAGTTGCAACAAACGAAGATACCCGCCTGAAATATCGCTACCTGGATTTGAGGCGACCGGAAATCCAGAAAAATTTACTGCTCCGTTCAAAACTCTACCACACGGTGCGATCATTCTATCACGCGTACAATTTTGCCGAAGTGGAAACCCCGGTGTTGATGAAATCTACACCCGAGGGTGCCCGCGACTATCTTGTGCCAAGCCGTGTAAATGCCGGTAAATTTTTCGCTCTGCCTCAAAGTCCGCAGACCTACAAACAGCTTTTGATGGTGTCGGGGATGGACCGTTATTTTCAAATTGTGAAATGTTTCAGAGATGAGGACCTGCGGGCCGACCGGCAGCCTGAATTTACGCAGATTGATGTGGAGATGTCGTTTGTGGACGAGGAGCAGATTTATAAACTCCATGAAGAATTAATGGCAACCATATGGAAAGAGCATCTCGGCATCGAATTACAAACTCCTTTTCTGCGAATTACCTACCGAGAAGCGATCAAGACGTACGGTTCGGACAAACCCGATACCCGGTTTGGGATGAAAATCCATAACCTGTCGGATCTGCTGGAAGAGTGCGGGTTTAAGATATTTGAACGTACCGTAAAAAAAGGCGGACGCGTTGTTTCCATCACGGTGCCCGGTGAGGGTGAACTTGGCCGCGGGGCTCTCGACCGGTTGACGGATGAAGTGGTAAGTGAAACCGGGGCGGCAGGGCTCATCTACATTAAAGTTTCGGATGATGGCCACCTCTGCAGTGTCGGCAAGTTTTTGACCGATGATAAGGTACAGGAGATGGTAGATCGTTCCGGCGCCTCAGATGGTGATTTGGTTTTAATCCTGGCCGGGCCAGCACCTCTTGTCTATAAACAGATGGGGATTTTACGGTTAATGATGGGCAGAAAGCTTGGGTTGATTGATACATCAGCCAATAATTTTTTGTGGGTTACCGAGTTCCCTCTTGTTGAATGGGATAAAGAGGCGAAAAGGTATCTCGCACTGCATCACCCGTTTACATCCCCCAAGGAAGATGATGTCGATAAACTTGAAAAATCACCTGAAGAGGTGAATGCCAGGGCGTACGATCTTGTACTTAATGGAAGTGAAATTGGCGGAGGCTCGATCCGGATTCATTCCTCAGACCTGCAGAAGAAAATGTTTAAAGTTTTAGGGATTGGAGAAGAGGAGGCTCGCGAGAAATTTGGCTTTCTGCTTGACGCCTTTACCTATGGTGCTCCGCCGCACGGTGGTATCGCACTTGGCCTGGATCGTATTGTGATGCTTATGGCCGGGGCCGGCAGCTTGCGGGATGTGATTGCATTCCCGAAGAACCAAAGAGCACAAAGCACGATGGATCAGTCGCCCGGCGAGGTTGATGAACACCAGCTGCGTGATCTCCACATAAAACTCAGAGATAATATTTAACACAATCCATAAACTGTGAAAACTGCTGGAATCGATGGCTGCAAAGCCGGATGGATACTGATAACATTCGATAAAGAACCCGGATATTATGTCCTCCGAAGCGATGAAGAGCTGAAAACGGCTTTCGAGGAGTATGACCGTATCTTTATCGATATGCCGATTGGGCTTGAAGACGAACGATACACCCGCGAGTGCGACCGGCTGCTACGAGAAAAACTTGGCTCGGAGTATGCATCAAGTGTGTTTAGTCCGCCGATCCGGCCGGCACTGAATGCACCATCGTATGTAGAAGCCAACATGCAGAGTTACGACTACACCGAGAAGAAGCTAACCGTCCAGGCGTGGAATATCACCCCAAAAATACGAACAATTGATCGATTTTTATCGGAAAATGAATCCCTTCGAACGTCCGTATTTGAAAGTCATCCGGAACTCCTCTTCATGAATCTGAATGGGGGAATGATTTATCAGAAAAAAAAGACGAAGAAAGGATTGCGTCACCGGCTGGGACTCGTTACTGAAAAAGAAGAAATAGCAGCAGATTTTTTCAGAGATATCAAAGAAGAGTTTCGTCGAAATGAAGTGGCCGAGGACGATATCGTAGATTCCATGGTCCTGGCACTTTCCGCCAAGCAATCTGCAGATAGCGGGATTCAAACCCTTCCCGAAGATCCGCCGCACGACTCCAAAGGACTGCCGATGGCCATTCACTATGTGCCCCAGGTCCGTTAAGCGATCATACCTGTGGTGGGCCGGCCCGGGCCGGAGTAAGAATTGAGACTTATAAGGCTACCCCATACGATCAATCGTTGGTGCGATCAAGAATCTTTTTATACTTTGTGCCGGCTTTGTAGACCCTGTTGAGGCCATTAAATGCCGCCACCCTGTAGGCCTCTGTATAGCTTGGGTAGTTGATGACATGCTCCATGAAGTACCGGATATTTCCATTGCTCGACATAACGGACTGACCAAGATGAATAAGATCGGCGGCATTCTCGCCAATGATATGTACGCCCAGCAGCTTAAGATTATCTGTCTGGAACACCAGTTTCAGTAATCCTACCTCTGCCTGGTTAATGTCGGCCTGGGTGATATTGCTATAGTACGCCCGGCCAACCGTCACGTCGATTCCCTGGTTGTTGGCATCCTCCTCCGTAAGACCAATCGCCGAGATTTCCGGTATAGAGTAGATGGCATAGGGAATGGAGCCATCAAGATTGTGAGACTGTTTATCGAACATTGCGCATGCTGCAAGCCGACCCTGTACAAAAGAGGCAGCAGCCTGGGCCGGGAATCCAATCACATCGCCGGCCGCATAGATATGTTGTGATGACGAACGAAAATTTTTGTCAACAACTATGTGGCCTTCATCATCCAGATCAACATCACAATTTTCAAGGCCGATATTTGTGGTGTTTGGCGATGTGTTTCCAACAAAAAGTACATGCTCGGTTTCAACAACCTGGAGGCGATTTGTTTCGGAAGAGCCCGATTTAAAACCGACCTCAGTACATGTTCTAAGTTTGTTGTAGGTGACGTGCTGTAACTCTACATTCTTAAACATCTGTATGGTACTGCTGTTCACCACGTTCACCACCTGCGTTTCAATTTCCTTGTCCAGGAAAGGAAGCATATCCTGCCGGTCGGCCAGAATAGTGACACGTGTTCCGAGAGCGGAAAAAATTGTGGCATATTCGAAGCTGATAATTCCATTTCCCACAATAACAAGCCGGCGGGGGATGTGGGTTAAATTCAGGACCGATTCATAGTCGAGTATATTGGAGTGATTGATAGAGAAAAGGTCGGGTGTGCTGAATGATCCGCCCGTTGATACCAGGATATTCCGGGTTTTGTAGGTTGTAACCTTATCAAAGTGGTCTTTAACCTGGATGGTATTTTTATCAATGATCTTTCCCCAGCCCCTGGCGGTATCAATCTCATTTTTAATCAGGTCGTTTTTAACCTTTTGATTTTTACTTTCAAGGATTGAGCGTTTGTACTGAAGAAGATCGTCCATTTTAAAACGTTCATACGGCTTTCGGCCACGTTCATCCCCAAACTGGCGGTGAAATTTCTGGATCGATTTAGCCGCCTCTCGCAGCGCTTTGCTGGGAACAGTGCCTTTATTAATCCATGTGCCGCCCAGGTGTTCATCATTGGCTTCAACAATCAGTACTTTTTTGTCGAACTTGGAACTTTGCATAGCGCAGGAAAAGCCCGCTGGCCCGCTGCCAAGGATGATGACGTCGTAATCGTAGGTCATGATAATAGAGTTTAATTATGAACTGTTGCCTTAAAATAAGATTCTTTTCCTTAAACACATTGTTTGTTTTGGTAAATAAAACCCGTGAAAAAAGGAACGAAAGTACCGGAAAAATCAATTTTAACGAAAGACACTGCAGTGTTATATTAAGTTATTGAAATATAATACGTTAGAGATTTTATAACTGTTTAATCCTAAATTCAAAAACAATATGTCATACCAACTTCCCGAACTACCGTACGATCATAGCGCGCTCGAGCCGCATATCGATGAACGAACGATGAAAATTCATCATGGAAAGCATCATGCCGGGTATACGAAAAAGGTAAATGCAGCATTGGAAGGTCATGAGTTTGCAGACCTGCCCATTGAAGAAGTACTGGAGCGTATCAACGAAGTACCGGAATCAATCCGTCAAAATGTAATCAACAATGGCGGCGGATATGCGAATCACAAACTTTTCTGGTCTGTTCTCTCACCCGATGGCGGCGGTGAACCGACAGGTAAACTTGCAGATGCAATTAATAATACGTTTGGTAGCTTTGATGAATTCAAGGATGAGTTCAGTTCAACGGCTGCCGGGCAATTTGGCTCAGGCTGGGGCTGGCTTTGTGTTGATGACGACGGAGAGCTGAAAGTGATTTCCACACCAAACCAGGATAGTCCGCTAATGAATGGATTAACCCCCATCCTGGGAGTAGACGTCTGGGAACATGCATATTATCTGCATTATCAAAACCGGCGTCCCGATTACATTGCAGCATTCTGGAATGTAGTCAACTGGGATAAGGTAAATGAACTCTACAGCGACGCTGGTTAGTCTTCGTTTGCACAACAACGTATGGTTTATAAAGCACCACAGGTCTTGTGGTGCTTTTTTTTATCTGGTTAATCGCAGCATATACCATTCTTCGTATTCGCCCATCTGTCGCCTGTAATTCATCTGCCGGCTTGCCTGCTGATTCGATCCTCTCCTGTTTCCAAACTGTTGGCGCTGACTTGCAACTCCCTGATCCTGCTGCTCCAATCGTATCTTTGGAGGATCAACTTCGAAGCCCAACCATATCGTTTCGCCGTCAAGATTAAAAAATGAATTTTCATTTACAGGCACCCGCATTTCAATACTCATTAATCTGCGGCTATTCTCTTTGGCAACCTTTATCCCGTCAATTTGCAGCTGATCTTTATTGAGGAACCCATAATCCCGGCCGGCGGCACTCTCTTCAACGATCATGATACGGTCAAAAATTTCAGTTTCAAGAGATTCCAGGAGCTCACGATTTTGCGGATTCTGCAGCCACTCCCTGTCATTGAGAAACGAATTATATGTGCCCGGATTTTCGCGCAAGAGATTAAAAGAGCCGGAGGGAAACGCAATCCCCGTCTTTTTTCGCTCATCTTCGTTGCTGCTCATGTAGATTATGAGTCCTGATTTGCTTATGGCATTATTATGTGCCAGGCTCTTCACATCTACCAGGATATAAAGATACTCATTATCGTGTGTTGCATAATAGTCAGCCGCATCCGTTTGCTCCACTATCGACTGCTCCAGGTTCCAGCCTGTCAAATTTCCGTCAACGGATATTTGGTGATCGGTTGCCGGAGTTACAATAGCCTTTTGTCCGGAACACGCAGAGAGAGCAGACGCGAGAAGAATCAGGAATGGAGCGATTTTTTGTACTATCATAAAAGCTGGAACGGTTCGTAAACAGTAAGAATTATTAGATATCGAGACCTTTAACGACTCAGGATAGTTGTAATTTATCCTTATATTCAGTCAAATAAAATCAATTAACAAAAACAGAGCATTATGCAATTTGGATTTGGAGTAGGCCCTGATACATCCTGGATGCGGGAAGAACTTACCAAGCTGGGAGTTGAAGAGCTTAAAACACCGGAAGATGTAGACAGAGCAATGGACAAGTATGCCGAGGGAACCATGTTAATGGTGATAAATTCAGTGTGTGGCTGCGCAGCCGGTAACGCGCGCCCGGGGGTCGAGATTGCCTTAAATAAAACCGAGCATACGCCTGATCAGCTTGTAACAGTATTTGCCGGCCAGGATAAGGAAGCGACGGAACGTGCAAGAGAATATTTCAGTGAATATCCGCCATCCTCGCCCGCTTTTGCGTTTTTTGTTGATGGTGAAGTGAAAGCAATGATACCCCGCCACAGAATCGAGGGACGCACGCGCGAAGAGGTAGCCGAAGACCTGCTGATGGTCTTTGATGCGTTTGTGGAAAAACAAGGCACGGATGCCTGAGAGTACTCAATTCTATTGATGTAATACCCGGTTCTGATGACATCATCAACTAGGTTTTTATTTACATTCGCTGAATGGCATCGTTTACAATTTGTTTTGACTGTTGCGTATCAACAAATGCACCCAGTTTCATTAAGAAGTGGTAGAGCCCGAGGTGAACACGCGTGCTGTAGATAAAGTGCTTGTTGCCGCGCACTTCGTTTCCTACAGGGGCATTTTTTGTATATCCCTTGATCATCTCTTTATACTCGTGATCTCCAAAATCAAACTGATCACGTTCATACGGCATGGCAAATGTATAGCCGTAATTTAGGCAGAAATCGAAATACCTTTTTTCGCTTTCACTGTTATCCGGATCCCCTTTTAGCACGCCAAGCCGATAATAGAGTTCCTTGATCTCGTCAAGGTTTCGGTTTAAGTGCGTTGGCAATAGCTGCAGGTAGTCTTTGAAGAACGCCGGGGGAAAAGACTTAACACAGCCAAAATCGATGACGCCAAGCCTGCCATCGGGGGTCAGTAAAAAATTACCCGGATGCGTATCGGCATGAATTTCATCAAACTGTTCAATCTGTTTGTGGAAGAAGTCCCACAACAGCTGGCCATACCTGTTTTTTTCATCCTGCCCGGGCGATCGTTCCAGAAACTCCTTCAGGTGCTCCCCTTCAATAAAGGTCATGGTCAGAACCCGTTCGGTGCTGTACTCTTTAATCCAGCGAGGGGTTGTTATCTCCTCCCCTTCAAACCGTTCATGAAAACGCTCAATCGTTTGCCCCTCGTGAATGTAGTCTGTTTCAAGGTTGAGGGTTGCTTCAATCTCTTCAAAGTAATCATTCAGCTCGTCTTTATTTTTGATGAACCGCTTGAAAAGTGACTTTGCCAGCCCCAGGTCGGAAGTAATGGTATCCCGGACGCCGGGATATTGAATTTTTACGGCAACAGGAGTCCCGTCTTTCAGCCGGGCCCGGTGTACCTGACCGATGGAGGCGGCTGCAGTTGCCTTCGTGTCGAAGGAGTCGAACAGAAGCTCTGGATAGCTGCCCAGCTCCTGTTTTATGATAGAGCGGACAAGGGAGCGATTGATGGGAGGAACGGAGTATTGTGCCTGCGTCATGACTTCCGCAAATTCATCAGGTAAAAACCCCTGGTCGATACTCAGCGACTGAGCAATTTTTAGAGCGGTTCCGCGGAGCTTCGTAAACTCAGAAAAAATATCCTGGGCCGTTTGGTTGTAAAAATCGGAGTTTTGTTTATTCGTGGCGCCTTTCAGTGTCTTAAGATAATGCTTAGCATACCCTGAACCGACTTTCAGGCCGGTTTTTGCAAATATCTTACCGCGATCAAATTTTGATGATGGAAAATCAGTCATTCGTATTTAATTAATTGGAGGGTGATTTGCCGGGCCGAAACGGAGAGTGGTAGTATAAGAACTTCGCGAGATCAAATCCGCGATCCAGTATGGCGGTGTAGTGAATCTCCTGGATAAAGGCGGTCCATTTGTCAACCAGCTCCATTGTTTTTTGATCTCCCGTACTTTCATCTTCAAGCCAATAGCCGATCAGCAGGTGAAAATTGGCAAGACCGGCCTTGTACAGCAGACGGTTGTTAAAAGCCGATGACAGTGCGGACTGCCTGGGGTCGGTTTCGTAGATTAGTTGCAGCTCTTTTTTAAACATCTCGCTGAACGACGTTTTTTTCGAAGAACAGACAATAATTGAACGATACGTTTTCCGAACAAATGGTTTCTGTTTGCTGAAAAGATCGAGCAGCGTGTACGAGAGGTTGCTTAGCTTTTCCGCAAGTGTAAATTCGTCGTATCCCTGAATCTGTTTCGTAACCTCTCTGTATTCAATGAAGGAAGCCTCGTAATAATACTCCAGAACCGATGTCCGATTGGGAAAATAGTCAAGTACCAAGTCGAGCTCTACTTCCGCTTCATCCGCCAGGGCGGACATCTTAAACCGGTTGTTTTTCAGGTAAAGATCAGCTGCGGCTCTGGCAATCTGAATTTTTTGTCTTGTTTTTTTATTCATATCCAAAAGTGTTTCATTCTGTGGCTATAACAGAAAGTTATTGATAAAAGGTTCAGATGCTATTAAAAACGATTCGTAAACGGACACCTCATAAAAGGGATGTCCTGTTTTTATCGCTTACAGGTATATTTTTAACGTCGCTTGTACTTGGCAACGTAATTGGAACCACAAAATTTGTTACACTTTTCTCCCTGCAGCTGCCGGTATGGCTGCAGGATCTGGTGCCTCCATTGATCAGAAATGGCAAATTATATGTAATGAGCATCCCGGTAGGTCTGCTGGCCTATCCGTTTACGTTCCTGGCAACTGATTTAATATCTGAACTATACGGTCGAAAGAAGGCACAGAGTGTGGTTTGGATTGGCTTTTTTTTAAACCTCTATATGGTTCTGTTGATGACAGCGGCAAACTGGCTCCCAAATTCATATGGAGTAAGCGGCGGTGTGGAGCTGTTTGATGGTGTGTATGAATTTCTTGTGGCAAATACAGTTTCGAGTATGATTGCGTATTTAATCGCTCAGTCGGTGGATGTCCGGTTGTTCCACTTTTGGAAACGGTTAACCAGGGGAAAATATTTATGGCTCAGAAATAACGGGTCCACAATGTTTAGCCAGTTGGTGGACAGCACGGCGATACTCTCAATTTTATATGTGTCGGGAAATTTGGGTGAAAACATATCCAGTGTTGGTGCGCTCGGAATTCTTATTCTGAACTCATATCTGTTTAAATTTTTCTTTGCACTTTTCGATACTCCATTAATATATGCTGGAGTTTGGCTTTTCAAGGAGTACGAGGAGGACCCGGAAGGGTTTGGATTGTATGGTAAAAACGCATCAGAGCAGTTAAACCGAGGAGTGCCCTCGGCCGGCAACTCTTGATAACAGACGACACAGATGAAAGAAAAAAAATAGGATATTTTGATTGACAGTGGATCAGTTTTGGTCGTATATTTAGTGCCCTTCTGAAAAAAGGAGGGGAGCTGAGAACAGAAAAAAAGACAAACAATGTATTGCTTTTTGATCTAAATAATTCTTAGTTTGTAAATCTGCGATGGAGGCGATGTGCTTTGATTGTGGGAGTTGTTCTTTGAAGATATTGAAAGAGATAAACAGATCGTTGAGTGAGTTGGGCGAGCTTTTTCAGGATATATGAATAGTATATATAATGGAGAGTTTGATCCTGGCTCAGGACGAACGCTGGCGGCGGGCTTAACACATGCAAGTCGAAGGAGAAGGATGGTGCTTGCACCATCTGGAGACTGGCGCACGGGTGAGTAACGCGTAGGCAATCTGCCCATAGCAGGGAGATAACCACTGGAAACGGTGGCTAATATCGCATAATGCAGCGGCCTCGCATGAGGACAGTTGTTAAGGTTCCGACTTTGTCGGGGCGGCTATGGATGAGCCTGCGTGCCATTAGTTAGTTGGTAGGGTAACGGCCTACCAAGGCGATGATGGCTAGGGGGTCTGAGAGGATGACCCCCCACACTGGGACTGAGACACGGCCCAGACTCCTACGGGAGGCAGCAGTGAGGAATCTTGCGCAATGGAGGAAACTCTGACGCAGCCACGCCGCGTGCCGGAAGACGGCCCTATGGGTTGTAAACGGCTTTTGATTGGGAAGAACCGCCCCGTTTCGACGGGGCCTGACGGTACCATTTGAATAAGCACCGGCTAACTCCGTGCCAGCAGCCGCGGTAATACGGAGGGTGCAAGCGTTGTCCGGAATCATTGGGTGTAAAGGGTGCGTAGGCTGGCGCCTAAGTCTGGGGTGAAATCTTGCCGCTTAACGGTAAAATTGCCTTGGATACTGGGTGCCTTGAATCTGACAGAGGTCGGTGGAATTCGTGGTGTAGCGGTGAAATGCATAGATATCACGAAGAACACCAGTGGCGAAGGCGGCCGGCTGGGTCAGTATTGACGCTGAGGCACGAGAGCGTGGGGAGCGAACAGGATTAGATACCCTGGTAGTCCACGCTGTAAACG
>JAAAOB010000007.1 GCA_009909035.1 Bacteroidota bacterium
AAGTCCCGGCAGGCCAATGGATGCGAGTGTAGCAATCATGAACATCACCGCCAGTACCGGCACAGATTTGGCAATGCCGCCAAAATCTGAAATCATCCGGGTATGCCGGCGATCGTAGATCATTCCTACGATTAAGAAGAGTGCACCGGTAGACAAGCCATGGTTGACCATCTGAATAATGGCACCCTGAACAGCGATTGTATTGAAAGCGAATATCCCAAGCACCACAAACCCAAGGTGGCTGACCGAAGAGTACGCCACAAGCTTTTTAACATCTTTTTGGACCATGGCGACCAATGCACCATAGATAATGCCAATGACGGCAAGCACTGCCATCCACGGCGCAAACTCCATGAAAGCGTTGGGAAACACCGGCATGCATATTCTGAGCAGCCCGTAGGTGCCGAGCTTAAGCATAATCGCGGCAAGTACAACAGAGCCGGCCGTTGGGGCCTCAGTATGCGCGTAGGGAAGCCAGGTATGAAATGGAAAAAGCGGGACCTTAATGCAGAATGCGAGTGCAAAGGCCAGGAACATGTAGGTCTGCTCCGCAAGTCCGATGGTATATTCAGGACTGGAAATAAACCGCCAGTCAGCTGTAAAGTCATACAGACCCGTTGCTGCGCCCGCGTTGTAGCCAAGATAAAGCATGGCTACGAGCATGATCAGTGACCCCACGAGCGTATAGATAAAGAATTTTATGGTGGCTTCAATTCTTCCCTTGCCTCCCCAAATTCCAATTAAAAAGTACATTGGAATCAGCGAGAGCTCAAAAAAGACGTAAAAGACGACAAGGTCCAGCGCGGCAAATGTGCCAAGAGAGGCGGTCTGCAGAATCAGAAGCATCGCGTAGTACCCTTTCAGGCTTTTCGTGACCGACTCCCACGAAGAGAGTATTACAATGGGCCCCATAAGTGTGGTCAACATAAAAAGCAGCAAGCTGAGGCCGTCCAGCCCAACCAGGTACTTTACATCCATGCCGGAAAGTATCGGTGTTCCTTCTGTTACGTATTGCGGAACAGCAGAACTTGCGATGTCGAAATTGAGCAGCAGCGGTATTGAGAGAAGAAACGTGACGGATGTGGCGAATAATGCCATCCATTTAACAGCCGCATCATTCCGGAGCAACAGGACCGCAAGTACTCCAATAAGCGGTAGGTAAATAACGATATTTAGAAGAAGCTCCATAAGGTACGTTTACGTATTTAAAACAGTAGCATTGACATTACAAGAATAACTCCCAGGATAAGAAATAAAGCGTAGCTGCTTGTGACGCCTGTCTGGATGTAGCGGGTCAGGCTGCCTGTAAGTTTTACGGTGCCAGCTATGGCATTCACAAGCCCGTCTACAATTTTCATATCAAAAACTGCGAGTACCCGGTCCGATATTTTTACAACCGGATTGATGATAACCCCCTGGTAGACTTCATCCAGGCTGTATTTATCTTTCCAAACCCCATACAGCGATCCAAACCGATCGGATAGAAGCTGATCTGACGAAGCCTGCTGATTGTTTCCATACATCCGGAATGCTGTAAAAACACCCCCAACGGCTACGGCGATAGAGATCATCATCAAGACCCACTCCGCCGGCACTGAGAGCGTCAGCGGTATATCAGCGGCAATCGGCGAGAGCCAGTCGTGCAGCCAGTTGATATGCCCTTTCTCTCCGGTGAAGGTTTTTGCTATAAAGTTTGGAAGACCAATGAACCCGCCAACAATGGAGAGTCCTGCGAGAGACCATAGCGGGATTGTCATGGTTTTCGGACTTTCATGCAGGAACTGCTCAGATCCTTTTGCCTCACTGAATAACTGAGGCAGTTTAAATGAACCGTGAAAGGTTGTAAGCGTGAGCCGGAACATATAAAACGCGGTAAGAAACGCCGTAACCATACCAACTCCCCAAAGCGTAAAATACATGGCTCCTGCAAATTCTCCGTAGCCCATGTTCATTGCGTGCATCAGGATTTCATCTTTGGAAAAGAACCCGGCCAGCGGCGGGATACCCGCAATAGCAATAGTTGCAATCATAAATGTTTTGTAGGTAGAGGGCATCCACTCTTTCAGGCCGCCCATATTCCGGATATCCTGGTGGTCGAATTCTACATGTTTCCCCTGGTCATGCAGTTTGTGCTTCAGATGCTCCATGGTATGAATCACAGAACCCGATCCAAGGAAAAGACACGCTTTGAAAAACGCGTGTGTCACCACATGAAACATGGCCGCTGTAAATGCTCCCGATCCTAACGCCAGAAACATAAATCCAAGCTGCGACACAGTAGAGTAAGCCAGCACTCCCTTAATATCGTTTTGAGTGATGGCAATCGTGGCGGCCACAAAAGCGGTCAGGGCCCCAATCACGGCAATGATCATCATAACCTCCGGTGACATAACAAACATGGGAGATAGCCGCGTTATGAGATATATACCGGAAGTTACCATCGTTGCAGCATGGATAAGAGCTGAAACAGAAGTCGGACCCGCCATCGCATCCGGAAGCCATACGAAAAGGGGTATTTGTGCGCTTTTACCGGTGGCACCGATCAGCATTAGCAGTCCGATCCAGAATACCGATCCTGCGGCAAACATATCCAGGTTGTTCAATATCACGTCGAAATCCAGGCTGCCAACCGTGCTAAAGACCATAAACATGGCGACCAGGAATGCAAAATCTCCCACCCGGTTGTATAGAAACGCCTTTTTTGCAGCATCTGATTTGGCCATATCGGTGTACCAAAACCCGATCAGCAGGTAGGAACAGAGCCCGACCCCTTCCCATCCCAGGAACAGCAGAAGCAGGTTATTGCCCAACACAAGGTTCAGCATGGCAAAAATAAAGAGATTCAGGTAGGCAAAAAACTTCCAGTAGCCCGGATCGTGATGCATATACCCAATGGAGTAGAGGTGAATCAGCGACCCAACACCGGTCACTACCAGCGCCATGATTAAGGATAGCTCGTCAAGGCGATAGGCGATATCAACGGTCAGGTCTCCAACACTAATCCAGTTAAAAAGTGTGACCACCAGGGCCTCCGATCCGGCGGATGCGTACCCGATAAAGAAAGAGAGGGAGATCAAAAATGGAATAAATACGGCAAGATTGGCCAGAATGCCAATAAAAGATTTCCGTTCCCGATACTTCTCCGATGAAAGGCCGGCAAGCCCGTTAATAAGAAAGCCAAGAAGCGGTAAACCAACAATCAGACTGACTAACGCAGTAGGTGATTCCATTCAAAAGGTCTATTTATTTCACTCTAACACAAGGCACTACATGCTGTCGTAATTTGACAGGTGGCAAAGATACAAAAATCTGTTTCAAGATAAACTTTTAAGACCGGATTATTGACCAAAACAGCAGAAAATCTTTTTCTAAAAATGGTTGCCATATGATTTAGCCAAAA
>JAAAOB010000093.1 GCA_009909035.1 Bacteroidota bacterium
CATCATTGAGATAGACATCCTGAATAAAGTTGAGAAGTTTTACCCCTTCATCCATCGGACGCTGAAACGCTTTCCGGCCGCTGATTAATCCCATGCCGCCGGCACGTTTGTTAATAACCGCCGTTTTCACTGCATCTGCAAAATCATCACTACCTGATGCGCCACCGGAATTAATGAGCCCGGCACGCCCCATATAGCCATTGGCTACCTGGTATCGCGTCAGGTCAATCAGGCTTTCGGAGGTGAGTTCTGAATAAATTCGCTCATCCAGTTTTCCATAGGAGGAATCGCCGGCGTTCAGTGCTTTGTAACCGCCGTTATTCGTGGGCAGTTTCTGCTTCACGATGTCCGCACCAATGGTTACGCCCAGGTGGTTGGCCTGGCCGGTTAAGTCGGCTGATGTGTGGTAGTCGGTTCCATCTACTTTGAAGGCTGAGTTTCGCGTATAGCACCAAAGCACGGTGGCCATTCCCAGTTCGTGGGCATACTCAAAAGCGCGGGCCACATCTACAATCTGTCGGTTCGACTCTTCGGAACCGAAGTAGATTGTTGCGCCTACGGCAGCAGCTCCCATATCGTACGCTTTGTCGATGGAGCCGAACATAATCTGATCGTAAGTATTCGGGTAGGTCAACAGTTCATTATGGTTGATTTTGACCAGGAAAGGAATTTTGTGGGCATATTTTCTGGATACCGATGCAAGCACACCAAACGTAGATGCTACGGCATTGCACCCTCCTTCTATTGCAAGCTCAACAATGTGCTCTGGGTCAAAATAGTCCGGGTTTTTTGCAAAAGAGGCGCCTGCGCTGTGCTCAATCCCCTGGTCAACAGGCAGTATGGACATGTATCCCGTCCCGGCAAGTCGTCCGTTCGTTAACAGTCTTTCAAGGTTACCAAGTACTCTATTGTTTCTGTCTGAATGATACCATACGCTGTCCACGTACGATTCGGATGGTAGATGTAGGTCCTCTTTTGGAATCGTTTTACAGACATGACTCAGTAGAGTCTCTGCCTCTTTACCTAAAAGTTCTTCAATTCCGGATATAGCAAGTGCCATGTGTAAGCTCCCGTACTTTGGTTAAAATTGATTGCATCAAATAATATACGTTATCGAATAGCAAATGGCTATCATTTCTGGCCATCAAACCGCTTCCAACTCTGTTTTCGGGGGCAAACATTTCTTATATGATGGATTGCACCCAAAAAAATCTTATTTTTGGTATCTATAAACATTAGAAAGCGATCACACCAGTAAACTTTTGCCCTGTCATGGACACTCACGATTTTTCATTGCCGCCAGACGCCCTCCTGTTAGCTCCGATGGAGGACGTTACAGATTCACCTTTCCGACAAATATGCAAAAGAAAAGGAGCTGATATGGTGTATACCGAGTTTATCAGCTCTGAGGCTATTATTCGCGATTCAGATATTGCCCAGCATAAAATGTCGTTTGAAGAGGAGGAGCGGCCATTTGGCATCCAGATATTTGGCGGACGTGAAGAGGCGATGGAAGGTGCTACCAAAGTTGCCGTTGCAAATAACCCTGATCTTATCGACATCAATTTTGGGTGCCCGGTCTACAAAATAGTTAAAAAAGGCGCCGGTGCCGGCTGCCTGAAAGACCTGGAGATGATGGAGCGAATGGCGGGGACCGTCGTGGATGCGGCCGGCGACCTGCCCGTCACCGTTAAAACACGACTCGGCTGGGACGACTCCACGATCCGCATTCGGGAGGTCGGCCTGATGCTGCAGAGTGTTGGCGTTAAAGCCCTGACCGTTCATGCACGAACCCGCTGTCAAAAATACAAAGGCGATGCCCGTTGGGAGTATCTGAAGCACCTGAAGGAGACCCCCGGACTATCGATTCCCATTATCGGGAACGGGGATGCCGATTCTCCCCGGATGGTCAAAAAAATGCTGGATGAAACCGGTGTGGATGGTGTGATGATCGGGCGCGGTGCCATCGGTAATCCCTGGATATTTGAACAGAGCAAGCACTACCTGGCCACCGGCGAACTGCTTCCTGCCCCCACCATCGACCAACGCCTGGCTCTCTGTGCAGAACAGCTTAGGCTATCGGTGGCTCACCACGGTGAACGGTATGGTGTTATTATTATGAAGAAGCACTACGGACAGTATTTAAAAGGGATTCGAAATGCCAAGCGGCTGCGCGCCGCAATCATGCAGGAAAAAGAGATGCAGCCGGTACTTGAGCTGCTGCTCAATTTCAAAGAAGAAGAGCTCTACGCCGTGGCGTGATATCTTGATTTCATTGATAAAATACTCATCAAATATAACGGCGAATCTTTTGGATGAACCTTGAAATTCCCCTCTGTCCCCCTTTTGGGAAAGGGGGAGTTATTTCAGATTCTTCATCAGTTCAATGCTTTAAGCGTTCATCACTACCATTATAAAACAGCGCATGGGCTGACCGATCATTCACTCGCATCACTACTGTCTCCCTCCTCCTTTTCATCAGATTTTCTCTCCCACGGCTCCCACTCTTCGCCGAGCGTGTATTTTTGAATCCATTTAATCTCTTCAATATCGCGGGTTCGCTGGTTGCGCGGCTCTCTTATTCCGTGCCCCTCCCGTTTCAGGAACAGATAGCGGGTATCAACCTTTCCAATATCTTTCAGATAGGTGAAAAAAATCAGGCTTTGTTGTGGTGTGTCTACACGGTCTCGCTCACCGTGGATGAAGAGAGTGGGCGTAGTAACATTTTCAGCATTCATAGCGGCCGATCGGCTTCGGTAGCCTTCCGGGTTCGTCCACGGCTCACCGCCAATATACCACAGACGGACATCATGATTAAACCCCATGGCATATTCCGAGGTCCAGTCGTACACCCCTGCACCAAGAGATGCCGCTTTAAACCGATCCGTTTTTGTGATGGTCGTGCCGCCCAAAATACCGCCGTAGCTCCATCCGCGAACTGCCATTTTATCACTGTTGATCGACTTCCGCTCGATTAGCATATCCACCCCGCTCATCAGGTCTTCGTAATCTCCGTCGCCGATATCATTCATATTGCCCCGAAGAAGTTCATCACCGTAAGCCGTACTGCCGCGAACGTTCGGTGCAAGCTGAACATATCCTAAACCAGCCCAAACATGGATTTGAGGGCTAAATCGATTGGAAAATACTCCCGCTGGTCCGCCGTGAATATGCAGCAGAAACGGAGCTGAGCCATCATATTGGTGATCCAGCGGCTTGTAGTAAATTCCCTCAATCTCCAGTCCGTCGTAGCTGTTCCAGGTCACAATTTCAAAATCAGCAAGCTCCAGGCTATCGCGTACAATTGGATTAAGGTCGGTCAGGCGAGTCAT
>JAAAOB010000139.1 GCA_009909035.1 Bacteroidota bacterium
ACCTGGTAACAGCTGAACAGCAATCTCTGATATACATTAAACGGAAACTACTCCATGCAGAAACGTCATCACGTACGGGTATCGGAGGATTCTTCCGGCATCTGCTGTTGAAAATGGCCCTGTATTCGCCCCTGAAATTTAAGGCTCCCAAAGTTGCAGAAGTCCGGGAGGAGGCGCCGGACCTTGATGATATGAAAGCGGAGTGGGATGCTGTCCGGGATGAGTTCAGGACAATTATCGAGGAAAACAGTGCCGACACGCTGGCGAAAGCGGTGTACAAACACCCGCGCGCAGGGCTGCTAAACGTAAAACAGGCGCTGGAATTTATGAAGGCCCATATATCTCATCATCAAAAGCAGATGGAGCGGCTGATAAAAAACTAACCTGCGAGTCTGATCAAGAAATGTTACGCGATCATTGATGGGATGACGGATCTTGTTGATACTTGCAGGAATCCACTATTTTACAATTAATGTTAATAAACGAATAAACGAGCGATGAACTACAGAACTCTTGGTAAAACCGGTTTTAAAATTTCCGAAATTTCTCTTGGAACCTGGCAGCTTGGTGGCAAGTGGGGAACGGATTTTGATGAACAACTGGCGGCAGAAACCCTGGATACAGCTATTGCGAATGGCGTAAATTTTATCGATACGGCCGATGTGTATAAAGGTACCGAAAGCGAAGTAGCGGTTGGAAAAGCAGTGAACCGGGCGGACGGCCGGATATACGTGGCCACCAAATGTGGCCGTCAGATTAATCCTCACACCAGTGAAAACTATACGCCGGACGTGCTGCGCGGCTATGTGGAAGATTCCCTCCGGCGGCTAAATCTCGAAACGATCGACCTGATTCAGCTCCATTGCCCGCCAACGGATGTGTACTACCGGCCTGAAATTTTTGGCGAGTTCGACAAGCTGAAGGATGAGGGTAAGATTCAAAATCTGGGGGTGAGCATCGAAAAAGTGGAGGAGGGCATTAAAGCGCTGGAGTATGAAAATGTAACCTCCATCCAGGTGATCTACAATATGTTCCGTCAGCGCCCGCACGAAAAACTCTTTCCAATGGCGAAAGAAAAAAATGTGGGCATCATTGTTCGGGTGCCCCTGGCAAGCGGGCTGCTCACCGGCAAATTTGCAAAAAACACCACGTTTGGGGAAAAAGATCACAGAAACTTTAATAAGAATGGAGAGGCTTTTGACGTAGGTGAAACCTTTTCGGGAGTGCCATACGGCAAGGGTGTAGAGGCTGTCAATAAGCTAAAAAAGGCACTTCCTGATGGCCAAGAGCTTGTCCAACTTGCCCTTCGGTGGATTTTAATGCGCGATGAGGTCAGCTGTGTGATCCCCGGTGCATCATCTGTTGGCCATGTTGAATCGAATACCAAAGCCTCTGCCAAACCGCCGGTTTCTGGCGACATCATCAATGAGATAGATCGGATCTATAAGGAGCAGATCAAGCCGCAGGTGCACCAGCGCTGGTAATTTGATTGTTGGTAAATAGGTTGATTAGTTAAAATGTAATTCGGGTTATTTCTTCCAGATTTTGGTTTTATAATCTTGAAATAAAAACTCAAAAGAACTAAATATTGAGGCATCAAAAATTAGTAATGAACTGTAAAAAATCTGAGTTTCAGCTCGACCCCTCCGTTACCTATCTCAATTGCGCCTACATGTCTCCTCAGCTGAACCGTGTGGAGGAGGCTGGAATTGAAGGGGTAAGGCGAAAGCGAAATCCAATCAATATCTCCGGGGAGCTCTTTTTCAGCGAGACGGAGGAGCTACGGCGGGAGTATGCAACGCTGATCAATGCCCGTGATCCGAAGCGAATCGTGGTGATCCCATCGGTTTCGTACGGCATGGCAAATGTGGCCCGGAACCTGCCGCTGTCGAAAGGCGAGAATATCATGGTTGTGGATGAACAATTTCCGAGCAACATCTACCCGTGGCGTCGTCTGGCGGATGAGAATGACGCCGACATCATCACCATTACACCTCCGGAGACGAAGAAGAAGCGCGGGAAAAAATGGAATGAAAAGATCCTGAAGTCGATCACGCCGAAAACAAAAATGGTGGCGATCGGGAATATTCACTGGGCGGACGGCACGCTCTTTAACCTGAAGGCGATCCGCGAGCGTACCCGCGATGTGGGCGCATGGCTGGTGATTGACGGAACGCAGTCGGTGGGAGCCCTGCCGTTCGATGTTCAGGAGATTGAGCCCGATGCCCTGGTCTGTGCCGGCTACAAGTGGCTGATGGGCCCCTACAGTATCGGCCTGGCGTATTATGGACCCGCACTGGATGGAGGGACACCGGTTGAGGAGAACTGGATCAACCGGTACGAAAGTGAAAATTTTGCCGGCCTGGTAAGCTACAACGACAGCTACCAGCCGGGGGCGCTTCGGTATGAAGTGGGCGAACACAGCAACTTTATCCTCGTACCGATGATATTAACGGCAGTCCGGCAGTTGAATAGCTGGGGTATTGACAATATCCAGGCCTACTGCCGCGAGCTCATCTCTGAAAGTGTTGAGAAACTCCTGGACGCGGGCTACCGGATTGAAGATCCGGACTACCGGGCATCGCACCTTTTCGGGGTGAGGTTGTCTGAAGATCACAGCATGGAGGCGATCAAATCTGCCCTTGAGAAAGAGAATATTGTTGTCTCGTTCAGGGGCGATTCAATTCGCGTTTCACCGAATGTGTATAACACCGGAGACGAAATCGATATCCTAACAGAGGTACTTATCTCTCAAGGCAGGGATTTGTTAAATACCCCCTCTCAGTAGGTAAAATTATGATAAACAGAGCTTTTTCACACACCGGGAATATTGATTTTAAGTGTCATATCATTTAATTAGCGTTCTGCATGAGGTCTTTCAGTTTTAAAAAAGGAGAATAGGTTATGAAATTAATAATTGCGTTTATATTGTTATGGGCAGCATTTGGGGTACCAGCCGATTTGGAAAATACCGACATTACTAAATCTTCAGCTTTACCGTCAGACGTGATTGTCTCTGTGGATGAGTGGAACGTTCCGTTTGATGACACCCGCTCCCGCGATCCCTACGTTGCACCTGACGGCACCGTTTTTTTTGCCGGGCAGCGCGCTGATTATGTCGGGCATTTTAACCCGGATACGGAAGAGTTCAGGGAATTTGCTCTCCAGGAAGGTGCAGGCCCGCACACTGTTGTAGTGGCTGATGACGGCACCGTGTGGTATGCCGGGAACCGCGCCCGCCACATCGGAAAAATGGATCCCGAAACGGGAGAAATTACTAAATTTGAGATGGAAGAC
>JAAAOB010000006.1 GCA_009909035.1 Bacteroidota bacterium
AGGTCAGGACGTCCCCCTCAAACAGGTCTGCAAAGAGATGTTCTTTCAGAAATGTATCGATAGCGGGTGCAAACGCTCCATAACCCGATTGCGGATTGCCCCAATCTGAACCGGTCAGCTCATAAAGAGTTTCCACACCCCGTTCGTATTTATCCCGGTCGTCGTGGATTGGTGAAGCGTCCTGACCCTGCTCATCAAAGGTACCTTCTGCCTTACGCTCTTCAAGAACATCCATCAGCGTATTCAGTCCACGGATACTTCGGGGAAAGCCGGCATATGCATAGAGGTGCACCATCGACTCTTTGATCTGATTAACAGTCAGGCCTGCGTTTAACCCGTCATGCAGTGCAGGTTGTAATCGTTCAAGATCCCCCATGGCCGTATAGGCGGCAATTGGAATGAGCACCTGATTTTTTTCAGTAAGTCTCTGATGCTGATCTGAGTCTTGTGCCATCAGATCGATTGAAAAACAACTGATTGCCACAATGAAGCTGATAAGTAGTGGTGTCCTAATTTTTTCCATTTTACTGTTTGTTTGAGGGTTAAATACCGCGTGATTGCAACCGTTCTCTTAATGTTTCAATAGCCTTTTGAATCACATCCAGTCTTTCTTCCCTGGGATCGGGCTTACCAACTGTTTCGCCATCGGGCTCAATTTCGAGTATCTCTTCATTTTGAGTATCGTAAACAGGCCATTCAGGTATGCCTTCTCCATTAGGATCACCTGTCTTGGCGAAGTTTGCCCAATAGCTGTTCATCACCTCTGCTAACTCTTGTTCTTCAGTCGATGGCTCAGTATCACCCCAGCGGGCATCCAGGTTGTTAAACACATACGCAACTTCTGATCCGTGTCCGGCGCCAAACCGCATTCGCTCCTGCATGGCTTCCGGGACATAGGAAAAGAGATACATATAGGCCAGGTTGTCTGAGGCAACAAATGTTCTTGCTGTCATACGCGCCGGTTCACCCCATGCCCAGTCGGTATTGAACTTTGTGATCACCTCAGCGAACTCTTTGTTGCCGTCAGGATCGTATGCTGCCCTCGCCTCACCTTCCAGTTCTCCAAATAGTGAAAACAGTTCTTCTTTTGAGCTGCTGTTGTTTACAAAACTACCACCGATTTCGGCACTTGTATTCCCGATGATAAGCGGAACGTCTGCCTGTCTTCCTGCTTCATAAGCACTTTCTGCCGTTTCTATCACAAATTCTCCATCCAGAATCGGTCCTGAATAGGTACGCGGGCCATTCTCACCATCCGTTTCCTGCCCCCCATCCACAATCTCTGCAACACTCATGGAACGAAGCTTCGCCAGGGCTTCTGCCCCTGTTCCTTCAATCCCTTTTTTACGGGCAAAATTGATCCCGATGGTTTCAGCAGAAACCGTGTAGAGGGGATCAGCATTATCTTCACGAATAGGCCGGCCGGTAAGTACGCCGTCACGACCACCGCCCGATTCACTGATTGCTTTATGAAAAAGGCCTCTTGCAGCCGGTATGGTCATGAGCGAATGAACCGACACGCCACCGGCAGAGAAACCGAAAATGGTAACATTATCCGGATTGCCACCGAATGCTGCAATATTCTCCTGTACCCATTCAAGGGCGGCAATTTGATCCATGTAGGCGTAACTGCCCTTCGGCTCCTCCGGATGCTCCTCACTTAACGCCGGAAATGCAAAATGGCCAAGGCGCCCAAGACGATAGTTGATGGTCATCAAAATGACGCCCTGTTCGGCAAATTCCTCTCCTGTGGTTGCACCACCGGCGCCGCTTCCGCCCACAAAAGCGCCTCCGTGTATCCATACCATTACGGGAAGACCCGCTCCCTCTTCAATTCCGGCAGGTTTCCAGATATTCAGGAATAGACAATCTTCTGCCGAGCCTTCTGCAATCGTACCGGGAGCAGCTCCCCAACCGGACTGCGCACAATTAGCACCATAGCCTGTTGCGTCATAAACTCCATCCCAGAAATCTACAGGTTGTGGCGGCCGCCAGCGATATTCGCCAACCGGCGGCGCTGCATATCGAATGCCTTTATAGCTTGTAACATCTCCTTCCGTCACGCCACGTAAAAGCCCGTTTTCAGTACGAATTGTTGGGGATGCAATTGAATCCGCTTCTTGTGCACTCACGGGTTTAAAATGAGTCTGCATAAAGCAACTCATGATAAATAAGCCAACTACTATATTTTTCATGTTGATTAATTTTAATTTATAAGCAGTATTAATAAACCGACTTGTTAGGTCGAAAAATTGAAGAATCCCCCTTCGAAGGGGGAAGTGAAAGCAGAGAGCAGGGGGATGTTTACCATAATTGTGAAAAAGTCTGTTGAACACCCCTCTTTATCTCCCCTTGATAGGGGAGAATTTCTAATCATCACCCCGGGACATCAGCCTGGTGAAGGATAATGAGCCCAGCTTCCAGTCACCGTTCTGTTTCACGTACACTTCGGTAACCTCAAACGGATTGGTCACTTCATTCCCGCCCACCTCTGCTACAAGTGTAATCCTGTTCAGAAGAATAGCCGTATTGTCAATAATGTTGACCGATACCTCATGAATATCCGCCTGTTTATACCAGATTCCGCCACTTCCGATGATATCGAGTTCTCGTTCTGTTCCCCACGAACCTCCCATGTGAACAAACTCCGCTTTTTCGTGAAAGAGATCCGCCAGGGCCTCCACATTTTTATCGGCCATCCACTGCCATTTTTGTTCGGACACATTGATGATCTCCTGCTCTGTGCTTTCACTTTTTGAAACAGGAAGATCGAAACTGTTGAACTCTTCTTCTGTTACCTCTTCAAACCATTCTGTAGGTTCGTTACCGGTAATTGCAAGATAGGTGACCCCCGTTTCCGGTGTAGCTGCGTGCCAGTGTTCTACGCCCGGCTCACATTTTACAACATCACCCTGTTGAACAATTCTGACATCCTCGCCTCTCTCCTGGTAATAACCGATGCCCTCTGTAATAATGAGCTGCTGGCCTTTCGGATGCATATGCCAATTCAATTTAGCCCCGGCTGCAAACGTCGCAATCGTAATGTTATATTCGAACGATTCGTCCGCTTCACTCAAATGATTGAGCCATACATCTCCGGTGTGATGAACATTTGGAGCTAATTCTCCTTTGGGAAAAATGCCGGAATTCTGTGCCAATGCCTGGATAGACATTGTTGCAGATAGTAAAATGACGAATAGGAGTTGTTTCATGAGTTATTATTAAATGATTTTATCAGTTTTAATGATCATCAGGTTTGAAATCCACTACTTAGGTGGTGCCTC
>JAAAOB010000038.1 GCA_009909035.1 Bacteroidota bacterium
AACGAGCGTAAAAATTGCGCCAATCGTGTATATGTAAAAACTTGCCAGGTTCAATCGCGGGAAGGCTACATCCTTGGCTCCAAGTTGTAGTGGCAATATAAAGTTTCCCAGTGCAGCGGGTACAGAAGGGACAAGGAAGAAAAATACCATGATGGCGCCATGCAGCGTAAAGACCTGATTGTATACGTCTGCGTCAATAAACGAACGTGCAGGCGTCAGGAGTTCAGTTCGCAGGACAAGTGCGAGGATTCCCCCTATCAGGAAAAAGAATGCGATAGAGGCGAGATACATTAGCCCGATTCTCTTATGATCCACACTGGTAAGCCACGACCAGAGCCCTTTTTCAGCATTCAGATAGTGATGCTTAGGCGTTTCTTCAGGCTTAAACCGTTGAACCTGTAGTTTTCTTATGTTTGATGCTTCAGTGGCAGCCATAATCTACTCTATTCTAATGTTTTGATATATTCAATGATGTCATCAATTTCGCGATCGTTAATTACCCCTTGGTAGGAGGGCATGACATTGTCGTACCCTTCAACAATCTTAGCATCAGATTGGAGAATGCTCTCACGGATGTAGTTTGCATCGGCTGTTACTGTTTCGCCGTTTGCCAGGGGACGTTCACTCTCCCAAAGCCCAAGGTAGGATGGCCCAACACCGCTGGAACCATCGGCCGAATGGCAGGCGTTGCATCCATTTCGACTCACAAGAGCTTCTCCTCGCTCGGCCGGTGGCACACTCTCATCAACAGAGTCGCCCGATTCCACCCATGTCTCAAAATCATCTTGAGTCATTACGTTCACAACAGCATCCATCTGGGAGTGGTTGGTACCACAGTATTCCGTGCAAAATATGATGGACTCGCCGGTTTCAGTGGCTTCAAACCAAAGGCTGGAATAACGGTTCGGTAATACATCCCGTTTCACCCTGAAATCGGGCACAAAAAAGGAGTGTATCACATCATCAGAGCTCATCACAAGTTTGACCGGCCTGTCTACCGGCACGTTCAGTTCGTTTACACTCACCTTGCCGTTATTGTAGTGAAATTCCCACAGCCAGCTCTTACCGACGACTCGCACTTCGTATGCATTGTCGGGTGGCGTGGTTAAATTCATATAGCCTGTAAATCCCCAGCCGAACACGATCATGACGAGAATCAGCGGAATGACGGACCAGGTGATCTCAAGCGTACTGTTATGAGTGATAACGGGAGTAACATCATCGTCAGAGCGGCGACGGTATTTCCAAGAGAAATAGACGATGGCAATCGTAATGCCTATCAGCAGAATAAAACTGGTTACATTGATAAAATGGAACAATGCATCAGTTTCACCGGCAAGTGTGCTGCGAGCCGGGGGAAGCATATATTCGGAGAGTTCAATCATTCCTGAAATTCAATTTTAGGTGGTTCTGATGTGCCGCTGTTTCGCAGCCATAAAATAGTTAAAAATATACCCAGAATCAGCATTGTAACCAATCCGCCAAGCTTCATTATGTTGATCGCAACGGGCACATAACTTTGCGAGGATGGATCGTAGCTAAAACAGTATAAAACAGCCTTATCAATGGTGGAGCCGATTTGTCCGTCCGCAGCTTCATAGAGCGCGTTTCTGAGGTCAAATTCACGCATTTCCAGCCCGTAGAGGTACCGGGTAACGATCCCTTCCGGGCTAATCAGCATAATGCTTGCCATATGCATGTATTCGTCGGTTCGTTCATCATATGAGAACTGGAATCCAACAGCATCGGTCAGCTTCTTTACCGAGGCTTCACTTCCGGTGAGGAAGTGCCAGCCTTTACCGGCTCCGGGGCGGTCAAGATCATTCAAAACATCTCGCTTAGCATCCGCTGCAAGGGTGTGATCTTCGTCGTGGTCAATACTGAACGAGATGATCGTATAATCATCACCCGGATTCCACTTCAGCTCTTCGACAACGTTAAAAACCGCATCGAGCACGAGCCCGCACAGGGTAGGACATTCGTAGTAAAGAGGATTTAGCAGGACCGGTTTCCCCTCATCCATAAGTTCCCCAAGCGTAACTGAATCTCCTTCCGAAGTAGCAAACCTCGTATTCAGCGGTATCGTATCGCCAAGCTTCTCTTCAACACCCACATCGTCCAGCAGGGCCGGTTTTTCTTTGTTTAACTGTCCGTGAACAGGCACTACAAAAATAAACACTGAAATAAACAACAGGACATTCAGTGTAGTTTTCATACAGATATTCAATTAATTATTCATTTGTCATATTGACAATTGCGCTGTCGATAGGTATTCGGTAAATACCCTCTTCCATATCTACAACACCAAATGAGTTCAAGCGTTCCTCATCATTTTTGACCTGTTCTTCGATATCGTAATATTGGCTTGATTCGGAATTTTGCTGGCCAACACTTTGAATTGTGTATTCGTATACGTTAAAAACCGCAATGATGAAAATCAGAATCACAGAAATACCAAAAATAGACCAGAAAAACAGGCGTTTGTAATTGAGTTTATCTTCGGTTGCACCGTAATCATAATCGTTGGCAAATTCCTCAGAGGCCGAAATTGAAACCGATTCAGACTCCTCGAGCTCTTCCTCTTTAGTGGGTTCGCCGATGCCGGTCTCGCGCATCCACTCTTCAATTTGTTCTACAGTTACGTTATGTTTTGTCGCAAGGTTGGCCAACTTTCCTTTGTCACCGGATGCAGCTTCCAGAGCGATCTTCGTTTTTTCTTCAAGCGTAAACTTGTTTGAATCCTTACTCATGTCAATAGGTTCAGACGGTTATTGATGGTAATGTTTGTCGAGCGATTCGGCGAGTGTAGGGTCGTTGACCGGTACCATACTGTGTTTTTTGAGGCTGCCAAAAAATAGCCCCATAAAAATTCCGCCGAGACCTAATAAGGTTGTAATATCCAACCAGCTGAGCGCCATCCCGTGATGGTGAAGAACGGGCATCACAATCCAGTGAAGCTCGATCAAATGCATAACAATAATCAGGGTTGAGGCTACAATCAAAAGAGTTTTGCTATGTTTTTTGTCGCGATTCAACAACAGGATAAAAGGAATTACAAATCGACAGATAATGAGGCTGTAGGTAATGATGGCCCAGCTGCCCTCAAGCCTGTGATAGAACCAAAGAGTCTCCTCCGGGATATTGGCATAGTAAATCAACAGAAACTGGCTGAATGCAATGTAGGCGTAAAACACGGTGAACCCGAAAAACCAGGCACCCAGATCGTAAATGTGGGGCTTGGTGATGGTATTTTTAAGAAGGCCTTTTTTATGCAGCCAAAAAGTTATCAAAATCATAGCGGGAAAGAAGGCCTGGAAACTCATGGCAAAGAAATAGACGCCAAACATGGTTGAGAACCAGTGGGCATCGAGCGACATGAGCCAGTCGAAACTTGCAAAGGCAACCGTCAGTGAAAAGATCAGGATTCCCGGTGCGCTAACTTTGCGAAGCAGGGAGGTAAGGCCCCAGTCGTTGGTTCGGTCCATCTCAACCGATACTTTATGAAGCTTGTATCCAAGATATCCCCAAACGCCGAAATAGATTACCTGGCGGATAATAAAAAATGGCTCATTAAGATACGGCACTTTCCCCAGCATAATCGGATCATCCATTACATATTCGGTGTTGGTCCACTGGTAGAGGCTGCTCATACCAAACAGAATGGGGATGAACAGCAGGCCCCAAATCCAGAAATTGGATGAGAGCGTTTCCGGAATTCGCCGCAAAACCGTTCCCCAGGATGATTTGGTGATATGGTGAATCATGACCATAATCATGGCGGCGAGCGCAAAACTCGTAAAAAATGTGAAACTCGTCAGGTAGGAGTAGAAAAACTGCTCAGCGTTCAGGAAATATCCGATAGCACTGGCGATTAATCCAACCACGCCGACTCCATAAAATGTTTTGGTGAGATCGACCTGCGATGGAAGCTGAACCGAATCTGTTAATTTAGGACTGTGTGAAGCCATTGTTGAATGCGTTCTTTAACTTTCGAGGTTCTTTAGTTATCTGATTGTGCCTTAATAAACTCAACAAGAGATTGTACCTCTCCGTCTGTTAGGTAATCGTAGTTGGCCATGGCATTGTCATATCCATCAACAATCTTGGCGCTTGGCATGACAATTGATTGCTTGAGATACTCTTCGTCTGCAACGGTGGAGGTTCCATCCGCGAAATTACGCTCCTTCCCAAAGAGGCCGGCAAAACTTGGCCCCACAAGACGGGTTCCATCAAGAGAGTGACATGTTTGGCAGGCATTCGCGGTGTAGAGCTGTTCCCCGCGTGCTGCTGATATTTCTTCCTCGCCGGCTGCAGCTGCTCGCTCTTCGGCAAGAGCTTGCTGGCGGGCCTGTTCTTCTGAAAATTCGGTTTGTAGTTGTGCAAGGTCCACATCGTATTGTTCAATTTCCTCTTCCGGGACGTTCTGGCTGTTTTGAAGAGCCCGGATATAAGATACAATGGCCCAGCGATCTTCAACTTTGATTTGGGTGTTGTAGGCCGGCATACTTCGAATTCCCTCGGTTATGGCGGAATAAAACTGTCCGTCAGGCATGTCATAGCTGGCCTGGCGGTGAAACGAAGGAGCCGGTACATACCCGTACTGACCTGTCATGATGATTCCCTGGCCATTTCCAACTTTACCATGACAAGGGGAACAGTAAATGTCGTACCGCTCTTTTCCCCTGTACATAAATGAACGGCTCACATCCATGGGGATTTCGGTAACAAATTCACCGTTTTCATCGCGGCCTTCAAATAGCGTCGAGTCGTGGCGCAGGTCGCCGCGAGAGACGGTTCCATCCACAGGATATCTCATCGCCATATTGTTATCGAAAAAGGAATTTTCTTCCTGTGCATTAAAGCGATCCTGAAACTGCATATTCTGTTGAGGGCTGATGGGCGGTTTTTCCGTTTTTTGTCCGCGGCACGCTATCAACAGGAGCGGCAGTAGCAGAAGCGATGCAAATTGTGGTATTGACAATCTCATAATGTGTGGATCTTCTTAAAGTGGAATCGGGTTTCAGGAATCATCACGAATTTCTTCAATATTGGTGGCTCCGGCTTCAGCGAGCAGGTTTTGGACTTTTTCAGGTTCAAATTGCGGATCATCTGCCTCAATACATATAAAAAAGCCGTCGTTCGTTGCTTTCTTAAAATTTTCCGATGTAAACAGCGGGTGATTAAGTTTGGGAAGGCCGTTCAGAAAAAACATTCCAAATACAGCACCAAATGCCGAGAGCAAAATGGTTAGCTCAAATGTGACAGGAATCCATGCCGGGACGTTCATCAGGCTTTTACCACTGATGTTGAGCGGATAATCATAAACCATCATAAAATAGATCATGGACAGCGCCCCGGTCATACCGATCAGGCCGTGGCCAAAAACAATCCAGCCCAGCTTCGATTTCTGAAGGCTCATCGCCTTATCAATACCGTGAATCGGGAAGGGGCTGAAGGTATCATACTTTTTGTAGCCATTCTTATTTACAGTACGTGCAATATCGATCAGCTCTTTCGGGTTTCTGACTTCCGCCAGCACACCGTAGATTTTTGAGGATGAAGATTCAGTATTCATATCTATACAGTCTCTTTGTTAGGTTCAGGAATCTGGATCTCTTTGGGAGAGTAATCCCCGGTTTCGGCATCATAATTGTGAGGATCTGCCTGCGGCATGGCACCTTTGATTTCCGCAACAGCTACCATCGGTAAAAAGCGCAGAAACAGAAGGAAAAAGGTGAAAAACAGTCCGAATGTGCCCACGTACGTCAATACATCCCAGATGGTTGGAGAGAAATAACCCCACGAAGAGGGAAGGTAATCGGTAGAGAGTGAGCTGACGGTAATGACAAACCGCTCAAACCACATTCCAATATTCACAACAATGGATATAATAAATGTGAATGTGACGTTGCGCCGGAGTTTCTTGGACCAGAAAAACTGGGGAGATAGCACATTACAGGTAATCATAATCCAGTAGGCCCACGCATAAGGGCCGGTGGCCCGGAGGATGAAGATTGCTTTCTCGTATTCAACCTGTCCATACCAGGCAATAAAGAACTCCATCAGGTAGGCAAAGCCAACCATGGAGCCGGTCACAAGTATAATAAGGTTCATTTTCTCAATATGATCCACCGTCATGATCTCTTCAAGGCCATAGATCTTCCGGCAGATGATCATCAGCGTAAGAACCATGGCAAACCCGGAAAACACGGCTCCGGCTACAAAGTAGGGTGGGAAAATGGTGGTATGCCAGCCCGGAATGATCGACACGGCAAAGTCAAAAGAAACAATCGTGTGCACTGAAAGCACCAGGGGAGTGGCAAGACCCGCAAGAATCATGTACGCTTTTTCGTAGTTCCACCAGTGGCGGTTACTGCCTCTCCAGCCGAGAGCTGCAATTCCATACGCAATTTTTCCAAATTTACTTTTAATACGGTCCCGTAACGTTGCAAAGTCGGGCACAAGTCCAACGTACCAGAACAGAAGGGATACGGTAAAATAGGTTGATACTGCAAACACATCCCAAAGCAGCGGGCTGTTAAAGTTCGGCCACATCGCCATGGAGTTCGGAACCGGGAATACCCAGTAAATCACCCAGATCCGGCCTACATGGATGGCCGGAAAAATCCCCGCACACATCACCGCGAAAATGGTCATTGCCTCTGCAAAGCGATTAATGGCCGTACGCCAGTCCTGCCTGAACAGAAACAGGATAGCGGAAATTAGTGTGCCGGCGTGGCCAATACCTACCCACCACACAAAGTTAATAATCGCCCAGCCCCAGCCGGCCGGCTGGTTCAGGCCCCAGATTCCGGTTCCTTCCCAGATGAGGTATCCAATTGAAAACAGCAGCACAAAAAGCAGGATATTGGACAACCCGAACGCGATATACCAACCTTTAGGCGTGGGCCGAAGGTTAATATCCGTGATCAGGGAGTTTATACTGCTGAAATTGTGATTCCCCTTCACCAGTGCAGGTTCAGGTACGTATTCGTACGTTTTGCTCATGTTGTAATTATTGCGATTAAATAACTTGGTTGAATTAGGTCAATTCAGGGTTCGGGTTGCTTAATTTAGCTAAATAGGATGTTCGCGGACGCACATTGATCTCTTCGAGCATCACATAGTTCCGTTCGTTCATCTTATGCTGTGATACAATACTGTCTCTGTCGGTCAGATCGCCAAATGAGATGGCATCAGCCGGGCACGCCTGCTGGCATGCGGTCTGAACGGTGCCGTCCGGCGGTTTCCTTGAGCCGGTTTTTTTCCGGGTCTCGATTTTTGCCCTGTTGACGCGCTGCACACAGTAGCTGCATTTTTCCATAACACCACGGAAGCGAATGGTCACTTCCGGATTCATGGCCATTTGGATAATTTCAGGATCATCGCCGGTTGTCAGATACTCCTTGGAGTAGTTGAAGAAATTAAATCTTCGAACTTTAAACGGGCAGTTATTGGCACAATATCTTGTTCCAATACAGCGATTGTAGGTCATTTGGTTCATGCCGTCTTCACTGTGAACGGTTGCCGCTACTGGGCACACCTGCTCGCATGGAGCCAGCTCGCAGTGCATGCAGGGCACCGGCTGGTGATATACACCGGGATTGTCGGCATCGCCTTCATAGTAGCGGTCGGTGCGGATCCAGTGCATAATGCGCCGCCGGCCTACCTCACGCTTTCCTACAACGGGAATATTATTTTCTGCCTGGCAGGCGATCGTACACACACCGCAGCCAAAACAGGAGTTCAGGTCGATTGCCATTCCCCACTGCGGCTGATAATCGGGCCCGTATTGTTCGCTGAAAAGAGAAATAGGCCCTTTATCTTCCCCGGCTTTTTTAGCCTCTTTAATGCCGGGCACTTTATACCCGTGGACGCTTTCATAGGTGGAAAAATCCGGGTTTTCCCGATATTCATCGAGAGTTGCAGCCCGCACCATATCACGTCCTTCAATACTATTATGATCCTGCACGCAGGCAATTTCATAATCCTGGCCGGTTGCTGATACCTCTGCTGACCTGTAGAGGGGTGCATCCGTCGTTCTCAGTGGATATACATTTACACCTACGCCATCGGCCACACGCCCGATGTTTTGCCGCCCGTACCCTGCATACAGGGTGATAGAGTTATCGGCATGACCGGGCTGGACCCAGGCCGCAATTTCTACGGATTGATCGCCGGTCGATATTCTGACAACGGGCACGTCGTTGCTTTTAAAACTCTGCTCGGCAGGTAGTCCGAGTGCCTCAGCCGTAGACGGGCTCATAAGTGCAACGTTATCCCACGTAATTTTCGTCATGGGGTCGGGCAGTTCCTGCAGCCAGCTGTTGTTAGCGTAGCGTCCGTCGAACAGTGTGGGATCCGGTTTGATGGTGATCTCCAGGTCGTCGGTGATATTCGTTTGAAGCAGGGGAGAGATTGCTGATGAGAACCCTGACTGCAGGCTTACATTCACGTCACTGAATCCTGTATCGCTCTCAATGCCATCATGTAAAATCTGTTCCCAGCCCCGGGTAAAGTTTCCGCTGATCGATTCCCGCCAGGTCTCCTGCACAAGATCATATCCGTTGCCGGCTTCGCCGGTCAGGAGGGTATGAAGGACTTCAATCTCACTGACACCATCGAACAGCGGCCGTATTTGGGGCTGAATAATGGAGCGTTCCCCGGTATAGGAACGTCCGTCTCCCCAGGCTTCAAGGAAGTGAGCCCTGTTCAGGTGCCAGTCGCAAAGGGCGGATGTTTCATCGACATAATCGGAGAGATGAATTTTTGTTTCTACAGATGAGATTGCTTCATCAAACCGGAGATCGGCCGGTGCAGTGAATGCAGGATTAGCCCCTATGATAACTACGGTGTCGAATTGTCCAGAATTCGCTTGCTCAACAGCCTCTGAAAAGGCGTTTCTATTATTTTCATCTTCACCAAATGGCAGTTCATGCAGGGTAACGGTAGAACCGATATTACCCAGTGCCTGATTTATAGCGGCTACGGTAGCATGTACGGCAACGCTGTGATCAGCTCCGGCCGTTACGATGGAACCACCCCGGTTGGCAATCAGTTCATCGGCCAGGGTTTGTATCCAATCGTGCGTACTCATGGTGTTGGTGTGATTGGAATACGCTGAGAGGCCATCCAGCTCGGCCGAGAGCCTGTTTGCAAGGGCAAAAACCATCGCTTCAATTTCTGAAGACTTCAGGCGGAGCCTGTGATCGGCAAAGGATCCGGTGATTGAGTAGTTATTTTCAATGGAGTACAGACGGTTCATCTCGTCGTTCGTGCTCTGCACTTTACGGGCGGATGTAAGCAGATGTGCTGCCTCTACACTATTTTTGTTTTGAGAGGGTGTCATAAAATCGTCATCAAACGAGACGACAACATCGGCTTCATTAAAATGATGAACGGTTCGAAGGCGCTGGCCAAATGCAAGATTTGCTCCTTCAAGGCGATTGTCATCACCGAACGGTTCAAATGTGACCCACCGGGAGTTGGTAAAGCGATTTTGGAACTCGCGCTTCAGGCGAGTGTAGGTCGGAGAGGAGGTTGCTTCGCTGATAACCAAAATGTTACGATCGGTTTCGGCAAAATGAGTTGCCGCGAACTCGGCGAAATCGCTGTAGGAGGCCTGCTCTCCATTTCGACGCGGGTGACGCGACCGATCCGGATCATACATGCCCAGAATTGCGGCCTGGTGATAAATACTGGTATTTCCACGGCTTGCGGGGTGTTCCGTATTACCTTCGGCTTTGGACGGGCGTCCTTCATTATTCTCGATCAGCAGGCCGGTAACAGTATCCTGGAACGGCATACTGGTTGCATAATAGTCGGGGACTCCAAGGACTTTGTCTTCGGGTTGCCTTGAGAAAGGTAGAATTTTTTGAACCGGTTTACGACATGATGCAAATCCGGCGAGTGCAATGGATGCGCCCATCACGCGGAGAAAGCTTCTCCTGGATACCTGGTCCGTTAACTCTGAAGCATCTTCCGGAAACTCGCGTTCGGCATATTTTTGGTACTCTTTATTCTTCGCGAGCTCGTTGAGGCTTTTCCAGTACGTGGTATCGTTCGTTTTTTGATCACTCATTCGTTATGGAAAAATTTTTATATGAAACAGTATGTCTAATTTTGGAAAAATCAGAAATGTTAATGGTGACAGGCCTGGCAATAGGTAGGTGCATGAATGTTGTGTTTGGCAACAAGCTCACGACCGACTTCTAATTGGTTTTCGACATCGTATCCCATCGTTGTTACTTCATCAACGGGACGCACATGCTTTTCCGGCTCGCGGTGGCAGTCGAGGCACCACCCCATGCTGAGCGGTTCTGCCTGGTAAACCACTTCCATACGGTCAATACGGCCGTGGCACGATTCACACCCTACCCCAACATTTACGTGTGCCGAGTGGTTAAAGTAAGCGTAATCGGGAAGCATGTGTACCCGAACCCATTCAATGGGCTCGTTTGTCTCCCAGCTTTCACGCACAGGCGCAAGTTTTTCACTGTCAGTCTTAATTTGGTTGTGGCAGTTCATGCAGGTTTGGGTTGCTGGTATATTAGCATACTGCGACTCTGCAACCTGCGTGTGGCAATACTGGCAGTCCATACCGAGCTGTCCTGCATGCAGCTGATGGCTAAAAGGGACGGGTTGTTCAGGTGCATATCCCACCTGTGTAAATTCAGGAGAAAAGAAATACCATACCCCGAATACAACTGCGTTAAGAATGATTATTGTGCCGATTAAAATTCTGCGTGGAGCTTCATTTGTCCACTTTGGGAAAATCTGAGCCATAAAAGGTTATGAAAATTACCAGTTAGTAATGGTTGTAGGCCAGCAATAAGCTGACTGAAAGTACCGAAAATATAGAAGCGAACATACCTGAGTCGATTGAGTTTCTCTATTTAAAACTGATCTAAATAAAGTAGTTGCAGGTTCGCAATCATATGATTTACAGAACTAAATATAGTGGTCAGAACGGATAAATACCCAATAATCGGATATAAAAAAATGAGAATTCTGTGAGAATAGCATACCACACTATATTCAACATGAAAGGAAATCAAAGGTCATGCAAGCGTTGAATTTAGCTTTTTAACCCGGGTTTCAGTCCCTTACCGGACCTTGATTATCACAGATTGAAACGGATCAACGAATAAAAAATGTTACCTCAGCCAACAAAATAATACGTAGTTTTGAGCATCAGACACCACGACTCTAATCGTTTGAATACGTTTATATATTATGAATTCTGAGCTAAGTGAACAGTTAACCGTTCGTTTTTTAAAGGAAGTAAGCATTCCGAAGGCAATTGGGCTGATTCTTACAATCAGTGCACTGGCGTTCCTATTTATCGTGTGGTTGCTCTATTTTAAAGAGACGGCCGTAACAAGCGCAACGTGGGTGGATCAACTTCCTGCTTTAAATGCACTTTTAAATAGTGCAAGTACCGTTCTAATCCTCAGTGGTTTTGTGGCGATAAAGAAAAAAAAGTATGTGACCCACATGAAGCTGATGCTGACGGCCTTCATCACCTCATCACTGTTCCTGGTCAGCTACCTGCTCTATCATAATTTTGTGGGGCATACGCCATTTCCCGGCGAGGGGTGGATTCGGCCTGTCTATTTTGTGATATTAGTCTCGCACATCATCCTCTCCGCCTTCGTCGTGCCGCTGGTTCTCTGCAGCTATTACTTCGCGTTTTCGGGCAAGTTCAAAACCCACCGGAAGGTTTCAAAATGGACGTTCCCGATTTGGCTCTATGTCTCCGTAACGGGAGTTTTGATCTACTTCATCCTCAACGCGTATGTGTGAAACTAACCATGGATGATCTTCCAAATAGAGGAAATTGGAGCATTCAGGATGGGTACGTAAATCAAATCAGATGCTGAATGCATCACTATAAGTATTATAGATCACAACTGTCCAAAACGTTAAAAAAATTTGAAAGACGTTAGAAAACCTAAATATGATTGGTTGTTCTTTTCGCAGATTATCTGCGAGAACCAGCGAATGTATCCGCGCAACTCTGCGATATAAGCAGGGGATCGATTTTTGGCTTATAAAAATTTGGATTTCGAATAAACAGAAGCGAACATTTTTGAGATACTCACAAGATGTTTTGGGCAGTTCTGATTATAGATAACTGATTTTTATTCAACACAAAAAAGCCAGACCATCGTTTGATGGGCCGGCTTGTTGGTAGATTTCCGAATTGCGTATCCGGTTTTTGGATTCTCGAAAATATCAGGAACCAAGAAATTGGTCACCAGGCTCAGGTATCACCACATCGGTGTCGGAGTACTCCTCGGTGAACTCTTTAAACTCTTCAGGATCACCAGTTAACACCGGAAACGTACCGTAGTGAATGGGCACAGCGAGTTTGGGAGCCAGCATTTCGCAGCACATCGCGGCTTCCTGCGGTCCCATGGTGTAATAGTCGCCCATAGGTACAGCAGCCACATGCGGCTGGTAAATTTCCCTGTAAATTTCTAAGTCACTGAATATGTTGGTATCGCCGAGGTGGTAAAACGCGATATCGTCATCAAAAGAGAGAACAAGACCTCCGGCTTCTCCGGCATAATCTCCCTGGAACGACGAGCTGTGATTCGCGTTTACAAGAGTAACGGAAAAATCTTCAAAATCTACAGACCCACCTTTGTTAAATTCGATACGTTGTTCTTCTGCAAGCCCGTGTTTTTTCAAGAGGTGTGAGAGTTCAACTTGTGCCACAACCTTGCACCCTGTGTCGGCGGCAATTTGCAACGTATCACCGACATGATCTTCGTGCCCGTGGGTAAGAAGAATGATGTCCACATCGTCTGGATGTTTAAAGGACTCAGGAGTGGATGGGTTCTGAGTCAGAAACGGGTCGATGTAAATGACAGTTCCGTTTTGAGATTCGAGTCTGAATGCAGAGTGACCGAGCCACCATGCTTTTATATTTGTATTCATTGATCTCTTTTTATATTTAATTGATTATGATATTACACGTAACACAGTTCCAAAACTTATCGTTGACAAACACATAAATTTGTGGTACAAATAAAGCAGTTTGAAATGTCGTCAGAATAAGCAAACTGACGATCATATTCATTTAAAAATAAACCAAAGCACACCTAACTTAAAATATTATGTCTGAACGAGTTAAGATTAATCCAAATTCCCCCAAGCGTAAGCAAATTTTTGATGTTGTTGATACGTTGCTTGATGAGGGGATTGTTCTTTTGCCCACCGACAGTCAGTACTCTCTGGTTTGTGATTATCAAAATAAAAAAGGAATGGACCGGATCCGTAAAATTCGCCAGATGGGCAAGAAAGATCATCTTTCCGTAATGTGCCATAGCCTCGAACATGTCTCCACATTTGCCAATTTAACAGACGAGAATTTTAAATTGATAAAACGCCTGATCCCCGGACCGTATACCTTTATTTTGCCCGCCACGCGCGAGGTGCCGCGCTTACTCACCCATCCAAAAAAGCGAACCGTTGGAATCCGGGTGCCCAACTATCCCATCTGCCTTGAAACAATACAGGAACTTGGACGACCCGTAATGGCCATAACGGCTAAATTGCCCAATGTTGAAAATGGACAGCCTGATTCCGACGATCGCGAACTCTATCTGAGCCGGTTTAATAAACTTGTTGATCTGGTGGTTGATCATCAGCAAAATTTGAGCGGGCAGGAAACCACGATTCTGGACTTGACAGGTGATAAACCGGAATTGGTCAGAGCGGGGCTGGGGATGAAACTCCTCCGCGAGGCTATTGCTCTGCAGGGATACACAATGGAAGAGACGGTTCCGGCAACATAACCCGTGCAGCAGTCGGGCATAACAAAACTTCAAAATCACCTTGATGAATATTTTTAAAACCGTACGCAGTTTAATGACAACGGCACCTGAATCAGAACCAAACTGGAATATACCCCAAAACAAAACCGCGATTGATGAGATTTTAAATTCTGTTGAGCGACCGCAAATCGTTTATAAACACAGCTACCGATGCAGTATTTCGATGCTATCGAAGCGGAGCCTGGATTCGGGAATAGAAGAGTTGAGCGAGGTAGCTGATGCGCACCTGGTAGATGTCGTCTCCATGCGGGAACTCTCAGATTATGTGGCTGAAAAAACGGGAATACGGCACGAATCACCACAGGTACTTCTGCTCAGCAGAGGAACCCCGTATTGGTCCGCATCGCACGGTGGTGTTCGTTTGAAGGCACTACAGGATGCAGTTTATGAATTAGCGGGTAAGGACTGAGTCATCAGTTAATCAACCTGCAAAATTTTTTTGAACGGGGTATTCAGGATAGCTTCTCAATGATTTCTTTATGTTCCGGGAATGCGTTTTTAAGCCTGTATGGATCCGCCATTTCAAAATCGTTAAAGTGGAAACCGGGTGAAACGGTGCAGCTTGATAACGAAAAGCTTTCGGGATGGTTAACCGTTACACCAAACCAGCTTCCGGCGGGTACAACGTGCTGTAACTGCTGACCGTTTTCAAGATCGCTCCCGAGATAAAGTGCTTCATAGAGAGAATCGGGGTGAATGATGTGTATCGTTGCTGCTGAACCGAGATGGTAATGCCATATTTCGTCAGAACGGATTCTGTGAAAAGCCGAATGTTGATCGCCCTTGAGGAGAAAATAGATGGCTGTGGAGTACGATCGGCCAGCCGGGAAGCCGGCATCAGTGGTTGAAGAGGCAAAACGGTGAGGCGAGCGGTAGGTTTCCCTGAAGTACCCACCTTCGGGATGTTGTTCCAGGTTTAAAAGCTCAATGATCGTATCAGCATCCATGGTATGTGAAGGGGTGGTCATAGTAGCCGTGAGGTTAAGTAAACAAATTTCTGATTCTTGGGTTATCGGCCGCGGGTGATTTTTGAGAGTAGAATCACATGATTATGTATATTCATACGCAAGCTTTGCCTTATTCATACGGAATAAACGGCTTATCAAGCAACTTTACCGATGAATCATAAACTCATTTTGCAACGTAAGCAACACATACAACAAAAAAAGGACCATTTAATGCAACTAAATCAGGAATAACCATGGAGCGTTCAGCACGAGCAAAAAAAATTTACGAGGCCAAGTTCGAACCGAAAATAAAAACATATATCAGCATATTTGTGACGACGGTCATGGCAGCGACCATCGTTGGTATCGTTTTGATCCCGTTTTGGCTGGTTCTGGGCCGTCTGTATCTTAACCGCTACTTCGAATCGTTGCATTGCGAACTCACAACCCGCGCGCTGCATTTTAAAAAAGGTGTTTTGGTGACAACGGATCGAACCATTCCGCTTGATAAAATCCAGGACCTTGCCTTTAAAGAGGGGCCGCTTTTACGATATCTTGGGCTCAGCTCCCTGCAAATCGAGACGGCGGGACAGAGCACGGCCAACGCAGTGGATATGAAACTCATTGGTATTGTGGATGCGGGTACGTTCAGGCAAACTGTTATGGATCAGCGTGATGAAGTTACGTATAACCGTGGCAGTCATGCGGCTACAGCAGAGGCAGGGAACGACCACCCGCTGAAATCTATTCTTGAAAATATCTCGGATACATTAAAACGCATAGAGAACCAAAAGTAAAACGTACACTCTTGAGCAACGTTATATGAAAACTGCCACAGAAACGATACAGGCGATCCACTGGCTGGATGATAAACTTGTGATACTCGACCAGACCAAACTCCCGCACAAAGAAGTATTTGTTGAACTGCATACCACAGGACAGGTATGGGAGGCAATTAAACAGCTGAAAGTGCGTGGAGCTCCCGCTATTGGTATCGTTGGAGCCTACGGGTTTTACCTTGGGATCAAAAATGCGGTGGAAACGGATATTGAAAGCTTTATTAAGCATAGCCAGGGAGTTTGCGACTTTTTGAATTCAAGCAGGCCGACAGCCGTCAACCTTTCGTGGTCGCTAAACAGGCTGATGAACGTCGTGCGGACTCATCAGGGGGGAGATGTAGGTGAGCGAAAACAGCAGGTGCTGGAGGAGGCAATAAACATTCATCAACAGGACAGAGAAACCTGCAAATCGATTGGAGAGAACGGTGGATCACTTTTTAAGGAATCGACTCGTGTACTAACACACTGTAATACCGGAGGGCTGGCAACAGGAGAATTCGGCACAGCGCTCTCTTGTATTACGCATGCTCATCAGAAAGGATTTGTGGAAAACGTCTGGGTTGATGAAACACGGCCGCTGCTTCAGGGTGCGCGCCTCACAACGTGGGAGCTTCAAAAAGCGGGTGTCCCTCACTCATTGATCGTGGATTCAGCCGCCGGTTTTTTAATGAAGCAGGGGAAAGTGGATATGGTTATCGTAGGGGCCGACAGAATTACAAAAAACGGGGATACAGCTAACAAAATTGGCACATATACACTGTCGGTTCTTGCACGCGAAAACAACATACCGTTCTATGTTGCAGCTCCACGCTCAACAATCGATATGGATCTTGAAAACGGCGGGCAGATTGAGATTGAGCTCAGAGGTGAAGCTGAAGTTACTGCCTTCAACGACAACCCGTCCTCTCCGGAAGGAACAAGAGCGTTTAATCCCGCCTTTGATATCACGCCACACCAAAATATAAGCGCAATTATAACTGAGAAAGGAATTGTATATCCCGATTACGAGAAGAATTTCAGTGAGATTTTCGGGACGTAAGATGTTACATGCTCGATTAAGATAAATCCCTTAGAGTTAGCCCCAATGAGGCATCTTTTTTCCCGAATGATTACAATCCGCTCAGCGGATCACATTCAAGACTTTATCCGCCAGTCTGCGGGCATCTTTTTCGGTTTTGCCTTCGCTGTAGACCCGTACAATCGGTTCTGTGTTAGATTTCCGGAAGTGGACCCAGCCCTCATCAAAATCAATTTTAACGCCGTCCAGCGTGTTGATTTGTTCATCACGAAAGGTATCAGCCACACGATCCAAAAGCTGGTCGGCATCCATGCCAAGATCGCTGAGCTGAATTTTCTGTTTCAGCATGGCATACTTTGGAAGACCTGCACGATACTCCGAGGCTGACTGGCCACGGTCGGTCATCATTTGAAGTACCATCGCGGTGCCGACGAGTGCATCCCGGCCCGCATGAAGATCGGGATTAATCACCCCTCCATTTCCCTCACCACTGATGACGGCTCCCTGTTGCTGCATGACCTTCACGACGTTTATTTCCCCGACAGATGCGCGGTGGCAGGTGTGGCCATGTGCTTTCGTGATATCGTCGGCTGCCCTTGATGATGATAAATTCGTTGCGGTGTCGCCCGGTTTTTTTTCAAGCATAAAATCAAACGCGGTAACCTGCGTATTCTCTTCGCCGAAGAGCGCACCTTTGTCATCTACAAGCGCAAGGCGGTCGCCATCGGGATCAGTAACGACGCCGAGATCGCAGCTGTTTTCACGGACAAATGCACGAATTTCCTGCAGGTTTTCGGGGAGGGGCTCAGGGTTGTGCGGAAAGATTCCCGTGGGTTCACAGTGTAGTCTGTGGACGGTAACACCGAGTGCTTCCAACAGTTCAGGCAGGGCTGAGGATGCCGCTCCGTTAACTGCATCAACTGCAACTGAAAAATTTTGACGACCGATTTTTTCCGCATCAATGTATGACAGAGCCAGGATTTTTTCAATATGATGGCGCGTCAGTTCATCATCCTTCGTTATCTGGCCAATGTTGTTATACCCATTATAGCTATACGTTTCACCGTCGGCAATTTCAATAACCTGCTGCCCCTGTTCAGGATCCAGAAATTCACTTTTGTGATTCAGCATTTTCAGCGCGTTCCACTGTTCAGGGTTGTGGCTGGCCGTGATAATAAGCCCCCCCTGTGCCTGGTATTTAAGTACCCCCATGGCCACCGTTGGTGTGGGGACAATTCCCGCTTTTACTACATTGCAGCCTACACTTT
>JAAAOB010000030.1 GCA_009909035.1 Bacteroidota bacterium
TACTCGCTGCGTTCGGCCCGCATACGGAAAAAGAGGAGATTATATCCACCGGCCGCCACCGTATCGCCGGCAGTATCGTTACCCCCGATTCGGCAGGAGATTCCACGCTTGTTATTTTAAACAGCGGCAGCGGCTCACAAGACCGAAATGCGAATATTGCCGGTTTTGAGATGTTCAAAGAGCTCTCGATGGAGCTGGCGAACCGCGGGTACTTCAGCTTTCGGTACGACGATCGCGGAACCGGCAAGTCAACTGGCAGACCCGATGCTACATTACAGGAACTTGCCGATGACCTGGTGTACATCTCCCGCTATTTTTCAGAGAATGATCAATATCCGTTTACCTCCATCGTCTACCTGGGCCATAGCCAGGGTGGCATCATCAGCCTCCTTGCCGCTCAGGATTTTTCTCCCCGGCAAATCGTTCTTCTCTCCTCACCTTCCCTTCCCGGACGTGACATTATCATCCAGCAGATCCGGCTTCTATCCGAGGCTCGCGATATTCCCGACGATGTGGTGGAGGAAAACATAGAATTTCAGCAACAGGTGTATCAGGCGGCCCTCGCAGATACCGGGTGGACTGAACTTGAGCAACATATTGCCGACCGCCTGCGTGAACAGATTGAGAAGCTACCGGAGAAACAGCAACGTACACTGGGCGATATGGATCAGTTTATCCAAGCACAGGTGACCCGTCAGCTGGAGAGTGCCAAAACCCGATGGTTTAAATCGTTCATTGAAACAGATCCCCGCCCCTTGCTCGACAGCCTCCGGGCCCCGACACTTGTGCTGTTCGGAGAGAAAGACAGCCAGGTATTGGCCGATGAAAACAGCGCTGAGATAGACGCTTTGGACGGTTCAATCATTATTAAAACGATTCCCGGGGCCAATCACCTGTTCCAGGAATCAGATTCCGGCCTGCCATCGGAGTACGGGTTGCTTGAGCAGGAGTTTGCAACCGGTGTGATGGATGCCATCGATGCGTTCCTAAAAAATTATGCCGATGAATGACGCCTGAGGGCTGGGCTTTACCCAACAAATGTCACCCATCTCTGCCGGTTCGATATGGTTAGGAGATTTCACTCCACTAGCGCTACGTGGTCAAATAATGAGCGGACGGAGTCCGGCATGACGGAACTGATGATGAATGTCCAACTTGCACGCCCTTTTGAGACAGCCTCGGAATTGAACCACGTAAGATTAAGCTCTTTCAGCATAGGCGGGATTTGTTTAAGTTCAGCCTTACTAAAAAAAACGACGAACTGATCCGAAACACATATGAACCCTCGCCTCATCTCCATTGCAGCCACATTTGCACTTTTACTCAGCAGCCAGCTGGCTGTTGCTCAGCTTCAGTCGCCGGAACAGTTTCTTGGCTACGAACTGGGTGATCGCTATACGCCGCATCATCAGGTTGTTGCGTATGTACGCCACGTAGCCGAAGAATCCGACCGCGTGGATTTTAAACCGTACGGCGAAACCTATGAACACCGCCAGCTTGTCTACCTCACGGTAACAACCCCGGCCAATCATGAACGACTGGAGGAAATCCGTACCAACAACCTGAAGCTAATCGGCCTGACCGAAGGTGAACCCACGGAATTTAGAAAGGCGATTATCTGGCTCAGCTACAACATCCACGGCAACGAAACCTCGAGCAGTGAAGCGGCGATGAAGACTCTTCATCAGCTGGCAGACCCCGGCAATTTGGAGGCCGAATCCTGGTTGTCTGAATCAGTCGTCATCATCGATCCGATGGTCAACCCGGATGGCCGGGACCGGTATGTCAACTGGTTCAGGGGAATGGCGGGAGCCGACTACAATCCCGATGCTGAAACGCGCGAACACAATGAACCGTGGCCTGGTGGTCGGTCCAATCACTACTATTTCGACCTGAACCGTGACTGGGCATGGCAGGTGCAGCAAGAGTCGCAACAGCGAGCCGAGATCTACCAGCAGTGGATGCCGCATGTACATGTCGACTTTCATGAACAGGGAATTAACTCTCCGTACTACTTCGCTCCTGCCGCCAAGCCTTTTCACGAAGCGATCACCGACTGGCAGCGTGAGTTTCAGACAACGATCGGGAAAAATAACATGCAGTACTTTGATGAAGAGAACTGGATCTATTTTACGCGCGAAGTTTTTGACCTGTTTTATCCCAGTTATGGCGATACCTGGCCCACCTTTAATGGCGCAATTGGCATGACATACGAACAGGCCGGGGGGTCGCGCGCCGGGGCTGCCGTTCATAAACAGGAGGGCGACACGCTAACCCTGAACGACCGGTTGACGCACCATCACGTAACGGGAATATCTACTGTTGAAATTACGGCACAAAACGCCGACCGGGTGATATCAGAGTTCGAAACCTATTTTAATACCGCAGCAGAGGCCCCCGGCGGCCGCTATAAAACGTTTGTAGTGAAAGCGGATAATCACCCCGACAAAATCTACAACCTGCTCTGTTATCTCGACAGCCAGCAGATTCGCTATGGACGTGCCGGTTCGTCACAATCAGTTGACGGATTTAACTATCAAACTGCGGAAGATGAGCGAATTACGGTCTCCGGGGACGATATCATTATTAGTGCCTACCAGCCAAAGTCTACATTGGCACGGGTGCTGTTTGAGCCGGACCCGGCCCTCTCCGACTCCCTCACCTACGACATCACGGCCTGGGAAGCCCACTACAGGTTTGGCCTCAGCGGATATGCTCTGGAGTCGAGTATTGAGCCACAGGAAGATCTCCGGGCCGATCAGTTTCTGCAGCCGCAGGTGACCGGAGCTGAAAAACCCTATGCCTATCTGGCCGGCTGGCATACAATGCACGATGCCCGGTTTCTGGCCGACATTACCCAGAAAGGTATAAAAAGCAGGTTCTCAACGGTTCCATTTACAATCGATGGCCGCGAATTTGACAGGGGCACACTTGTTATTACTCGCGGCAACAACCGCGCCCTGGGTGATGCGTTCGACCGTGTAGTCCGGGAAGCGGCAGATACCCATCACCGGCCGCTCCATGGCACTTCAACCGGGTTTGTTGAGTCCGGCTCTGATTTTGGTTCATCAAATGTTCAGTTTATCGATCCTCCCGCCATTGCCGTTTTCATGGGTGAGGGGACATCCTCTCTTGCATCCGGTGAGGTGTGGCATTTTTTCGATCAGCAGCTTCAATACCCGGCATCGCTATTTCACACCCACGATTTTGGCCGGGCCGACCTGTCCGATTTTGACACCATTGTTCTGCCTTCCGGCTCCTACTCCGACATGCTGACGGAGAGCGCGAAACAGAAACTGACCGCGTGGATTGCAGGCGGCGGCACCCTCATTGCGATGGATCGTACCGTTGGCACCCTCTCCTCGATTGATGCATTCAGCGTTCGGAGAAAAACGGCGGAAGCTGAAGAAGACAGTGACACCGAAACACGTCTGCGAACATATGGCGACCGAGCCCGTGAACGTACCTCAGGGACAACGCCCGGTTCCATCTTCAAAACAACGCTTGATACCACGCACCCGCTTGCATTCGGGTACCCTTCCGAGTACTATTCCCTAAAGGTCGATGCCGGTCCATTTGCTTACCTTGCCGGTGGGTGGAATGTGGGGACCGCAGGCGAAAATGCCCACATAAGTGGATTTGCAGGCCATCAGGCCAGGAAAAACCTGGAGAACAGCCTCACCTTCGGAGTCCAGTCTCACGGCGCGGGGCAGATCGTCTATATGGTCGACAACCCGCTGTTCAGAGGATTTTGGGAAAACGGGAAACTCTTTTTTGCAAACGCACTCTTTTTTGTGGGTCAGTAAATATTTGAGCCAGACCGATAGAGCTGTATCAGAACAGGACCTCGGCCCCTTTGCCCTGTGCAATTTTCGAGGTGTAGCCGTCCAGGTACTCCCGGATGGAGGGGTCCTTCAGATCGATTGTTTGGCCCCGTTCGGCTGACAGGTAAGCCGCCTGAACAAGATACGTGATGTCAAGGCCATACTTCCAGGGTAATGTGGCATCTCTGCCTGAAAGAAATGCATCCACCGCGTCTCTCATTTCTGTCGCATAGCCGTATAGATCCGCTTCATTTGGCTGAACCGCGAGCAGTCCTTTTGTGGAGGTTGATTTTTCAAGAGCGGCTTCAGAATCGGCTACAGATGCTGCTGCTTCATCGCCGATAAATATTTCCGAAGGCGATATCAGCGTGTTTACCTCCATGGCGTACCCTGGGCCGAGGCCATCCATGGAAAGACGCAGCCCCTGCTTATCGAACATCCAGGAGTCGGTAAATTGACCTTTGACGATCTGACCGGTTTCCGGATTTTCAAACGCTACTATGCCCGTGGCAAAATCCTCTGCCGGGCTTTTTTTGTAGTTCACGCCAAACCGGTCGAGCAGCTGCTGACGATATTTGGGCTGTCCCCACTTTAGCAAGCTCATGTCGCACTGCATAGAGACCGGGCGCAGAAACAAGGGATCTTTGCCGGCCGGTGTAAGCATGTGCCGGCACACGGCCACACTGTGGCAGCCCATATCAGACATCGCACCGCCGCCCTGGCTTCTGGGATCCCAGAACCAGGAGCTGTGAGGCCCGGCATGCTCTTCTGTACTGCGGGCGATCATCAATCCGCCCATTGTTTCCATTTGCGGCTGAAGCTGCTCCAGTGCGTTATTAATTGCGTTCATAAACAGCATATTCTCAAAATAGGCTGTCTTCAATCCTGCAGTGTCCGCAAGCTGTACCATTTGTTTCGACTCCGCAACGGTTCGTCCAAGAGGTTTTTCGCATATCACGCCGGTCAAGTCGGCCCCTTCATTCACTGCGTCGGAAATCTCCTGCATGATCTCAAGCCGCGTGTTATTTGGTGAGAGTATCGCAATGGCGTCGCATGTTTTGACCATCTCCGGAATGGAACGCGTAACAACAGGATCTCCAAGGCCGTTGGTGCGTGCATAGTCGGCAAGTTGATCGGCCCGGGAGCGCGCATAGATTGCCGAAAGTTCGCAATGGCGGACCTGGATCATTGCTTTTGCAATAAAATTCGCGATAAAACCGGATCCAATGAATCCTATTTTTAGTGATTTCATTTAAGTAAAGTTTTGCATTACTATTATTCTGGAACAAATTTTTAAATTCTGATTGTATAAGTCCCCCTTTTAAAAAAAGGGAGATTGAAGGGGATGTCCACTCGGCGCCCGCAAAAATATCACAGACAATCATCTGTATCTTTTCTCCTGCATTTAGTTGTACTGCTTACAAGCAGCCACAGCCATCCGGTCTACCCGGTTGTTCAGTTCGTCAGTGGAGTGTCCTTTCACCTTAATCCATTCCACCTGATGGGGGCTCATGGCATTCAGCAACTCTTCCCAAAGATCTCTGTTCTCAACCGGTTTTTTATTGGATTTTTTCCAGCCTCGTTTCACCCAGTTGGTCACCCAGTGCTGGTTAAACGCATTGATAATGAGCGCACTATCACTGTGAATTTTCACCTTGCACGGCTCCGTTAATGCTTTCAGTCCCTCAATCACCGCACGCATCTCCATCCGGTTGTTTGTGGTTTGTGCTGCCCCGCCGGAAAGTTCGCGTTCGTTCCCGTTCCAAATCAACAGCGCTCCCCACCCTCCCGGTCCGGGATTACCACTGCAGGCACCATCCGTGTACAATATCACCGTTTTCTTCATACCTTCGTTTGTATATAATGTTTAGCTATCGAATGTAGCGATTGGCACGTCTCCGCGGCTTTCTTCTGGACTAACTCTTCCCAGTTCTCCTCGTCCCCGCCGGCATAGATGATCGACCGTGACGAGTTCACAATCGGAATTCCGTCGTGTCCGGACAGCACACCCTGCAGGTCTTCTACACGGCCTCCCTGGGCACCAATACCGGGTATCAGCAGATGAGAGTTCCCGTTCACCCTCAATATCTGACCCGCTATGTCGGTCTGTGTTGCCCCAACCACCATACCGATATGGGTCTGGGAGCTGGTCTGCTTTTTTTGCAGCAGCTCCGCTATATACTCCCCCAGTGAGCGCCTGCCCATCACAGGTGTACGCAAAAAATCAGCCGCTCCTTTATTCGAGGTCATGGCTAACACAAACACCGCTTTGGTTTCATCCTGCAAATATGGATCAAGGGTATCAAGCCCCATCAGCGGATTCAAAGTGACGGCATCGGCCTGCAGCTGGTCGAAAAATGTGCGCTTATACATTTCGGACGTCGATCCTATGTCGCCGCGTTTCGCATCAGCTATCGTAATTTTTGCTGCCGGAATCGTGTCCATCAGAGCCTCCAGCACACGCCACCCTCCCACGCCAAGGGCCTCGAAAAATGCAAGATTGGGTTTGTAGGCTACTACGTCCGTCTTTGTGGCCTCAATTACACGCCGGCAAAATTCAAATACCTGGTCGTGCGTATCGGAAAATTGCTGCTTCAGGGGACGCGGAATAATTACGGGATCGGGATCCAGCCCCACGCTTAAAATAGAATTGGAAGAGTTTACAGCCCTTTGTAGCTTTTTCGTAAATATCATCTGCAATTTTTTACATTATTGGGCATAAGATAGTAAAAACAAAAACACTTCTAAGGAACAATACAGATTCGTTAATACTCAAAAATATCTATATGAGCTGGTTTGAAGATTGGTTTGACAGTCCCTTATATGAATTTCTTTACGCCTACCGAGATGAAGAAGAGGCCAATCAGCTGGCTGATTTGATAGAGAATCACATCTCACCGGAAACGTATCCCGAAGTTGTTGATGTTGGATGTGGCCGGGGAAGACACTCACGGTCCCTGGCTGAGCGCGGATTCTCAGTCACCGGTTTTGACCTATCGCCCAAAGCCATAGAAAAAGCCCGGAAAATTGCTGACGAATGGAACCTGACCAATGTCAGGTTTCTCATTAACGACATGCGCACTCCTCTACCGGAAACATTTGATGCAGCCGTCAATCTCTTTACAACATTTGGCTACTTTATCGATGAACAGGAAAATGTAAAGGTATTGAAAAGTGTTCGCGCCATGCTGAAGCCGAACGGCTTCTTCCTGATTGATTTTATGAATGCCAAAAAAGTTGAGCATGAGCTGAAAGCAGAAGAGCATGGCGTGCACAAGGGGATCGAATACAGTATCCGCCGGTATATTCAAGACGGGTGCGTCTACAAAGAAATTCAGTTCAGAGGTGAAGTCATCGACGGCATGCGGACCTACACCGAACGCGTACGGCTCTTCGATAAACAATGGTTTATGGAGAGCTTGAATAAAACGGGGTTTACCCCAATCAAAATTTGGGGAGATTACAGCGGCACCTCCTTTGATGAAGACAACTCCCCTCGCTTGGTTATACTCTCCCACAGTAATGAGCAGGGGTGAACGAAAACCGCATATTTTACAGAGATGTGATACAATCTGTTGAATTCATTCCGCATACTTCCTGTTGTGAAAGTAAAAAATGAACCAAAAAATGGAAGGTAACGATGAATAAAGTAGCAATCGTCATACTGGCAGAAAATGGATCACATGAAGCGATGGGACGTGTCGCAAATGCGCTGGAATTCGCTAAAGAATTACAAGATCATGATGATGACGTGAAGATTATTTTTGATGGTGCCGGGGTCACGTTTATCCCTGAGCTGGCAAATGAAGATCACGATGCACATCCTCTTTACAAAGCTGTACTGCCAAGTATTGAGGGTGCGTGCAAATTTTGCTCCAAGGCGTTTGGGGTGATTAATGAAGTTAAAAAAACGGGCACCGATCTTATCGACGATTACGATGATCACCCAAGCCTTCGCTCCTATATTACCGAAGGATACAGTATCATAACATTTTAGAGCTCATTATATGTTGAGAGCAAACAACAGTTGCATGAAAAAATACAAAAGGCTGCGGATTAATTCCGCAGCCTTTTCTATTTATGTTTTATGTATGAACCGGCTTGAAACGTTACTTCACTTCGATCTTCTTACCGGCTTTTTCCTTCAACTTAGGAGCGGTTATGATCAGCTCACCATTTTCAAATGAAGCGCTGATGTTGTCAGCATCTACGATATTTGGTAATGGGAGTGATCGGCTGAATGAACCATATCCTGATTCTACCCTGTGATACCGGCGGCCATTCTCTTTATCTTCATGCTTCCATTGACGCTCACCGCTTATCGTCAGGACATCATTTTCATAATGTATATCAACATCGTCTCTGCTCATTCCGGGCAGTGCAACACTGATCTCAAAGGTTTTATCTGTTTCTGATACATTCAATGTTGGCACAAATGTACCGGAATTACGATTGATTACTTCATCAAAAACGCGGTCCATCCAGCTGCTCAAGCTGTCTACATCAGTAGTAGTTCGATCCGCAAACATTGTTGGAAGATTACGATTTCTCATAATTGTTACCTCCATATATGTTAGGTTAAATTTAATACGAACCTGAATGTATTGAAAGAAACTCTTTCAATCGTTCACTATTGATTAAACAACTCTTATGCCAAGTGCTTCAGGCAGGATTTTGACTTGAAAAAATGGCAACGTTGCCAATATGGTGTGTCTTTTTTACATTTTTGATTTGAAAAAATGTCAATCCTCGTCTGCACGCTGCATCTGCGGGCTGACGAGTGAATATGGCATGAAAAAAACATGGTATGTCTGTTCAATATCCTAAAGTAGATATTGCCTATAGCTCATTTCGATACAGAACCTCGCACAGCTAAAAACAGACATACCATGTTTGGATGGTGGCACAAGCGTCCGCTGGTGCTAATCTTTCCTAATTCAAATCCACCGTAATCCCGGACTGAATATAGGAATTGGTATATTCACGATAGAATGCTGTTGTAAGCCGTTCGCGAGTTGACGTTCTGGTGATGTATCTCGCCTTCGCATGCAGATTGATATTCTGAGTGATCGCGTAATAAACCTCTGCTTCTCCGGTCCAGTAAGCATAAAACAGTGTCTCTCCAGAGTCGTTTACATCAAAGTTTTCGAAACTTCTGAGAGTTCTCTCTATCCCGGCCGAGAATTCTGTTCTGCCAAGATCTACACCAACTTCTGTTCCGAATTCAATTTCCCTATAGTCCAGGTTACTTGACGGGTGATCATAAAAAAGTGTGCCTACCACAGGAAACTCGATTTCAAAAATGCCCTCCCTGTTTTGCAACCTGTACAATACTTCCGCTTCTACTTTTGTAAACTGCCGGAACCGATTGTCCTCAACAGATCCCTGATCGTTAAAATCAGTGGTTTTTTGATCACGGTAACGCGTTCGATTTTCGATTTGAAATTCATGATCAAACCTGCCTATGTCGTCAACAGACTGTTTGAACAAAGCTTCGAAGTAATATTCGTTGTAGGAGGTTTTTTTACGGTTTCGCTGATCGTAGCTTCTGTGCCGATACCTTGTTTCAAACCGTAACCATGCAAGGTTGCCAAGGTAGAAATCAACCTCAATCGGTATCCGGATTTGATGATAGGAAAGCCTTGAGCTGAATACCGGGTCGGTCTGTTCAATTCCATCCTGTTGTTTCCTTGAATATTTCGGACTCAGCTCAATGTATTTACGATCGGCAAAATTACTCCTGTAAGATGCATTTAAACTATAAGAATATTTATGAGCCTGTGTTTCCTGGTGATATAGGTTTGTGCTAAGATCAGTCTTGAGCCGCAGCCTGCTGTTTCCCCATTCTTTGTTGTAATTTATATCAGCAGCGAGCTCGTTAAATGAAGAATTTTGCCATAGACGATTCCGTCCCAGTGTGTCACTATTTTCTACAATCCGTTCCGGGTTCTTGAAAATATTCCACTCATATCCCTGGTTTATTCCTGCCTCGATTTTCAACTGCGCCGCAACGCTTGCCGGCAGTGCAAGAATAGCAATCAGACATACCGTTAGTAATCTCATTTCACTCATCTCTGTCATCTCTGTCAATTAATGCAACTTTTATATACGACTTCGGCGCGGTGCTCTGAGTTTCCTCAACTTTATCAACTTCAACAACCAATGGATCGACTTTCTGGCTCCACATGAATGAATCGGCGACCGCGATACCGAAAAATATCGCAAGAAGTATTAAATAGGGTCTTTTAGATTTAAGAATTTTCATGACTATCTGATTTAATTAACTTTCTATTTGTAATACAATATCAGCCCTACTGTCCCACTAATCTTTTTTCATAAAAATATTTTTTCTATAAAGTATTGACATGCAATTATTTGGGCATTTAAAAGCATGAGAACAGAAACTACAGCTGATTATAAACCTTTTAAATTTGACCGTTCAGAGAGCCAACTCTGCTCCTCAGTCCGATTTTATTTGCCATTTGTATACTCAGTCCCGGTCTGACATTGATTTCAAGAACGAGGGGCCCTTTAGTCTTGTCAAGCACAATATCAATGCCAAGATAATTAAGCGGAAATGCGCTGGAGACTTTGTTGGTCAGATCCATAATCTCATCCCAGCGGGGAATCACCTTACCCGTAATTTTTATATTACTATCGGGATGGGTATCTATATAGTTTATTCCGTCGTATGCGTAAGTCAATGTTCCTGTGTCAAGATCGATACCTACTCCCACTCCTCCCTGGTGAAGATTGGCTTTTCCCTCCGATTCGCTGGTTGGCAACCGAAGCATTCCCATCACAGGTTTATCTGACAACGTAATAATCCTTATATCCGGGATGCCGTCCTTATAAAAGACAGACAGAGCCGGATCGGGCACAATCAACTCTTCCAGGATTACCCGATCGTCATTACCACCGGAATACATTCCGAAAATAATGTTTGCAATATGGGTGAAGATCATGGCTTCCGTGATGGGTTTTTCTCCAAGATGCCACCGACCATTGCGTTTCCGGATCAGCATGATGCCATTTCCACCCATCCCGCTCGCCGGTTTAATTACGAGATTGTCGATCTCAGGCTTTTGCTCCCATATTTTTTGAATATCACCCACACGCCCGATTGCAGCGTATGTTTTAGGACAGTTCAGATTATTTTTTTCGAGAATTTGTTTGGTATAGAGTTTATCGTCTGCAAACTTATAATGCTTTCTCTCGTTATTTGGATAGATTAGTTTTCGATTTCGTTCGTTTATTCCCACAACATCATTATACCGTGGCATTAACTTTTGAATAAGACTACTTAACATAGCTTACCTCCTCATCTATTTTAGAAAACCGTGTGTATTCAAACAGCTGCAGGCCAATCCACTCGCCAAGGAGTAAACTCAGGCCGGCAATACCTATCAGAGTTTCTGGAAAGGTGATGAAAAAATGCTGTATAACACTGGCAGATAAAATCCAATAGCAGCTTAACGTAACGATGAGTGTTTGGCCGTAGATAAACAGCGCTTCCCGAAGCGATTCCTCTTCCACCTTTTGTGCAAATCGTTCCGAAATGAGCGTGAGAATAATAATTGGAAACGTGAGCGTTGCCGATGGCGCCACCCAACCTGTTATGTAGAATATCTTAATAGATGCCAGGCAGTAGAGGCTAACTGTGGTAAGCAGGCATACAATTTTGGGCACGTGTAAAATCCCCCAGCGTTCAAGCGGGAAGCTCATCAGGCTGATAAGGCCAATGATCGCAGTGAAGAATATCAGGCCCTGAATAAGGCCCATATCAATGAATGAAAAAGCAATTAATACCGGTAGAAACACACCGTAGGTTTTGAATCCAACTACGTTGGTACAGATGGCAACTATGTAGGCGCCCAGAGGTAGAAGCAGCAGCACCATCACGGGTTTCAATGGCAGTTCGTTACCGTCAATAAGATTCCAGATATTGAACAGGGCAAATGCAGGATAGTCATTAAGACGATCTCTTCTGATGTCATAATGAGAGTCCGTTGAGCCAACATCGACGAGATTTTCAACACTAATCTCTCCTTTGAATATTTCAAGATGCGTTGCCGGAAGCTCAGCAAAATGGCCTCTTTCAGGATCAAACGTTATCCATTCGTCACCAATAAAAGCCTGCGTCCAGTAATCCATATTTCCTTTTTTTTCATCTTTCAGAACCAAACCACCTGCCATCCGTGCCGGGATTCCGGCAGACCGGAACAAAGCCGTAAGCAGTCGGCTCTTTCCTTCTTCCGTACAAACCCGTCTCTTATTACACGTCAATGCATCCGAGACCGAACTGTTCTCCACAGATGGAATCTTCTCAACAAACTGAAAAAGACCTTTGGCTACATCCCGAACTTTAACCGGGGTATCAAGCATATATCGGTTTGAAATCTCACTGATGTCCTGATGGTTAGACTGAATATTTGCCGAAGGTATCAAATATCGGCTCAATTCTGTGAATTCTTTTTCTCTAGTGGGAAGATTCTTACTGATACTATATTGAATATGCTTCGTTTTGACTGAATACTGAAATGAAATGGTAGTATCTGAAGCCGCTGTTCCTCGCCAAACGATCTTTCTGTTCGAATTATGATCGGATAGGATTATATCAGAATTGAGAATATCGTCAGATTTTACGGTGATATCCTGTCGAAAATTGTCCGACGGAAGGTAGGATTTTATCTCGTACTGCTGATCCTCTCCGTGTATATCATATTGGTAGGTTACATTATACGTTAGTTCAGAGATCACTCCTGGATCAGGTTCATCATTTGTACCGACACGAAAGCTGACAAGAAGTATTGGAATCAGCAGAAGTGTATAGGCTATAGTTTTCATTGAAAGCTGTTTTTATTGTATTGTTTACATTCTAATACAACTCAGATGGAGGCGACCCCTAATTTCGTTGAAAAAAATCTCATCTTAGCAGAAAATACTCATCGTCCTGTACACAGAGAACTCAAATATTTGTGATGCTCCTGAATGAATTACTTTCCTTAGATACTTAATTTTTGTGCCCAGATGATCTTTTATTTGTCTGTTAACATTTCTCTTAGAGGTTGTTTTTACTGACAACATAGAACACATTCATTCGTCAAACTGAATGCCACTGGTAGTAACAACAATTCTATTTTGCATGAATAATTTCGTAAAGCACAGCTCGCCTGAGTTGGATTCGTGGTGTGGCTTAGTCCGCTTGTGCCTTTAAGGCGGTCTAAAACATGGTATGTCTGTTCAATAGATTAGCAAGGTTTTATCTCTTGGTTGATTATGATCCAGAGCGTGGTTTGGTAAGTGACAGACATACCATGTTTTTTAGTGACACATCCACTCGTCAGCCCTCAAATCTTGCGCAAGCGGATCAACTACGCCAAAGGCTTCGAAGACCTGGAACGCTTGCGAGAGATTGGGTTTACTATCTCTCCAACAATCTTCTATTTTGCCTGATCACCACTTTCGAGCGGTCTTTCAGCAGCTCAGCGGAGTTCATCACCAGTTGTTCGTTTGATGGAAACGGCAACTCGCGGCCTCCGATGATTTCGCTACTCTCTTCTGAAAGTGCCCGGCGGTCCCCGGTGTAGGTTCCATAGCGGTTTTCGAATACCCACTCCACGGAAAGGTTTTCCGTGCGGACTAACTGATCCGTCTCTAAATGATAGATATCAAGCGAGCCGCCTATAAACGCCGATTTTTGCTGCACAGCCTCCATCACTTCCGCAGTTACCTCTTTGAAATTGGGGACCCGAATGTCATTTCCCAGCGAATCTTTTTTGACATTCCCGTCGCTATCATACTCGTAGGTCATCCCATCCTGAATTTCCTTCGATTCCGTGACCACTCTTCGATCTACCATTTCCGGGGAAAAGGATATTTCCGCAACATTCAGCACGATAAAGTAGTCGTAGTTGGTATGCTCATTTTCAAACGTATCAAAATGTAGCCAGTGGGTATTCAGCTCTCGCAATGAAATTTTGGACAGCTCTGTGTTGAAATAGTCAGGAACCATCATTCCTGAGTTGTTCTCTACTACAAAAAGCGCATTATTCAGGCCAAGATTCAGGGCTTCAGCCAGCTTTTGATCCACATCTTCATAGCCCGGATACAGCTCCGACGCCCTGTTAAATTCTTCCCACGCCAGTCGGTATCCCGCCTTATCATCCTGCTCCATAAATTCCATCCCCCGGCGATATGATACCTCCGCGGCCGCCTGCTTGGAATCAATGATTGCCTGGTCGTAATTTACGAACGTAAACTGGTTCCTGATTTGAGACGGCAAGCGGCGAATTCTGTTTTGGCGATCGTTCAACTGTTCATAGAGTTCAAAAATCTCAATCCAGTTCTCTTCATGGCCCTCCAGCTCCAGGAACTCAATCCGCTCCCTGTCGAACATATTTGCTCGTTCGTACGCCTCTTCCAGGACATTGAGCTCTTTACTGTTGCCGGGATTTTTCCGGAGCTTTTCAACGGACCGTTCGATCGCCCGATCATACTCGCCCCGTTCCAGCATCTTTTTTGATGAGGTACAGGATATGATGAAAAGAGAGGCGGCCAGGATAGTAATAATCTGTTTCATAGGTCAAGCTTGTGATTACGTGTTTTACATTTGGGTCCTCAGATAGGTATACTCGAAAAGCTGGTCTGAGTTCAAAAAAATTTCATACCCTTTGTTATCGGATCGATCATGCATCCACTAAGTACCGATAAAACTTACGTAAATCCCGCAAATTGATCGCATGCCTTTTCAGCAAAATGTCAATGTCATAGTTAAGTAAAAATATTCCCAACGGGTATCGATATGCACAACTGTCTGCGGCAGCTTGCAGATCAATTCATCCTGTTTTTGACTTCATGACCCAACCAACCTCCAAGTTAAAAACAATCTGTTTCGGGTCTTGAAGTATGAAGCCGTTGAACCCACGAGTTTGCGATTTTTATACCATGCATCTCAACGAATGATCAGCATAGATCTATTTTTGAACAGAATGCACAGAAAGATTCTTTCGGAAATAAGTTTCTATTAAGATTTCATGACGGTATCTTTTCAAAAAATACCAACAGCCGGTACGGCTGTAAAAGATAAAATTTTCGAAGTGAGCCTGCCTATCCGCAGCCTCCTTCACTAAATCTTACGGCCCAACCTATTCTTTTATGTTCAAAAAGCTGACGATTCTTACATCCGGTTTATTACTACTTATCGTAACCGATGCCTTCGGGCAGATCGAAGCAGAACTGGATTCCATCTCCGTTACGGCGTCCCGAATTTCCACCACTGTATCAGAAAGCGGGAAAAATGTATCCGTTATAACCCGTCAGGATATTGACCGAATGCCCATCACCTCGGTGGATGAGCTTTTGCGATCACTGCCGGGGGTAAATATCAATGCCCGGCAGGGATTCGGCGTACAGGCTGATGTCGGTATCCGCGGAAGTACGTTCTCGCAGGTCCTCTTTATGCTCGATAACGTCCCGCTCAATGACCCGCTGACGGCTCATTTTAACACAAATATACCTGTTTCACTTTCTGAAATTGGACGGGTTGAGCTGGTTCGAGGTCCGGCGAGTGCCTCATTTGGGGCCGATGCCGTCGGAGGCGTGGTTCACATCAAAACAAAATCTTACCTGCAGCGAGAAGTTCCTGGCCCGGATGACATCCGTACGTCTGTTGATGCTAATCTTGGAGCCGGTGAGCACAATCTCCAGCTTGCCGACCTCTCCGTAGATCTGCAGAATAAACGCTGGAGATTCAGTTCATCACTCCGGCGCGTCGACTCCGACGGTGAGGAGCTGCGAAATCCCGGGTTCGATGCCGGTGTGTCTGACCAGCGGACCTACAACAACTATTTTGAGATGACCAATTTTAGCAGCTCTCTCTCCTACCGTGTATCGGATCACCTGACGCTCTATACGCGAGGCGGAATTGAGGACCGCGATTTCAGCGCCCGCTTTTTCTACACACGGAGCGAGTTCGACCAGTCCGAAGAACAGATAGACAGCCGGTGGGGGCTCGCCGCCGTCACCTTCGACAAGGATGCCCATCGATCGGAACTGAACGTCAGCTACCGGAACGTGGACGATACGTTCGATTTCTGGCCCGGAACACTTGATCCCAATCAACACACAACAGACCAGGTGTTTATCAACGCTTCCCATCAATATGAGCTGAGCGGATCCACCGGATCGCTGAATCCCGATCGCTTTCACTACATCCGACTGATGGTTGGCGGCCAGTACCTGAACAAACAGATTGAAAGCACCGACCGCGGAAATCACAACTCCGATATGGGCGGTGTGTATGCCATTGGATCCGTAAGCTGGGTCAACGGGCTGAACGTCACCGCAAGCGCGCGGCTTCAGTTTGACAGTGTGGCGGCCACCGAATTTTTGCCACAACTGAGCGCCTCTTACGCCGTTGGTACGGTTACATTCCGTAGTTCAGCCGGGCGGGCGATCCGCGTGGGCGATTTTACCGAGCGGTTTATCTCCTCTCAAATACCGGACCTGTCCCCGCTGCGAAATATTGGCAACCCCGATCTGGAACCTGAAAAATCCTACACGGTTGATGCCGGTATCGACTGGCGCCCGGGCAGCAGAATCAAACTCTCTCCTACTGTTTTCTACCGCACATCAAGCAACCTGATCGACTTTGCGCTGGTTAATTCCAACCAAATTACGAACGTCGATAACCTCCAGCCGGACGAGCTCTATTTCTATGCATCAAATGTAGAACAGAGCAGCGTTATTGGCGTTGAGTTCTTGTCTGATCTTACACGCTCCCTTGGCAACAACCGGTCGGTTCGTTTTGAGGGGGGCTACACCTATCTGCACACCACGAGCGACGGCGATGAACCATCGAAATATATATCGAATCACCCCGAACACCAGGTAAATCTCGGGTTGCAATTCGCTTTTCCATGGGGATCCATCCACAGCGAAAACAGCTACCACGTCCGATCCGAAGAGACGAATGCCATTGTGGATGGTGATGTGCCGTCAGATTACTTCCTTTCAAATCTCAACGTGCAGGCCACGACCGGCTGGTCTCCGGCCAAACTTTATCTCCGCATAATGAACCTGACGGATACCGAGTACCAGGAAATTCTCGGGGCCCCGATGCCGCGGCGCTGGATTATGGGCGGATTAAAACTACAGTTTTGACGACACCTGCAGAAAATCAAGATACGATTCCGGGTAATCTGATATAACGAAGGATCTTGTTATTGCCGTTTTAAATAGACATAATAGGATAACCTGAAATTCAATTCTAGATCCTATGGTTCGCATTGCTATATCGATAGCCATTCTGTTCTTTTCAACCACCGTGCCGGTTTCTGCACAAGATTTTCGGTCAATTGATAATATCACCGACAGCGAACCAATCCTCATTGACGACCGGCCGGTAGTATTCGAAAATATCAACGTTGTATCGATGGTGGATGATCGTATCCAACCCGGCATGGACGTGCTGGTATCCGGTGATCGTATTCGTTCAATCCGTCCGCACGGTGAGGTTGTGCATCCATCCGGTGCGGCTGTGATCGATGGTTCGGGCCACTACCTGATGCCGGGGCTTGCGGAGATGCACGGGCATATCCCGCCCATCGAGTCCGACAGGCTGCCGGATCGCTATCTCGATGATGTACTTTTTCTATACCTGTCCGGTGGTGTCACAACCGTACGGGGAATGCTTGGCCATGAAAATCAGCTCCTGCTGAAAGAGAGTGTCAACTCGAGCGAACTGCTCGGCCCGAATCTATACCTGGCAGGTCCCAGTTTCAGCGGTGGCTCCATAAGTTCTCCTGAACAGGCGGCACGTCGTGCTCAACAGCAAATTGAGGAGGGATGGGATCTGCTAAAAGTCCATCCCGGGGTAACCCTTGCGGAATACCAGGCGATGGCTGAGGTGGCGAACGACGCCGGGATGCCGTTCGCCGGGCATATTCCCGAAGAGGTCGGACTTGAAACCGCCATCCGGATGGGCCAGCAAACCATTGAGCATATGGACGG